>CAYFRH010000068.1:0-14232 GCA_964345345.1 uncultured Puniceicoccaceae bacterium | reverse complement strand
CCGCGAGGGCGACAGCGGCCGGGGGCGGCGGGGGAGCCGGGTGGGGGGGGGCGGGGGGGGGCGGGGGGGCTTCCGCCGCGCTCTCCCGCCACAATTTGCGCGGGGAAAGGGGGACCCTCGTCCTCGATCAGGAAGTGAATTATCGGCCCCTTTTCGTCAGAGGAAGCGGCGGAGCTTTCAGCCCGGAGCAGGATGGTTTGATTTTCGAGTAGATTGAGCTTGTTGAGGAGGAGATTGTTGAGCAGCTGACTAAGAAGGGTGCGGTCGAGGCGAACTGTGCGCACATCCTCAATGTCGGTCTGCAGCTCCAGCCGGTTTTTCTGCAATTCGAGCAGCGGTGAATAGACATTGCGGATGTCTTCCAGAAAGAGTTTCAGGTCGAATGGGGCGGGACGGTTGGGAATTCTCGAATTCTCCTCGGTGGCAAGGAGGACGCCGTTGCGGAGGTGGTCCTCAAGGCAACGGATAGCGAAGCGGCGGAGACGGACGCCATCGGTTTCTGTGTCCGTTTCTTCCTGCCAATTGGCGTCGATCTGATCGGAAGCTTGGAGAAGGGAGAGGGGATTCTTGATCTCGTGCAGTAAGTAAAGCCAGTTTTGCTGCATGGCTTCCCCATTCGACTGGTGGCTGGCGGCATCGATTTTCTGAAAACTGGCTACGACGCGGGGAAGTCCATTTTCCCGGTACCCGGCAACCCGGGCGTGAAAAAGGAGAGTTTGCTGCTCGCGCTCACTGTAAGCGGAGAGAACAAGGTGCTTTTCTCCCGTTGCCATCGATAACTGCCGAAGCTCGCGTTCCCACAGGACCGACGAGGATTCATCGAGGGAGAAAGGGAAATGCGGTTCCTTCGCCGAGGCTTCTTTCAGGCCGAATCGGCGGGCAAGGGGAGCCCCGCCGGCCGCCCGCAGATGGTCGACGTCCAAGATCCAGTCAACATCCTCCGGGCAGGTAAGTTCTTCGTGTTTTTCGCGACCCCTTGGCGCTTCAGGATGATTGTGCGGGCTTTCTTCCGCAGAAGGCATGTCAACGAACCTCCTCTACCCTGGACTCGGGTTTTAATTGGATGTAACCGAGACGCAGCAGGAAGAACAGGCAGAAAAGAGCGGTCAAAGAGAGGACCAGAGCCACTTGCGCGAAAGCTTCGGAGCTGAGCACGAAGATCGCCATGACCCCGAAGACCGCGTTGACGGCGTATAGCGCGAAGACAGCGGAACGCTGCTGTCCTCCGTACTTGGCGAAGATGCGATGGTGAATATGATCCTTGTCAGCGGTAAATATGCCTTTGCCCTGAGCGCCGCGACGGGCGATGGCGGTCAAGGTATCAAGGATGGGGAGCCCAAGGGCGAGAACGGGGACAAGATAGGTCAACCCGCCGATACTCTCTCCGGGCGCGGGAAGGGAGAAGGTCGCAAGGATAAAACCGAGAAATAAGCTTCCGGAATCCCCCATGAAAATGGAAGCCGGGTGCATGTTGTAGAGAAGAAACCCGAGGAGGGCTCCGATGAAGGCAGTGACCAGAACGAGGTCCGCACCGTAGCCGTTGAGGGCGAGGGCAATGGTCAGGCTGACAACCGCGATGACCGACATGCCGGCGGCAAGGCCGTCCATTCCGTCCATGAGGTTGACCGCATTGATGATACCGATGATCCAGAGAAAGGTAATGGCGGCGCTAAGGAGGTCATTCAAGACACCAAGATCCTCGAAATAGAGAAAGGGAATCTGGAATCGGAATCCCGCTGCAACGACGAAAAAGGCAGCCAGAGCCTGAAAGGCGAGTTTGACCTTCGGTTGGATCGTGCGCAGGTCATCGGTCAGGCCGAGGAGGAACATCAAGCCGGCCCCGACCAGAATCCATTTGTCGGGGAAGGCAACGACCCACTCCAACCCCGGGATGAATTCGCGGAGTAGATAGAAATAGGCAAGTCCGGCTATGAACCCGCCGCAGATGGCGATTCCGCCCACTCGAGGAATGGGGGCGCGGTGCAGGCTGCGTTGGTTGGGCTTATCGACCAGATTCCAGCGCAGGGCGAAACGTTTGACCCAAACGGTGAGCAGGGCGGTTGTTAGAACGCCCACCCCGAGCCCGGAGGCAAACAGGAAAACCTGTGCGACAGTTGGTGTGACCATGAGTGAAGTTTGTTTGCGACAAAAGGTAAGGTAAATTACCTATTTCCATTCGTGTTTAGTCCTACAAGGAAGTCAATTCCTTTTTAGTTTTTCCGGTCTTTATCCCTTGGAACCACATGGGCTGTTCCCCTAAGGAGAACCCATTGGATCGCCGCGCTCCCCTGCTGCGGGAGAGAAAAGGAGCTTGTCATCGGCCTCCGCATGGCAAGGTTAAAGGGTTTTCCTCAACCCTGATGAAACTTCGTCTTTTCCATTTCCTGCAGGCTGTCGGGAACCAGCTGCTGTTCGGGCGTAGCATCCTGTTGGCTTTCATCTACAGTCTTCTCTTTGTCGTAAGCCTTTGGGGCGGGTATCTGCTGCGTTTCGAATTCGTGATCCCGCCGGAGTTTCAGGAGGAGTTCTATGAGGCCCTGCCTTTGATTCTCCTGTTGAAGCTGGTTTTTCTGTTTCTGTTCGGCCAGTTCGGGGTTCTCCTGAGCTATTTCCGGATGCCGGACCTGTTCCGCATCGTCATGGCGCTGACGATTGCCTCGGTCTTGCTGGTCCTTGGCTGGTACTTTTTTCCCATCCTCTCAATTCCGCCCCGGAGCGTGCTGTTGGCGGATTTCATCATCAGCCTTTTTCTTTTGACGGGCTTTCGTACGGCGCTGCGCGTCTGGCGGGAGCGTTCACGCTCGGACCGCAAAGGCATGCAGAAGAGGAAGCGGGTGGCGATTATCGGGGCCGGGCGGACCGGCACGGACCTTTGCTACGACCTGCAAAGCCGCGCCGGGGTGGGACTGCGACCGGTGGTTTTTCTCGATGATAATCCGCGCAAGTGGAACCATCTCGTCCACGGTACTCCCGTCTGGGGTTCCCCGGACAACCTCGAAAAGGTCCGCAACCGGTATGGGATCCAGGGGATTATCATCGCGACCTCCTCCGCGCCGGCGAAGCGAATTCTCGAGATTACGGAACGTGCGCGGTCCCTCGGGCTTTCCACGGACATCATGCCCTCGGTAACGGAGCTGGCGACCGGTCTCGTGCGCTCTTCCCGAATCCGCCCGGTGGAAATCGAAGATCTCCTCGGGCGAAAACCGGTCGACCTGAAGACGGAGGATATCAAAGCCCTGATCCAAGGCAAAGTCGTCATGGTGACGGGAGCGGGCGGCAGCATCGGGAGCGAGCTATGCCGCCAGATATTTTCCCATTCGCCCGAACGGCTGATCCTCGTCGACCGAAGCGAAGTCCAACTCTACCAGGTGGAGCAGGAACTTCGGCGCGGGGGCCGCACGAACGGCAACATTCTTGGTCTTATCGGGGATGTCGGGGACGATCCCCGCATGCGGGAAATTTTAGGGCGCTACCGGCCGCAGATCCTTTTTCACGCCGCCGCCCACAAACATGTTCCGATCATGGAATCCCAGGCCTGCGAGGCCTTGAAAAACAATACCTTCGGGACACGTAAACTGGCTCTGGCCGCCCGTGCCTTCGAGGTCGAACGGTTTGTCCTCATCTCCACGGACAAGGCGATCAACCCGACCAATATCATGGGGGCAAGCAAGCGCCTCGCGGAGATTTTCATTCAGAGCCTGAACGAGAGCAACGGGGGCAGGACCCGCTTTATGGCGGTGCGCTTCGGCAATGTCCTTGGCTCGTCCGGCAGCGTGGTGCCGCTTTTTCGGCGTCAGATCGCCGACGGCGGGCCGGTGACGGTGACGCACCCGGAGGTCATCCGCTACTTTATGACCATTCCGGAGGCCTCGGGGCTTGTGTTGCAGTGCGCGAGCCAGGGAGCGGGCGGAGAGATTTTTGTCCTCGATATGGGAAATCCGGTCAAGATCCTCGATCTGGCGCGCCGGATGATCCAGCTATCCGGCTACGAACCGGAACGAGACATTGAAATCGCCATTACCGGCCTGCGCCCGGGCGAAAAACTGTTCGAGGAACTACAACATGAGGGCGAGCATCTCAGCCCGACCCATCATCCCCGTATAACACGCTTCATGGGTACGCCGTATGATTACCAGGAGGTGGTGGCGTTCTTTGACGGCCTTCGCGACTGCCTGCCCGGCACTCCCCAGGACGATTTGAAACAACGCGTGCAGAGCTTTGTTCCCGAGTACAAGCCGTACTTGAATTGACCTAAAAGCAAAGCCGGGGTGCGGGTATGAAATGAAACGCTGCTTCGATATCGTCGCGATCCTGCTCACCGCCCCGGTCTGGCTTCCGCTTTTCGCCGGGACCGCGGTCGCCGTCGGCCTTGTTCTGGGGCGACCGCTCTTCTTTCGCCATGAGCGCGCGGGCAAGGACGGTAGGCCCTTCCGGCTGATCAAGTTCCGCACGATGACGGAGGAGCGCGATGGAACGGGAAGGCTTCTTCCGGATGCGCAGCGACTCCCCTCTTTCGGCAGAGCGCTGCGGGCGACCTCGCTCGACGAGCTTCCGGAACTCTGGAATATTCTCCGGGGCGAAATGAGCCTCGTCGGTCCCCGGCCTTTGCCGACCCGGTATGTCCCGCGCTACCGTCCCGACCAGGCGCGGAGGCTGGAGGTATTGCCGGGACTCACCGGTTGGGCGCAGGTCCGGGGACGTAACGCGGTCGGCTGGGAGGAACGACTTCGCCTGGACCGCTGGTATGTGGAGCACCGCAGCTTCCGGCTGGACCTTTATATTCTCGGGCGGACGATGCTCGCCGTCCTTCGCCGTGAGGGCATTACTGCCGAAGGCGAGGCGACCATGAAGGAGTTTACGGGTTCGGGGAAGGAGGAAGAGACCATACCCGAACCTCGTGAAGATCCACCGGCTGGTCCGGATCAAGCTCAAAAAAGCGAATAAGCAGGCGCCCGTATGCGGCCTTTTCCGGCGGTCGGGCGACCACCGTCAGGGACTGGCGGGCGGGACCTTCCCCGGGCGGAAGGATGCGGGCGCGCGGATACTCCGTTTCAAGCGGGCGCAGGTCTTCATCGAGAAAATCGATCAGAAGCGCGACCTGTCCCGTGGCCGATTGCCGCGGGGTCGTGACGAGTTCTCCGAGATAGGTCGCCTCCGGTTGAATGCGGAACAGCTGGTACAGGTGCCCGCGACGGGCATTGCGGACCTGGAACGCCCCGTCCTCACCGTGCCCCAGGGAGAGTCCCGCGGAAGAAAGGAACTGTCGCTGCCAGATGCGCCGGTCCTCCGCCTTCTCGAATTGGTTGTCGTGAAGGATCTCCCGGAACGGTCCCTGCGTTGCCACGGAGAAGGGTCGGCCTCCGCGAAGGCGGTTCCATTTCGCAAGGAGGCGCGCGGCCCGATTGGCGAGGGCCGGCGTGGGCGCCCGGCGCAGGGCATCGGCAAGGGACCCGCCCGCGGAGTCGTAGCGGAAAACCCATGACAGATCCGCCGCGCGCTCGCGCAGCGGCTTTCCTGCGACGAGAAGGTCCCGCATTTCCACGAGTTCGGTGCGGAGACGGAGAGCGCGGTCGGCGCGGTCGAGAAGCGCCGGAAAGGAGGGCGCCTCTCCCGCGCGCCGGGCCTGCAGGCCCGCCTGAAGGTGGAAAAGGGCCTCCATGTACGCGGCAAAGGCTTCCGTAAGGGCGAAGGTCTCGCGGACGGCTTCGACGCGGAGTTTGAAACGGGCATGGGCGAGCCCGCTTTCCGGACGGGTCGGGACCGAACGGGCGCGGACGGCTGCTTCCGCGAGGAGCTTTTTCATCGCGCCGCGCCGCGCCGCCGGAAGAAGGTGTACCTGGTAGGGATCCTTCCAGTAGCGAAGCCACCACGACGGTCCCTCCTGCCCCATCCATGCCTCTTCGGCGAGGTCATAGAAGCGGCGCATGGGACCGGCCGCAGGACCGAAAAACTCCTCGAAATACTCGTTCAGCAGCGCCGATCCATCGGCGCGATGGTCCCGGAGCAGCCGCGCCGTCAGCCAGGTGGTATGGCCGTCGAAGGGCCAGATCGCCCCCACCTGAGAGTAGTACGCGCGCACCCCGCTTTCGTGGAGAGCGGGAATGGAGGTGCGGACGATTTCGGAAAGCGACCGGGGAATGAGGAAGCCGACCCCGAAAAGGTAATCCCAGGTGCCGGGAGGAAGCTCGCTTTTGGCGGTCCATTGTTTGAGCAGGGCAAGGTCATCCGCCCGAGCGGCGGGATCGTGCCACTGACTGCGGTCAAAGGTCAGCCATGGTACGAGGGAGGGGTGAGGCGGATCCTTCGGGACATTTTCCCACACGAGGTAGGACAGGCAGCCCAGTCGCAGCTCCGGACGGCTCCGCGGTCCCGGCCAGCGGGAACGTTCGTACACCGAGAGGATGCGCTCGGCGACCGCGTTACTGTACCGGAAAACGTGCGGGCTCCAATCGGGCCAGCGCCGAAAAAAGCCGTCCGGCCGGGCGGCATACCCTTCCGGAAAATGGCCGAAAACATAGGAATCCCCGAGGCTCAGGCTCAGGGAGAGCAGGCCCGGGGATTGCTGCACCCGATGGCGGGTCCCGCGTCCCGGCGGCGGAGGCGGGGGACGGAAATCCTCCGGAAGGATCAGGGGGGTCTTTTCGGCAAGGGAAGCCAGCGCCTGGCCGGCAACCCAGTCGCGCAGCTCCTCGTTGCGAAGGTCGGGATGGTCGTTGTAGCCATTGACTTCCGGAAAGGGCGGTCGTTGGGGAAGTCCGTCCCCGCCTTTGGCAAACCAGTCCGGATGTTCGTCGAAAAGCTGCGGCGGAACGACCCGATGCACGCTGTGATTGTACTGGTAGCGCTCGCGCAGTCCATGCCATGCGCGCCAGTCCGGCCAGTCGGCAAGAAGCCCGCGCGGCTGCACTCCGCCTAAGCGGCGGCTCCGGAAAGAGGGCGATTCGTGCAGGAGGACGGCGGGATCTCCCTTCATCTCCGGAAAAGGCGGCGGTCGGTCAAGTCGCTCCAGGCCAAGGGGGCCGGGCTGGAAATAGCGCCAGCCCAGAAAGGCCTCTGCGAAGCGGTAGACGGCCATCACGGTGGCGGTGTTGTCGGAGCCATGAATGGCGAGGCCCCGCGAGGTGCGCTCCACCAGCACTTCGTCGGTCAGGGGATCGTCATCAAAGACCGGGTGCTCCGGCGCAGGACCAATGCGCAGGCCGCTTCCAGTTCCGGAGAGCGGGTCCCGGCGCAGTCCAGGCCGCTCCCCGAAGGTCCGTTCCATGAGATCGGCAAGCTCATGGGCAGCCCGCCTCACTTCCGGGGAGGCCTGCGGGGTAAGGAAAATCCGCTCCACCGGTTCCGGAAGTTCGGCCGCCAGCATGGTCGGAATGGCAAGAAAAAGCAGAAGACGCCGGTTCATCAGGTTTCGGTACTGGTTTCCCCGTCCCGCGAAAGCAGGACCGCAAAGGCGCGGGTTCCCTCGAAATTGCTGAAGATAATGGTCATCAGGACCGTGATGGGCACACAAAGGATGGCCCCCGGTATTCCCCAAAGGGTGCCCCAGAGGCCGAGGGAGAGCAGAATGACAAGAGGGCTCAGGTTGAGCGTGTTGCCCATCAGGCGCGGCTCCAATATATTGCCGACCAACACCTGCGTGGCCGATACTCCGATGACAATAATGAGGAAGGGGGCTAGGGAAGAAAACTGCACGAGCGCGAGGATAGAGGGAAAAAACGTCGCTACGATAGAGCCGATCGTGGGGATGTAATTGAACAGGAAGATCAGCATGGCCCAGAAAAGGGCGAAATCGAGGCCAACCGTCGACATGATCAGGTAGCTCACCACGCCCGTTAGCAGGCTCGTGAGGGTCTTGATGCCGATGTAGGTTTTTGTGTCGTCGTAAATCCGGCGCAGGATCCTTCGGACTTTTTCGCGTTGCCGCGGGTTTTCCATCATTCGGTCGATCTTGGGAAGAAAGCGTTTCTGCTCGAGGAAGATAAAGAGAGTGTAGACAAGGATGAGGCCCGTGCTGCCGAGGAATCCCGCGAGCGTGAAGCCGAGGTCCTGCACGATGCCCGTGAAGTCGACCTCGTGGATCAGCTGGTTCAACTGAGGGGATTCGTCGAGCCCCATCCAGGTCGCGCTCCGGTCGAGCAGGCTCTCCAAGTTTTCCTGGTAGTCAGGGGCTTTGCCAAGGACGTTGTTGATGCTGCGGCTGATCAGGTTCGCGAAAAGGGTCAGCACGCCGACCATGACTACCAACGCAAGGACAAAAGCGAGCCCATGCGGAAGCGCGAGCCCGCGGACTTGGATGCGGGAAATCCCTTCCGCGACAATATTGATGAGGTACCAGATGAAAACCGCCAGCACCATCGGAATGATCAGGTCCTTTCCGAGGGTGAGGATTGCAAAAACAAAGGTGACCAGCAGGGCGACGGCGGCTGCGTTTGTCAGTTTCATGAGCACGCTCCCGTTTGGTTTTCTACGCAGGAGGAAAGATGAAAGCGTCGGGGAGCAGTTCCCGTGCCGTGGTCCGCAGGCCCGCTTCCTCTCCACATAAAAAGGTGAGGACGGGGAAGTCCCGGCCGATTCGGGCGCTCAGCTCGGCGATCCATTGCCGGCAGGCTCCGCAAGGCGTCAGCGGGGCGGCGAAGTCCGGTCCGCCGGGATCGGCCCGGGTTGTGAGGACGAGCCCACGCGCCTCCTCTACCTTACCCTCGCTCTGCGCCCGCGCGATGGCCGCCCGTTCCGCGCACAGGGTCAATCCGTACGAGGCGCTTTCGTAGTTAATTCCGAGCACGGGCTCCGCTCCCGCGATGATCAGGGCGGCCGCCACCCGAAGACGCGAATAGGGCGCATGACTCCGCGCAAGGACGGATTCCGCAGCTGCCAGTGCATCCTGTTCCCGCCGCGACAAGCGCGTTCTGTTCGTGCCTTTCATCATACGGTTATCGTGTTTTGAGGGAGAGGCATTCCCGGTTGATGGCAAGCGTGAAGCGGAAGGCGCTCTCCTCCCACTTCTCCTTTACAGCAACCGTGCGGAGCCTACAGTTGAATATATGCTGGTATTTCCCCTCAACTTCATTCAGGGAGTCGGTGGCCCGGAGCTGCTCATCATCCTGGTCATTATTCTTCTTCTTTTTGGGGCCAAAAAACTTCCCGAACTGGCGAAAGGCCTCGGCAAATCCATGAAGGAATTCAAGAAGGCCACGCAGGATGTGCAGGACGATTTTCAGGAAGCCATGGATTCCGTTGATCCGGAAAAAGATGAGGACAGGAAAAAGGATTCCGGGAAGAAAAAGCCCAAATCCGATGGCGAAGGGTCCGCCTCTCAAGAAGAAAAAGAAGACAAGCCTTCCTGAGTCTGCCGGTTCCCGGCATCGGCGGTTACCGTGCCGGTTCTTCCTCGAGGGGGTAGGTATATGTAAAAAGTTGTGCCTTCGCCCGGGTTTGACTCGAGGTCGATAAAGCCCCCCGCCCGGGCAATGATTCCGTAGACCGAGGCAAGGCCAAGGCCTGTTCCCTGTTCTTTCGGTTTGGTCGTGAAAAAAGGATCGAAAATCTTCTGCTGCGTCGCCGCATCGATTCCGCATCCGGTATCACTCACGGAAATGCAGACATAGGAACCGGGCTGCAGGGAGCGCCCTCCCACACTCACTTTGACATCGAAATATCGCAGGCTCGCGTGAAGGGCAATGCGCCCCTTCCCCTCAATGGCGTCGCGCGCATTCACCATCATATTGAGCAGGGCTTGGTGAAGCTGGGTCGGATCAATTTCGATTTCCGGCAGATCGGAGTCGTATTCGCAATCGATTTCGAGTCGTTGCGGAAAGGTCTCGCTGGCAAGCCGCTCCAGTTCCTGTAGTACCTCCTCCACCCGGACGGGCTTGAAGTCGCTTTGGTTGGTTTCTTTGGAAAAGGACAGGATCTGTTGAATGACAGAACGAGCCCGCGCAGTGCTGTCCTCAATGATTTCGACATAGCGGGCGAGGGCCGGGTCCTCCGCTTTACGGCGAAGCAACTGCGTCGCCATACGGATTGGCGCGATCAGATTGTTCAGGTCATGCGCGATATTTCCGGCGAGGCTGGCGATGCTCTCGAAGCGTTCCGCGTTCATGAGAAGGAGTTCCATTCGCCGACGGTTTTCCAGTTCAGGGCTGTTGAAGGCTTGCCGTGCGGTCGTAGTGTCCTCATCCGAAAATTCTGGACGGCAGAGGCCGAGAACTTTCGTCAACCGGCCCTCTTCGTCGCGTTCCGCCGCCATGGCGTGAAGGACAAGATTGCGCGTCTCTGTTTCCCCGGAAAGGTGAAGTCGCAGGTGGCAATCCGGCCGATGATGGAGAGTTTTCAGCAATGTTTCGCTGACCTCGCGGGCTCGCATTTCCGGCAGAAAAGCGGCCCAGCCCTTTCCTTCCTGTCCCTGCAAGTGCCCGGAGATCAGGCACTCGTCAGGATTGGAACATTTGAGCATTTGCCAGATCCCCGTGTCGGGATACCACTCCCATGAGCAGTAGGGAAGATCCAGCAGGCGGGCGTCATTCTGTGATCTCATGTTCTGGTAGCGGTGCTTACGATAGGTCGATCATCCGCACAGCGGTTTCGACGCTGGCGTGCTCTTTTTCCCAATGCAAGAGACGATTTTTCCGGTTCAGGCCCCATCGGTATCCGCCCTTTGCGGAACCATGGGGGATCACCCGATGGCAGGGGATGATCCATGCAACGGGGTTGCGCGCGACTGCCCTCGCCACCGCCCGGGTGTAGTGGCGCGAGCCCAACCTTTCGGCCAGTTTCTGGTAGGTGGCGGTTTTGCCGTAAGGAATCCCCAAAAGCAATTGCCAGGTCAGGAGCTGAAAAGGAGTTCCTACCGGCTGCAGGGTAAGGGTGTTCTCTCCTGCGAGGCCGCCCAGTAGTTGCGGGAGGATTTCGGAAGGGCCGGCGGTCGCAACCTCCACCGTGCCAGGCCATTCGCTCCGGAATTCTCTCCCGGAGCGCTGCCCGAAGCCGAACCAGACCAGTGCTTCTCCGCAGAAGGCCGCCGTCGCCTTCCCGAACGGCGTTTTCAGCGGATATATTGTCGCCATCCTGTCCACGGGAGAGCTGTTTTCCCAAAGGCTGAGGGGGATGTCGGCCTCCAGCTTCATTGATTCTTGCGTCGGTTACTCGGATCCCGCGCGTGCTCGTTGTAGATGTACCCCACGCCGTGAATCGTCTTGAACGCATTCAGTTCAATGCCGTTGCTTTCAAACAAGGTCCGGAGTTTCACAATGTACTGGTCGAGGCTGCGGCTGCGAACGTCCGCATGAATCCCCCAGACCGCGTGAATCAGTGTCCGCCGGGTGATGACGGTTTCGGGGTTGTCCTTCAGGTAAGTCAGAATTCCCAATTCCTTCCGGCCGATCTTTTTCGCTCCTTTCCCGGGAAACTCGATCTCCAGGCGGTCGGGATGGACTTCCGCTCCCTCGAAAGTGAAGGGTTCCCGGCTGGTGCTGACGTTCTTTGTCACTTGCGTGTCCCGGGAGGTCTCGGAACGGCGCAGGACCGCGTTGATGCGCGCAACCAGTTCCGAAAAACTGAAGGGCTTCGTAATGTAGTCGTCTCCACCCAGTTCCAATCCCCGGACCCGGTCGCTCTCACTGTCCTTGCCGGTCAGGAAAATGATCGGGACCTCCAGGTTTTCCGTCTTGAGCCGCTCGATCAGGGAAAAGCCTGTTTGGTCGGGAAGGTTGATATCGAGCAGCATCAGGTTGGCGAAATTGCTTTTGAGGTAGCGGGTCACGTTGGAAGCGCGATGATGTACCTGTGTCAGCATCCCCGCCGTCTCCAGTTGGTCCGAGATCAGCTGTGCCAGCTCGGGATCGTCTTCTACGATGAGGATTAAAGGTTTCGGTTTTGCCATGGTCGTCTCTCCCTTTTTACCCGCAACCTGGGAGATTCATAGTTACTTTACAAATGTAAATTGGCATCGCCGGAAAAATTTCCGTTGTCGGGGGCGACAGGGACTCTTCACTTGCCGGGCAGAATGAAAAGCTTTGACGAATTATTTGGCGAGCTGGAAGCGAAGGCGTCGCGCGGGGATCCGCAATCCGGGACGGTCCGCCTTCTTTCCGAAGGTAAGCACGCCATCGGGAAAAAGCTGCTGGAGGAAGCGGGGGAAGTCTGGCTGGCTGCGAAGCACGAAGGCAGGGAAGCGACGGCGGAGGAAATTTCGCAACTGCTTTACCATGCCCAGGTGATGATGCTGGCGAACGGCCTCAAACTGGAGGATGTGTACCGCCACCTGTAGGAGAATTCGAAGGATGGAAAAAATTGCCTTGCCGAACAAAGGTTCCCTCTCGGAGGGAGCGGTGCAGATTCTCGCCGATGCCGGGTACCGTTGTCGGCGCCACAGTCGGGAGTTGATAGTGCGCGATGCCGAGCACGAGGTGGAATTTGTTTTTCTGCGCCCGCGCGACATTGCCGTCTATGTGGGCTCGGGCCTGATCCACGCCGGAATCACGGGGCGCGACCTCGCGCTTGACTCCGGGGCGCTGGTAGAGGAGTGCCTCGGCTTACAGATGGGGCGCTCGCGTTTCTGCTATGCCGTGCCGGCCGGGAGCGGGCTTACTGCGGATACCCTTGCCGGCAAACGCATTGCGACCAGTTATCCGCGCTTGGTCGAGGAAGACCTGCGGAAGCGCGGCATCGAGGCGGAGGTCGTGCGTCTCGACGGCGCGGTGGAGATTTCCATTCAGCTGGGGGTTGCCGACGCGATTGCCGATGTCGTGGAATCCGGTCGCACCCTCGTCGAAGCGGGCCTCGAAATCACCGGCGACGCGATCCTGAACTCGGAGGCGGTGGTCATCCGCCGTCAGGGGGAGACCGTCGACGGGGCCCTTGCGCGCTTGGTGCGCCGCCTTGAGGGTATTCTTGTCGCCCGCTCGTACGTGCTTCTTGAATACGTGGCTCCGAGAGCGGAACTGGAGAAGGCCTGCGCGATCACGCCCGGGGTGAAAAGCCCGACGCTGTCCCCGGTCAGCGAGCCCGACTGGATGGCCGTGGCGGCCATGGTGCGGACAAAGGGCCTCAACGCCATTATCGACCGGCTGGGCGAACTCGGGGCCAAGGGGATCATCGCCCACGACATTCGCACCTGCCGCCTGTAGCCAATTTCTCATGCTTTACGCTCTCATCGACGGTTATAACCTCGCCTTCCGCGCTTTTTACGGAATGCCGGAATTGACGCGCGAAGACGGCTTTCCGACGGGGGCCTTGCACGGCTGGGTCCGCACCCTCTGGTGGGTGGAGGACAATGTGCGCGCTGAAGAGAACCTCGTCTTCTTCGACCTTGGCGGGGCCAGCCGGCAGACCGCCTTGCGCGAAGACTACAAGGCCAACCGGACAGAAACCCCGGAGGCCCTTGAGCAGCAGATGCCCCACATCAAAGAATGGACCCGTACGGCCGGTTACCGGGGCATCGAGCGGAACGGCGTGGAGGCGGATGACCTGATTGCGGCCTACGCCCGCCGCCTCGCCGGCGACGGCCACGAGGTGCGCATCGTTTCCGCGGACAAGGACCTCGGGCAGCTGGTCACCGAGCGTATCCACCAGCTCCTGCCTCCGCCCACGGCGAATCCGAAAATTGGCTGGCGCGAACTCGATCCCGTTGCCGTGGAGAAAAAGTTCGGGATCCGCCCCGACCAGATCGCCGACTACCTCGCCATCGTCGGGGATACTTCCGACAACATTCCCGGTCTCAAGGGGGTGGGTCCGAAAACGGCCGCGAAATGGCTGATCCAATACGGCACCCTCGAGGAAATTCTTGCCCACTGCGGCGAACTGCAGCCGAAACGCTTTCAGCAACTCGTTCACACCGAGGCGTCAAACCTCCGCCTTAACCGCCGGATGACCCTCCTCGACGACAATCAGGATACGGAGGATCCGGGAACCTCCGCGAAGGATCCCGGGCGCGCCCTTGCCATCCTCCGTGAAATGGAAATGGGCAGGACCGCCGAAACGTACGCGGAGCGGATCGGGTAGGTGATTTGCTCTTGGGATGTAGGGCCTCGCCTTGCGCGAGGGCCCCGGTGCTTGCGGTGTTCCGGACGGCCCGCTGCCCTGTAAAGCCGGGGCTTGTCTCCGCGCCTACGATGCCTCAGAGGCGACGGGGCCCCCGCACAAGGCGGGGCCCTACGCCAACAGCGTGTCGGCCTGGCGCTGAAGGCGGTCCCGGCTCTGTTCGTAAAGGCGGATTTCCTCGTCATAAAGGCCTTC
>CAYFRH010000067.1:12156-14322 GCA_964345345.1 uncultured Puniceicoccaceae bacterium | reverse complement strand
ATTTCAAGACCGATTTGAATTACCTGCAGGCTGTCGTCTTCGGCCAGATCCGGATACGTTACGGTTAAGTCAAAGGATTCCTCGCTGGAGCCGATGTCGTGGAAATCGGAATACTGCGGCTTCAGCTGGAATTGCCAACCCTGCTCGTTGAAACCAAGGGTTTTGATAAAGGCACGGACCACCATATCGGAGGGATCATTGCCCTGCCGGGTCGCACTGGCCGCGCCTGTAAACCGGATAACATCGCCAGTCTCGAATTCGGTTGGCCAGTCGCTGTCGGGAGGACCGGCAAGAAATTCCTGAAAGAGGAAAGTTTCGATGCGGTCACTTTCGCCATCATCCCAGCTTGTGAAGACGTGGCCCTCACCTTGGGGATCGACCCGGTCGTCTACAGTGTACGCGTCCGTGACAAACGCCTGCCATTCGCCCCCCAGAAAAACATTGGATCCCGCAAGCCAGCCCTCAAAGCTTGCCAGATCGGGGTTTTCCAGAAGGGGAGTGTCGGCGTTAGCCGCTGCCGCGAAGAGAATGGTACCACTTACAAGGGCACCAAGGATCATTTTTGGGGATTTCATAGTTTTTTTTCTTTTGGTTGGGTTTAGTGTTTTACGGAAATAAGAAAATCCACTGTGCCGTTTCCGGATTTTTTGCCTCGCCGGGATCGCTGGCATAAAGCCACTTCTGCAGAGTTTGGGAAAAGAACCACGGCGACAGATCCGTCCCGGCTACTTGAAGATGGTCCATACCGTAGCTGAAAAGCCACTGGCTCGTGGGTGCGATAGCCCCCGTGCTCGCGGCGGGCATATAAATCCAGCCGTTGCCGCCGGGGAGGAAAAAGAAAGGCTCGGTCTTGGTGTCGAGCGGGCCCAGCCAGTTTCCGGTGTCCGCAATCCCGAGGGTGTCCAAGGGGAAGCCGTGCCATTCTCCCGCGCTTTCATTGCCCAGCTCCATGGCTCCAATCGCCGCGCCCTCCTGCAGGGCGGTGAATGTAAGTTCGTTTCGGCCGCGAACCAGGTCGATCTCTCCAAGCTCCATCCAACTCCAGCTTTGCGGACTTCCCGTGGAGTCGAAGACGCCCGTGGTGAAGGTGGTGTCCGTCGTGCGGTTGTGAATTTCGAATTGTTGCCCCGAGCGCGCGCTCGCCACTTCCGCACGCAGTTTAAAGGTCCCTGGAGCAGCCGCCGTGATAAGGTAGGTTGCCCGGTCTCCAGGATCGATACTGGAAAGATTCAGCTCCGACGAGCCGCTGCCGCCGCGTTCGAGAAGAAATCCGCTTTCCGTGCGGTAGTCCGTCGGCATCCAGGTTCCCGGTACAACGTGACGCCGGTTTACCTCTTCCGCCGGCTTGTAAAAACGCACGTAGTCCACTTCCATCACTTGCGGCCACTCACCATCGTGATCAATCCCGTTCGAACCGTAGGGCGAGGAAGGAAAATTGTCCGGATTGAAGATACCGCCCCAGTTCCCGCCGATGGCGATATTCAGGATCAGGTGATAGCGCTGATCAAAAGGCCAGAAGGGCCAGATCTCATCGGGCGGATTTCGCCGGGGGATTCCCATGTCCTCGTCTTTGCGAACACGCAAAACCTCTTCGCCATCCACCGTCGTAACCAACTCTTCCGCATTCCATTCCATAATGTACGTGTGGAATTCCGAGCTTGCCGTGGGAAGGTACACGCTGTCTCCGGTTCCCTGGTTCTCCAGTCCGTTTCGCTCCGCCGTATGCAGGGTGCTGTGGACGTTTTCGACAAACTCCCGCCCGATGGCCTCCAGAAAAAGGGGGTCTTCCTCGTAGCCGACATGCTCGACAATGTCGATTTCCCCGTTGTCCGGCCAGAAATCAGGACTTACCAATGCATCCGTCGCCAGCATCCAAACCGCCGGCCACGTCCCCGTTTCCGAAGGAAGCTTCACCCGGACTTCCACTCTCCCATGCTGAAGAGAGTGCCGTTCGCGCGTGAGCAGGCGTGCGGAAGTGTACTGGGGTGTCCGCGTATCGCCCACTTCCTGCACCGCCGCGATGTGCAACTTCCCGTCTTCCACGTAAGCGTTGGCCGCATCGTCCGTGTAGACCTGCTTCTCATTGTTTCCCCAGCCGCCTCCGCCGAGATCATACGTCCAGTTTTCCGGGTTCGGGGAGCCGTCGATTTCGAATTCGTCCGCCCA
>CAYFRH010000067.1:0-12056 GCA_964345345.1 uncultured Puniceicoccaceae bacterium | reverse complement strand
CATACGTCCAGTTTTCCGGGTTCGGGGAGCCGTCGATTTCGAATTCGTCCGCCCAGACAAGTTCCCAGTCCTGCGCATCGGCAGAAGTTAAGGAAATCGCAAGAAGAAGAATAACTGCGCGGGGTGGGGAAAGCCTCGGGAGCATACCCTGCATAAAAGCGCATAAACTTTCTCCCGTCAAGGGCTTTTTTCGCTTTCCTTCCACATCATTCTCCGCCTTTGCATTCTTGCTTAGTCCCCTCAGAGGCGTTGTCAGCTGCGGGTGATCATCTAATGAATAATTATGCATGTTTCTTGACAGGCCCGGCAAACATGGACAGTCCGATTTCAACAAGGTTCCCCTTTTTACCAAGCAAGCCCCACCCCATCTCAAAGAAAGGCTCATTGATGTACCAGGACCCCACTGCCGCAACGACGGCAACCTCCTTGAAATTCCGGGAGCGACTGGCCTACGGGCTGGGCGACAGCGCCTCCAATTTCTTTTTCCACGCCTTCAACATATTCCTGCTGAACTACTACGTGGATGTCTTCGGACTAATGCCTGCGGCGGTGGGCACGATGTTTTTCGTTACGAAGCTGCTGGACGCCTTCACCGACGTCGGCATGGGCATTCTCTCAGACCGGACGAAGACGCGCTGGGGCCGCTTCCGTCCCTACTTGTTGTGGATGGCGGTCCCGTACGGCATCATCGGGTATGCGATGTTCGCGAATCCCGACCTGAGCCAGCAAAACAAACTGATCTACGCCTACATTACCTACAGTGCAATGATGCTGGTCTACACGGCGATCAACATCCCTTATTCGAGCCTGTTGGGCGTGATCTCGCCTTATTCAGGGGATCGGGAGACCGTTTCCACGTACCGCTTCGTCTGTGCTTTCGGGGCACAGCTCGTGATTTCGGCCTTTGTCATTCCGCTGCGGGACATTCTCGGGGGAGGCGACGACGCTCTAGGTTACAAGTTGACCATGGCAATCTTTGCTCTGCTTTCGACGGCGATTTGGTTCTTTACCTTTATTTCGACCCGCGAACGGGTGGAACCGCCGCCGGAACAGAAGAGCAACCTGCGCTCCGACCTGAAAGAGGTCATCCAGAACGGACCCTGGATCGTGCTCCTCATTGTGGCCCTGTTCACGCTCATGAACGTGGCTGTGCGGAACGGGGCAACCATCTTCTTCATTGAGAACTACGTGGATAACGGGGAAGCATCGGTCTTCTGGCGCTTCGACCGGACTTCCTTTTTCTTTATCACGGGAACGGCCTCCATGGTGATCGGGAGCGCTTTCACCCGCGTTCTCACGAAACGGTTTGAAAAGCGCCTGCTTATGATCGCGCTGACGGCCATAAACGGCTCCATGCTCATGCTGTTCTTCTTCATTCCTCCGGACCAGTACTGGACGATGATCTTCGTGAACGCCCTTGGCACCCTCGTCGTGGGACCGACCCCGGCCATTGTCTGGGCCATGTACGCCGACTGTGCCGATTATGGAGAATGGAAAAACGGCCGCCGCACGACCGGCCTCGTTTTCTCGGGGGCCCTTTTCGCCCAGAAGACGGGCCTCGCTATCGGCGCGGGCCTGGCCGGCTGGATCCTCAGTTTCTTCGGCTACGTCGCCGGCCAACCGCAGACGGAACTGTCCATTCTCGGGATCCGCCTCATGTTCAGCATCTTCCCGGGGGTCCTCACCCTTCTCGCCGCCGGATGCGTCGTTTTTTACCGTATCGACCGCAACCTTGTCCACCGTATGGAGGCCGACCTGACCGGCCGCCGCAACAAGGGAGCCTGAATAAGATGAGCCCGATCCCATTCCGCTGCCTGCTCTCCCTTCCCGGTTTCCTCTTCCTCCTCCCCGCGTACGGAGAAGAGGATTCCGCCGTTCCAGAGGTGGAAATCCGCGAATGCGTCGGATCGTATCAGCTTTTTCGCGACGGCAAGCCTTATGAAATTCGCGGCGCGGGCGCGGGCGACCACCTTGCCGAGCTGGCCCGCGCCGGCGGCAACTCCATCCGCACGTGGGGCTCGGAGCAGACCGACAAGCTCCTGCCCGAAGCACGCCGCCACGGCCTGACGATCGCCGCCGGCATCTGGATCGAGCACCAGCGCCACGGATTCGATTACAATGACGAGGCCGCCGTCCAACGGCAGATTAAACGCCACAAGGCCGTCGTCGACCGTCAGCATAGACATCCCGAGATTCTTCTCTGGTCCGTTGGCAACGAGGTCTGGATCGAGGCTGACAACCCGAAAGTCTGGGACTCCATCGAGGCCGTCGCCAGCCACATCAAAGAAGTGGACTCGCGGCCCGTCATGACGGTCCTTCCCCATGTCTCCCCGGCGGAGGTCGAGGCCATTAAGGCGCGCTGTCCTTCCATTGATATTCTCGGCCTCAACAGCTATGGCGGAATCGGCTCTGTCTTCGACGATGCCCGCGACGCCGGCTGGGACGGCCCGGTCCTCGTCGCCGAATGGGGCACCCTCGGAAACTGGGAAGTTCCCGAGACCTTCTGGGGCGCCGAGATCGAGCCCACCTCCAGCGAAAAAGCGCACCGCATGGCCCTTGCTTATGGCCGCATCGCCGCCGAGCCCGCCTGCCTCGGCAATTACGTCTTTTACTGGGGCCAGAAACAGGAAACCACCCCGACATGGTTTAATCTTTTTCTCGCCGACGGCAGCGCCGTCGCCGGCGTCGATGTCCTGAGCTATCTCTGGACCGGGAAGGAGCCGGACACCCCGGCTCCCACGCTCACCCCTCTTCGCCTGAACGGCCTCCGGCCTGCCGACAATGTCAACGTTGCCCCTGGCTCCCGTAACGAGGCCTCCTTCACCCTCCTTTCCCCCGAGGCCGCCGCCGTTAACGTGCACTGGGAGATCCTCCCCGAAAGCCGGCACAAGAAAACCGGCGGCGACGCCGAGCCGGTACCCGATCCCGTTCAGCTCGAATATTCTTCCTCTCCCCAGCCCGAGCTCTTCCGCTTTGACGCTCCGGAAAAGCCTGGTCCGTATCGCCTTTTTCTCTACGTGACCACCCCGAACGGCAAAGCCGGCACCGCCAATTTTCCCTTCCGCGTTCGCCCCTCCTGAGCCCGGGTCCTCTCCAAGCACGCAATCCAAACAAGGCGTCTTTTTCTTGAATAATAATGCATATCTTGGTAGGGCATTTGTTTCCCATGGAATGGAATAGCGTAAAAACCATCGCCCCTCTCCTCATTGCAAAAAAACGGACTTCCCGAACTGCATATTTTCTGCATAACCGCCGGGAAATTCTGACGAACCGATGAGTAGAATCAACCAACAGAAACTTGCCGAAGAACTGAAGCTCTCCCAAACAACGATCTCCCGGGCGCTCGCGAACCATCCGGCGATCAAAGCCGAAACGAAAGCGAGCGTCTGGGCCCACGCGGCGCAACTGGGCTACCGGATTCCTCCGGCGCGGAACCGCGGGAGTCGCAACAGCAACGACCCGGTCACCATCGGAGTTCTGATCGCCATCCCGAAACGGGAGCGGGGTTTCGCAGAGACCTCGCAACTGGTTCTGCAGGGAATCGCGGACAGCAGCGGAACGGAAACGGCCTCCCTCGACGTGATTTACCAAGAACCCGCGCGGCACAACGCGCACCAGATGCAGAAGAGGCTGCGGCAGAACCGGTGGAAAGGCTGCGTTTTGATCCACCCGATGGCGGAAGACGTTGTGGAAGCGCTGTCGAAGACCCTTCCTTGCGTCTCCGTGGTGGAAAACTACCGCCTCGACTATTTCGACAGCGTGGACGTCGACCAGATCGAAGCCTTCGGCGGTCTTGTCCGCCGCCTGCATGAACTCGGGCACCGGAAGATCGGCTACCTCAGCTGGGTTTATGACGTCCCCACCCCATGGGTGTATCACCGTTTCGGTGCGTACGTGGAAACGATGTATCAACTCGGCCTTGCCTTTGAACCCGACAATGTCCTGAACCTGCGTCCGGGCGAACGGTTTTCGGCCGAAAAAGTGGCGGACAAGGCCGTGGAACAGATCCGGGCGGGAACGACCGCCTTCCTCTGCGCGGCCGACCACCAGACCTACCTGCTCCGCCGCCTGTTGCGGGAACGCGGGATCGAGGTTCCGGGGGATTGCTCGTTGACGGGATTCGACGGGATCGAGCCGGCCCACGGAGAGGAACAAGTGGCCACGGTACGCGTTCCGTACGACGAGATCGGGCGCTCCGCCCTGCACCAGCTTTTTCGCCGCATTTCCCAACCCACAACTCCGCGACGACATGTCCTCGTGGACGGCGAGTACCTCGAAGGAAATTCCATCGGGCCGGTTCCTCGAAGGAAAGCGGTCCCGCGGAAAACGCCAGCCAAGCGCACCCCAGCACCAATCTCATGAACGCGACCACTCCTGCTTCCATTCCCTCCACCAACTCTCCGTCCGACGGGGAACCTATGGCGACCGAAACGGTCGAATGGATCCGCATTGCGAATCTCCACCGCCTTGCGCCCTTTCTCATTTCTCTCTCCAGCGAGGACAACCACTGGATGTTCATTTCCAGCAACGGCGGCCTCACGGCGGGACGGGAGTCGCCGGCGAAAAGCCTCTTTCCCTATCAGACAGAGGACAAACTCACGCAGCTCGCTCACGCGAACGGTCCGTTCACCATGATCCGCTGGCTGGATGGGGAAGGACGGTCGCATCTCTGGCGCGCCCTCGATCCGCATCGGCCGGAGGGCCATCGCTCGCTCCGCAAGAAACTGGACAATACTCGCTTGTGTTTCGAAGAGACCCTCCCCGAAAAGAAGTGGTCCGTTGCCGCCACGTGGGGCTTCAGCCGCCGTTTCGGCTTTATCCGCAAGGCGACTTTCCGCAATGACAGCTCCACGACAGCGGAGGTGGAGATCCTGGACGGTCTCCGTGGAGTGGCCCCGGCCGGCTTGACGGAGGCCTTTCAAAACCAATTCAGCATCCTCGCCCATGCCTACACCCGCGCGGAAACCCTTGTTTCCGAGCGCCTGCGCATCGTTTACCTCAATTCCGCCCCCACGGACCGGGCCGAACCCAGTGAATCCCTGCGGGCCAATCTCGTCTGGTCGGTCGGCCCCCGACCGGAAGCCTGCCTCCTGTCGGAAAAGGCGGCCGCGCGCTTCGCTGGTGGAGAACCACCGATCAGCGAGGCGGAATCGCGCGGAGTCAGGGTCTGTCCGGCGGACCACTTGCACCTGAAGGTTCCGGCGGGGGAAGAAGTCCACTGGTACTGGGTAGCGGAGGTGGATGCCGGCACGGCCGCAACCAGCGATCTCGCCGGTTTCCTCCGGGATACGCCCGCCGAAGACATTCCCGACCTTCTTGAAGAAGAGTGGGAAATGAATTCAAGCCGCCTTCGCCGAATGGTCGCATCGGCCGACGGCCTGCAGTTCAGCACCGATTTCCGCCGCAACGCGCGCCATTTCTCCAACGCCCTTTTCAACTGCAAGCGGGGTGGGGTCTTTCACCTTGGTTATACTGTGCCGGTCGAAGCTTTCCGCGGGCACCTCGAGTGCTTCAACCGCGGCCTCACTGCACGGCACGGCGAATGGCTTCGCGGACTGCCTGCGGACATGCCCCACGGCGAACTGCTCGAGGCCGCCCGCGGGCGCGGAGATCCGGAATTGTTCCGGCTCGCCCTCGAATTCCTTCCGCTTACCTTCAGCCGGCGGCATGGGGACCCGAGCCGGCCGTGGAACAAATTCAGCATCCGCGTACGCGACCGGCACGGCAACCGCCTTCTCGGCTACCAGGGCAACTGGCGGGATATTTTTCAAAACTGGGAGGCCCTGATGTATTCCTTTCCCGACTACGCGGAAGGATTCATCGCCCGCTTTCTCAACTCGAGTACGGCGGACGGCTACAATCCCTACCGCCTCACCCATGAGGGCTTCGAGTGGGAAAAAATGGATCCCTCCGAGCCGTGGTCAAACATCGGCTACTGGGGCGACCACCAGATTATCTACCTGCTCCGCCTCCTCGAGGGCAGCCGGGCCTGCAACAACGGACGCCTCGACGAGTTGCTCGGGAAGGAAATCTTCGCTTACGCTCGCGTTCCCTACCGCATCAAACCCTTCGCCGAAGTCCTCCGCGATCCACGGCAGAGCATTCTCTTCGATGAAGAAGCCGAAGAGGAAATCGGGCGGCGTGTCGAGGAGATCGGAACCGACGGAAAACTGCTCACGGACAAGGCCGGGCGACGCCTTCACGTCACCATGGCGGAAAAGTTACTCGTTCCCCTCCTCGCTAAACTGGGCAATTACATCCCGGGTGGGGGGATCTGGATGAATACGCAACGTCCGGAATGGAACGACGCCAACAATGCCCTCGCCGGCTACGGGCTCTCCGTCGTGACAATGGCCTACTGTTACCGCTACCTCGGTTTTCTGCTCGAATGGTGGGGAGATTCCGCAAACACGGGCAGTTTCCGAATGAGCGAGGAAGTGGCGGCCTTTCTTGACCGGCAAGCCCGTGTTTTCGACCAGTCCGCAGAGGACCTCGTTCCGGAAAAACGGCTCGCTTTCGTCCGCGACCTTGCAGAAGCCGGCGACGAGTATCGGCAATCCCTCTACACATCCGGACTTTCCGGGCGAAAGCGGGATTTCCCGGTCGCCTCGGTCCTGGCCTTTCTCCGCAAAGCGCGGAGCCACCTTGGGCGCAGCCTTGCCGCCAACCGCCGCATGGACGGGCTTTTTCACAGTTACAACCTGCTCCATATCCGTACGGAAGGCCTCGAAGTCGGCCATCTTCAGGAAATGCTGGAGGGACAGGTGGCGATCCTCTCTGCCGGATTCCTCTCGCCGCAGGAATCCGCAATGCTGTGTCATGCCCTCCGCCAAAGCGCGCTCTACCGGGAGGACCAACGCAGTTACATGCTGTATCCGGACCGCGACCTACCCGCCTTTTTGAAAAAAAATCTCCTTCCGGCGGAAGCGATCCAAAAATCGGCCCTTCTCCAGAAACTGACCCGGGATCCCGCGCAATCGGTCATCGAACAGGACCAACTCGGGCAGTGGCACTTCGGGCCGGAATTTCGCAATGCGGAGGAACTCAGGGCTGCCCTTTCCCGCCTTCCGGAAAGCTACGATTCTCTTTTCAAAGAGGAAGAAGACGTACTCCCGCAACTGTTCGAAAAGATTTTCGACCACCACGCCTTCACGGGAAGGTCCGGAACCTTTTTCGCCTACGAAGGACTCGGAAGTATCTACTGGCACATGGTTTCCAAGCTTCTCCTCGCCGTGCAGGAATGCGCTGCCGCAGCACGGCGCGAAGAGGCGGACGAAGCGACACGTACGTCCTTGAATGCTCACTACAAGGACATCCTCGAAGGCCTCGGCATCCATAAGAGTCCGGCTGAGTACGGGGCCTTCCCCACCGATGCCTATTCCCATACCCCGAAGCACGCCGGGGCGCAACAACCCGGGATGACGGGACAGGTCAAGGAAGACCTCCTTATTCGGCTCGGAGAACTGGGCGTCTTTCTCGAGGAGGGCCGAATCCGCTTCGATCCGTTCCTGCTTTCACCCGAGGAGTTCCTCCCCGAGGCCGCGACCTTTTCCTATGTCGACCGAAGCGGATGCGAACAGTCCCTCGACATGCCCGCCGGTTCACTTGCCTTCACCTTCTGTCAGCTGCCGGTGCTGTACACACGCGCCCCGAGAACGGAGATTCTCCTCCACTGGGAAGAGGAACCGCCCCTCACCGTGGACGGCATGGAATTGTCCCCGGAACTTGCCCGGCACGTCTTCAACCGGAATCCCCGCCTTCATCACCTCGAGGTCCATCTGTCCACCTGAGCAGATAAAGGCCACCGGTTTTCCTCCTCTTCCCAAAAAAAACCATGAATGCACGCCATCTCCTTGCCCGAAGCACGCTATCCGCGTCGCTCCTTCTCTGCTCCTTCGTTAGCGCATCGTCCGTACAGGTCTACCAGACCTCGCGCGCCGGCGACCGTCTTACCGAGAAACCTCCCTTGCTGGCCATGCCGGCGGAGGTCGATCACAGGATCCGCCTCCGGCCCACCGAGCGACACCAGACGATCACCGGCTTCGGCGGTTCCTTCACGGAGTCCGGCGGGCAGGTCCTCGCCGAATTGGCAGAGCCCCGGCGCCGGGAAGTCCTCGAGGCTTACTTTTCTCCGGAAGGGGCGGGGTTTTCCCTGACCCGGACCCACATCGCCAGCTGTGATTTTTCCGTCACCAACTACACCTATGCTCCCGTTCCCGGCGATACGCAGCTGGAACATTTCAGCATTGAACCGGATCGTAAATACCTCCTCCCCATGATCGAGGAGGCCATGGCGGTCAAAGGGGCGGACTTCCGCATTCTCGCCTCACCATGGACAGCCCCGCCATGGATGAAGACCAATCAGACATGGAACGGCGGCCGCCTCATGGAGGAACACTACGGAACTTTCGCCGACTACATCGTCCGGTACCTCGAAACCTACGCCGCCGAAGGCATTCCCATCTGGGGCATCACGCCCATCAACGAACCCCTCGGCAACGGCTCGAACTGGGAAAGTACCCACTTCAACCCGGAGGAAATGGCGGATTTTGTCGGCGGCCACCTCGGCCCCGCCATCGAGAAGGCCGACCTCGGGACAGAAATCTTTGTCTATGATCAGAATCGCGAGGAGGAAATGCTCGACTGGGCGCGGACCGTCTTCGACGACGAGGATGCCGCCAGCTTTGTCGACGGCATGGCCGTGCACTGGTACCAGAGCACCGATGACATCGGTGCCGAAATTCTCGATACCGTTGCCCGTGAATTCCCCGACCAGCCGCTTTTGCACTCGGAGGGCTGCATTGATGCCATGGGAGACGACGAACCCGTCGGCGCCTGGCTGGAGGACGATTGGTACTGGCGTCCCGAAGCCACCGACTGGGGCTTCTTCTGGGCCGCCGAGGAAAACCGCGACCACCACCCGCGCTACCGCCCCTTCCGCCGCTACGCGCGTGACTTGATTCTCGGCCTCAACCACCACCTCACCGGCTGGATCGACTGGAACCTGGTCCTCAATACCCGTGGCGGGCCCAACCACGCCCGCAACTACTGCCTCGCCCCCGTCCTCGTCGACAGCGGCCGCGCCGAAGTCTACTACACCCCGCTGTACTACGCCATCGCCCACGTCAGCAAATTCATCCGCCCCGGGGCACAGCGAATCGGCATCGAGGGCTTCGGCGAGGATTTCTTCGCCACCGCCTGCCGCAATCCGGACGGTTCCCTCGTCGTCGTCACCTACAATCCGGCCCCGCGGCCCGTCTACTATCAGATCACTCTCGGCGAGCAGCAGATCCCCCTGCATACCGACGGGCAGGCCATGCAGACCGTCGTGATCGGTTCGAATCCTGCCAGCTGACTCGATTCAAGAAAGAGATTTTGCACAAAAAAAACAGCCCCGGAAAGGGGCTGCTGCTGGTAGTCGGTAAAAGATTAACCGTTTATCAGATCCGCGCCTTAGCTCCGGCGCTGACGTCGGCGAACAAGAATAAAGCCAAGGCTAAACGCTCCGAGAATCAGCGCATAAGTTCCTGGCTCGGGAACCACCGATACATTGTCAAAGGTGACCGACATCTCCGATCCGGCTATCGCGGCAGTGGTCGCCGTCAACTGCAAGGTGACGCCGCCGCTTACATCCGGACCGGCAAAGACGTCGAATTCAAAATCCTGGTAGGTATCGGTCAGGGCGAGGGGCCCTCCACCGAGGATTTCGGAAGCGGACACACCGCCCCCGTCAATCTCCGAGAAGAATTCGGCGAAAGAGACGCCGCCATCTACGCCGGTGCCTTTGGCGGAAAAGGAAATGCTCACCTCCTGTCCGGGTAAGACGGTCCCGATGCCAATGTTGGCCTGCTTAATGATAGCAGCCGAGGCCTCATCGTCATTGAATAAGGCTCCTGCGAAGCTGCCTGCCGCAGCATCGTTGGTAACCGTAAAGGTCGAGTTGGCCGTGGGGAAGGATTCCCATCCGCTGAGATCGCCAGCCTCAAAGCCACCGTTGGTGGTCAGTTCAGCCTGACCCATGAGCGGCAGAGCAAAACCTGAAAGCAGGATCGTTGGTAGAAGTAGTGATTTCATATGTAGTCTTTTTTTTTGATGTTAACACGTGCACGCTAAGAAATATGCACGATTATGCACTATTTTTGCAAAGCTTATGTTCGTCAAGGGCCAAAGCCGGAAAGAGGCAGCGAACGGCCAATGATTAGCGCGAAGGAAGGGACCTTCGCGCGGGATAACCGTGGCTAATACCACATTCAATAAGAATTATATCAATGAGGCTATCTCAGGCGTAGCCACGGAGCTATCGGGGGGATTAAGGATTCTCCGCAAAATGGCTCCGGGCTTTCAGCCCTTGCCCGCAGGGGACCTTCGTCAGCCAGCCCTGGGGGCTGGGCAGGTATGGTTTCCGGCCGTCCGTCTTTTCCAGAACTCTTTTCGCTCGCAGGACACGAGCGGAAAACTTTAAATTGAAAGGATGAGTTCCCATTTTGAACAAGCGGTATGCGACCCCGCCCTCGTTTATGGATCTCCCGCCGAGGTCCTGAAAGATTCTATTCTTACGACCAAAGAAAAGCGCCGCGTCCTTGAAAGTTGGGAGGCCGACGCCATCCGCCTGCAAGCTTCGGAGGAGGAAGGGTTTGGCGGTGGGGAGCGCAGCCGTCTTGATCAGGTGGAGGATGCGCTCAAGCAATTGCCTCCCGGTTCGTAAGGACGATGGTCGTATCAAATCCAGAATAAAAAAACCCGGACCGTTGCCAAACAGTCCGGGTGAAATTGCTATAATTGGTGCGCTAAATCAGCCTTGTTTCCGACGCCGCCATACGACGAAACCCAATCCGAAAAGCCCGGTCAACACAGCGAAGATCGATGGCTCAGGAACTGCAGTGACACTGAGGTTTGATACTTTCATTTCCCCGGCCGTTCCTTCTATTCCCGAATTGCGGAATCCGAATTGGACAATATTTAATTGAGCAATGTCATTAGTTGGCACATCCACGGTTATGCTGAAATCACCGCTGGGATTGAGAGTTGAGGTATCAACAAGCTCAATAAAAGTCCCTGCAAACGTCTGATCCAGAAATTGCACAAAAACTTCTCCGGTGTTGCCCGCAGCATACGGCTCGGAAACTTCCGCGTTTCCGCTGAACGTGACCTCTTGACCATATAGATCTACGGTTTCTGTGACGCCGCTATTATTGTCCGGCGTCCAGAGATTTGTTTGGAAGTTCATTTGTTGCGTTGCGCCATCCCAAAAAGGGTCGTCGCTAGCGAGCTGGTCATTCATACCAAACTCAGCCGTCCCGTCTCCGGGGGCGACAACAGGTGCATCCACTAAAGCCCATGGGCTGTCAAATGAAGAGCTGCCATCCGAGGAGGTCCAGCTGGCAAAGGCTTCCCAACTGTCAAGATTTTCTGCTCCATTGCTGAAGTTCCCGTTTTGGAGAAGATTCTGCCCATGGCTTACCGCTGCGGCCACCCCAAAGGCGGCGATAATGAGGATTTCTTTTTTCATACTGCTTAGGAGTTCGTGTTTTTTTGTGCTTAAGAAAATCAAAAAGATTTTCTGTGCATAATTATGCATCATTTGCCATCCGCCATGTCAACGGAAAAAGCTTCACGTCCTGCGGGGAAAAAGAGAAACAACTTCTGAAGAACCAAAATGCAGAAAGTGGCCCACTTTTTCAGGACAGGCAGTTACTTGATCAAGATATGGTAGGCGAGGCCCCACTTGGACTGCACAGCCCCGAATGCTTCTTTCAGGTCTGTATAGATGCAGAAGGGTGGTTGGCAGGCGCTGCCAACTGGTGCCAGAAGTTCCCGGAGAGAAGAGCCCTAAGACCTCCGGGCTTTATTCAAAGGCCACGTCGATGCGCCAGAAGGCGAAGGACTCCGAAGATACCTCGCCGCCTCCGAACTGCTGCTCGCCTCCGTCGCCGACAACCGTCGAACCGACCGCATTCCATGGACCTTCAAGGGTGTCCGCCCGTGTGAGCTGGCAGCGGAGGCTCGGGACCGTCGGCCATAAAATGACAGCTTCTCCGCCCATCACCTCGATGCAG
>CAYFRH010000066.1:0-14331 GCA_964345345.1 uncultured Puniceicoccaceae bacterium | reverse complement strand
GTACCCCGTGAAGACCACCGGAGCGCTGCGATCAGTACCCTGCGAAGCGTAGCGAAGCAGGACGTCAACGAGCGGTGTCACCACCAGCGACTGGATAGTGCCTCTGCCAATCCAGCCAACCGTTTATCCAAGGTCCAGAGAGGGTTCTCAGAAACAACTGCCGAGCAAAGGATGGCTGAATCAAAGTATCCGATTCCTTTTCCATATAACTTTCTTTGTTCAATAAAATACAGAACCTCTTCGTGGGAACATTCCTTGACCATTGGTAAATCACCTAACCAATGCAGAAACTGTTTTCTTTTCGCAATATTCCCGACGTGTAATTCCCCTATTACCAGAGGATGGGTCATGACTTCCCCGCCTTCGAGGAGAGTCTTCAATTTCCCGTTGCCTTTTCGCAGAAAATTGATCCAAACTGATGTGTCGACCAGGACCATTATCTTCTCTTAATTGGCTCCGCCTTAGGATCACTGCCTTCTAGTTTCGCCAGCCTTCTTGCACTTTCTCTCTCGATCAGTGTCTTCAACCCCTCGTGTAGCAACTGGGTCTTTTCCTTGATTCCCGTTAGCCTGGATGCCTTTTCGTAAATCTGGTCGTCAATATTTAAAGTAGTTCTCATACATATTTATATGCACGTTCTGTATGCGATGTCAACTTTACATATTAATTGCCTATCATGGATCGAGCAAGGAACGAGTGAACGGAATTGATAGCGCCGACTGGAAATGCTCTTCAAATTGCGCCGGCGCGATCGAATCCTGCAAGTGGCTTTTCTTCGATTAAATCGCATTGTTTTTAACCGCAGATTGCGCAGATGAGCGCAGATTCGTTTTCTTCTTTTCTTCCCTGATCTGTGCCAATCTGAGTCATCTGTGGTTTTTCATTTGGCCCCCTCCAATAGGAGGAGGTCTACCGACGGGAGTACGCCGGTATCGCCGATGCCCGAGCGCATCTGGGCACGTACATCGAAACCGACAACAACCGCCATCCTATTCCCCGGCCCCGCTGGGCCACCCTGGAGAGGTTTTTATAAGGCATGATACCCCAGTCCATATTGAGTGTGGTGCTGCTGCGTACTCATAATCCCTCCTGCAGCCTATCCTGCCCGGTAGCGTGGCCGGTACAGGTAGGCCATAAGGATCAATCGGCGGTTTCGGGTGCGCCTTGACCCGTTCCGGAAATTCCCTCACTCCGTCCTGACATAAGGAACCGGGCCGGATCATCCCGAAGATGATTTACGATGCTACGGTTCGGATCGTACTATAAAAAATGGATACCCCACATGAACGATGAATGGACAAAGTCGATCGCGGCGGAAGCCTCCTCTATGGAGCAGCGGCTCATGGAGTGGGCTTCCATCAATTCGGGATCGAGTCACGAATCCGGATTGTTGTGCATGCTGGAAGCTCTGCAGCGCGACTTCGCTGAATTGCCGGTGCAGACCGAGCGTGTTCGCTGTCCGGGTGCCGTGGGGGCGGACGGCGGACCTGACTTTCCGCGGTATGCCCTGCGGGTGAAACCGCGCCGACAAACTCCACCTCAACGGCCCATCTTCCTCAATGGCCACTACGATACGGTCTATGGCCCAGGCCATCCGTTCCAAAAAGTCGAGCGCCTTTCGGAAAATCGCCTGCGCGGACCCGGTGTAACTGACATGAAGGGAGGCCTCGTCGTGCTGCTGACAGCGCTGAAGATCTGGGAAGGGTGCGAGCTCGCCGGCAAGCTGTCCTGGGAGGTGTTGATCACGCCGGATGAGGAGATCGGATCCCCAGCCTCAGATCCGCTGCTGCGCGAGGCCGCGGAGCGTTGCCGGTTCGGGATTGTCTACGAATCGGCCTTCGTCGACGGCGGCTTTGTGCGGTCGCGCAAAGGTAGCGCCGTTTATGAAATTCAGGCCAATGGCCAATCAGCCCACGTGGGACGGAACTACGAGGAGGGACGGAATGCCATCCTCGGGCTGGCGCAGATGACACAAGCCGTCCAGGAGATTGCCGATGAACTCAATCTCACGGCCAATGTGGGACGTTTCCATGCGGACTCACCGCTGAACGTGGTACCGGACAAGGCAAGCTGTCTCTGGAACGTGCGCGCAGCCATGCCGGAGGACTTTGTGCGCTTTGAAGCCGCGTTGGATCGCTTGATCCGGGAAAAGCTCCCGGGCTTTACCGAAGGAATTACCTTTCGTTGGTCCGGTGGCCTCGTGCGCCCGCCCAAGACCTTGAGCGAGGCCAACCAGCGGCTCTATGATGCAGTCGAAACCGTCGCGAGGTCACGGGGCTTGCCGACGCTCTGGAGGGATACCGGCGGCGGCGCCGACGGCAGCAACCTCGCCGCCTACGGACTGCCTAATATCGACAATCTCGGCGTGCGCGGGGGCGCCATTCACAGCGATCAGGAATTTATAGAACTCGACAGCCTCTCCGAGCGCGTTGGGCTCACCCTCGCAATCCTGGGCGCGGTGGCCCGCGGAGAGTTCGGTAAAGGAGAATTGTGAAAGACACCATTTACTCCCGTCCCGGTTCCAGTTTGCCTACAATCCCCGTTCAAATTCTGCAAGACCAACTAAAATGATCCCCCACTGGCAGCGCTATGTGATCCGCCCCGCCCGAGCCTCCGATGTGGAAAGCATCCTTGAGCTTTCTGCCCGGGGCGGCCGTATGCTGACCACGCTGCCCGAGGACCGGAACTTCCTCGAAAAACGCGTCAAACGGTCAATCCATGCGTTTTATCCGGAGGTCGGTGAGCCGGGCGCGGAAAGTTATACCTTTTTGTTGGAGGAGATTCCCGGCGGTGCCCTTCACGGGATTTCCGGATTACAGGCGAAGACGGGAGGCTTTGAGCCGTTTTATACCTACGAACGGGTCCATAAGATGAATGCTTTCGAGCCACTGGGTATCCGACAGGAAATCGAGCGGCTGGAGTGCCGCACATGGCACAGCGGGCCCTCCGAGCTGGGCAGTTTGTACCTTCTGCCACAGGCACGCGGGCAGGGCGTTGGCAAATTACTTTCACTGGGACGGCTGCTTTTTGCCGGCGCCTTCCCTCATCGCTTTGAATCCAGCGTGATTGCGGAAATCCGGGGCTGGCAGGATGCCTCCGGTCAATCGCCTTTCTGGCGGAAGGTTATCGAACCCTTTTTCGGGACGGCCTTCGACAAAATCGATGCGGTTTCGGTAACCGGCAATAAAGAGTTCATCCGCGCGCTCCTCCCGGAGTTTCCCATCTACTGCGAACTGCTGCCCGACGAGGTTCGCCGCGTCATTGGCAAGGCCCATGACGAAGCCGAGCCCGCGCGTCGGCTCTTATTGACGACAGGGTTTCGGGAGACCGCCTTTGTCGATGTTTTCGACGCCGGTCCCATGCTCGAAGCCAAACTGTCCAGCCTGCCCACTTCGACAGAGCCTGTCCCCGTTTCCGGTATCGACCCTTCGGAAAGCCACAGCGAGTCTCCAAGTGGCATTCTGTTTGTCCGCGATTTGGATTTCCGGGCGGCCTTGGTTGGTTCAGCTCCCGACAAAACCGGCCGTATCCCCATGCACCCGGAGCAGGCGGCCGCCTTCGCCGGGGTGAATCCCGCCAGACTGGCTTATTTTCCTTTCCCTTCCCTTGCCTGACCATGCCTACCAACGAAATCACATCGTATAATCCGTTCACCGGGGCGCCCCTTGATGTTGTCTCCCTTTTCCCGACCGGGTCTCTGCCCGAGGCGTTGGAACGCGCACAGCGCGGGCAAGTCGACTGGGCTCACCGACGCGGGGAAGAACGCGCGACCATTCTGAGAGCCTATGCCGAGCTTCTCGAGGAAAACAAAGAGGAGCTGGCCCACTTGATCAGTTCGGAGTCCGGCAAGCCGCTCTGGGAAAGCCGGACCGAAGTGGGTGCCATGGTCAACAAAGTCGGCCTCTCCATCGAGGCGGAGTCCCTGCGGTGCGGCGACCGGGAAAACGGACCCAGCCGGACGCGCTTTCATCCCCTTGGCACAGTCGCCGTCTTGGGACCCTACAACTTTCCGGGGCACTTGCCCAATGGGCATCTCGTTCCGGCTTTGCTGGCCGGCAATGCCGTCCTGTTCAAGCCAAGCGAGCAGACGCCTCTGGTCGGGGCTTACCTCGGCAAGCTCTTTCAACGGGCCGGCATACCGGAGGATTGCCTGCAAGTCCTGCAGGGCGGTTCCGAACTGGGGCAGGCCATCGTTCAGCTGCAGGCCCTGCGGGGTCTTTTCTTCACCGGCTCCGCCCGGGCCGGACTATCCATCCACCGCGCGCTGGCGGGACGTCCCCAAACCCTTCTCGCTCTCGAGATGGGAGGAAACAACCCGTTGATAATCGATCAAGTGGCCGGAATGGAAGCGGCCTCCCGAATCGTTTGCCAGTCGGCCTTCGTGACCTCCGGACAGCGTTGCACCTGCGCACGCCGCCTGCTGGTACCGCGGGGCAAGTGGGGAGACCAATTCCTTGAACAGCTCCTCGCGGACATGCAGCAGATGTCGGTCGGGGATCCCCTCGGCTCGGAGGAACATTACCTTGGTGCCATGATTTCGGAGGCTGCGGCCGATGGAATACTGCAAAAAGAGCGATCCCTGATGGACGCCGGCGCCCAACCACTCCAGCGCATCCGTCAGCTTCCCGGTCATCCAGCCGCCCTCGCGCCCGGCCTGGTTGATGTGAGTTCCCTCACTCAACTGGACGATGAGGAATGTTTTGGTCCGCTCCTCCAACTCCTCCGGTATGAAGACCTCGATGAGGCGCTGCACATGGCCAACGATACCGAATACGGACTGGCAGCCGGCATCCTGACGGATTCCCGGGAAACCTATGACAAAGCCTACGCCCGCCTGCGCGCCGGTCTAATCAATTGGAATACACCCCTCACCGGTGCGAGTAGTGCCGCCCCCTTCGGAGGCGTCGGTCTCAGTGGTAATTACCGGCCCAGCGCGTATTTGGCCGCCGACTACTGTGCCTATCCGACGGCCTCGCTCGAAAAACCGGAATTGCCGGAGGTTGCCGATCTCCCCGGCTTTCCGCGTCGTTCCCCGAATGCGCCACCCGCGAGGTAATCGACCCGGATTCGTTCACCATCCGCCATTATGCCAACGGCAGCCCGGAAAAGGTCACCGTGAGCCTCTTTTCTGGCGAGGCCCACCTTGGCGACCGGAGCGTCTTGCGCGCTTCCGTAAACCAGACCCTCGCGCGCCCCTCTTACCGGCAACTCAATCCTTCCACGGATATTGATCCGACCGCCAATGCGGCCCGCGGCCTCACGATCAAGGGCCGTACCGATCTGGAGCCTGTCACTTCCACCAATGTGGACTTTTCCGTCGAGAATACCTTCGCCGCAAATACCCGCGTTTCCCTGGCTTTGTTCTACAAGAACATGGAGAATAACATCTACCGCCTCAGGCGCGGCGTTCTGGACAGCGATCCGTCCTTTTTCCCGCCGGACGCCGAGGTACGGGAATTTCTCAACGCCGACGGTGCCGAAGTGCTCGGGTTCGAATTCGCCCTTTTCTACAACCTCGGTTCGCTCGCTGAATGGTTGTACGGATTCGACCTCACCGCAAATTACACCTACACCGATTCCACCGTCGACGGGATCCAGCGCGAGGATGGAAACGGGGATCTCTTCCTCGAATCCGGCCAAACTCAGCTCTTCGGGCAGGTTCCGCACACTGTCAACGTGGCCCTTAATTTCTCCCGTTGGGGCTTTGAGAGCCGCCTCGCATGGAACTGGACGGACGATTACCTCGATTTCGGCGGCCTGGATGTGGACCGCAACCTCGACGATTTTCTCGATAGCCGGAGCCGTTTTATCTTCAGCCTGCGCTACCGCTTCAATGATCGGTGGACGGTTTTTCTCGAGGTGCAGAACATTTTCGAGGATGATACCCGTGCTTACGAGGGCGATCCCTCCTACCGCATGTTTTACCGCGAGGAACCCGGACGCCTGAGCGTGGTCGGTGTGCGCTGGCGGTACTGAAAACCGCTACGCACCCGGCGTTTCCTCGTCCCGGAAAATGGCCACACCGGCTGATCCGGACGAGCAGCGCCATGCGCGGTACATGCCATCCGTGTTGAAGGGAAGGCGCACGTGGCCTTTACCGTCGACGGCGACAAGGCCGCCTTTCCCGCCAATCTTTGGTAGCGAGGTTGTAATGACATAATCGGCGGCTACCTCCAACGATTCCCCGAGATAGCGCATCCGCGCCGCCACGTCGTGCGCGACGACCGCACGGATAAATTCCTCTCCGTATCCTGTGCAGGCGACCGCACAGGTGGCGTTATCGGCGTAGGTGCCGGCCCCGATGACCGGGGAATCCCCGACCCGCCCAAACTGTTTGTAGGTCAAGCCTCCCGTTGAAGTGGCGGCGGCAAGGTTGCCCTCCGCATCGAGGGCAACCACACCGATGGTGCCGAATTTTTCCGTTGTATGACCGTCGTGATCAAGCGTGGCCAGCCGGTTCCGGCGCGCCTTCTCCAGCTGTTGAAGGCGCGCTTCCGTCGTGAACCACGATGGCTCGACGCGCTCCACTTCCTGCTTGTCCGCGTAGGCCTCCGCTCCCGCTCCGGCGAGAAAAACAAAACCGGGATCCTCCAGAACCTTCCGGGCGAGGCAGATGGGATTGCGGACCGTGCTCAACCCGGTCACTGCTCCCGCGCAAAGCGAACGCCCCTCCATGATGGAGGCGTCCATCTCGTGCGCACCCTCCGCCGTCAGGACCGATCCCTTGCCCGCATTGAACAGAGGGCAGTCTTCGAGCACGCGCGCAGCCGCCTCCACCGCGTCAAGGGCGCTTCCGCCTTTCTGCAACAGCTGCCATGCCGTTTCGCGGGCTTCTTCAAGGGCTGCACGGTAGGCCTTCGCTTTGTCGGGTGTCAGGTGTTTACGAAGAATTGTTCCACTGCCGCCGTGAAGAGCAACGGCTGTGGGTGGTGTCGTTGAGGTTCGCATTGGACTGCCTAAAGGATAGCATTCCATTGCGTTTTTCGCATCCATCCAAGGTTGGAAAGCAGGACTTTTCCTTTTCGCGCCAAGAGGAATGCATAGGATCTAATTATGTTGAATTTCTTCTGTGGTCTCCTGCTTTTTATCTTCGCGATTCTGACCTCCAGCGCCGGCCTCCGGGTTTACCTGACCGGTACCGCGGAGGATGCCTTTACCTCCCCGCAACCCGGGCTGTTGCTCATGGGCGGCGGAGTGGATGTGGACGACCCTGTGCGCTGGTTCCTTACAAGGCGGACGGGGGAGACATCGTCGTTTTACGGGCCTCCTGTAGTGAAAATTACAATACCTACCTGCACCCTCCCCCGGCGCCCTTCGCCACGGCATTAAGACCGACTACAGCGACAGGGAGCAGCAGGAACAGGGAGCCCTCGTCATGGGCGAGGGCCTTGGCATCTTTCCGTTTGGTATCATTGACCAGCACTTCGACCGCAAGGCACGGCTGGGCCGTCTAATCGTCGCCCTCGCAGAGAGCGGTCAGCCGCACGGCTACGGCATCGACGAAGATACCGCCCTCGTCGTCGACCTTGACGCGCAATCCGCCGAAGTTTTCGGCCTGGGTACAGTAGTTTGGGTCGACCTTGCAAGCGCCGAGGTAGCGGAGCGATCCTTTGCCAATATCCGGTTGTCCATTCTTGCCGAGGGCGACCGGCTGCAATGGCCGGGACCACGGATCGACATTCATCCCGACATGGACACGACATGGGAAAATGAATACATGAACATAGCCGATCCGCTCGCCTTCGGTCCGCTGCATCCCTACCCTGGCCCGCAAAAGCGGCGTCGACAATGCCTGAAAATCTACCCGCCTGAATGACGGGGTTGGATCTAAGGAATCAAGTTATTTAGATGCTTCATAAGGCGGATAAGTGACCATTGACAAATCTGCACGTACGTGCACTGGTATTTGCATGGCCACAAAAACCATTTCCATTGACGACAAGGCCTACCAGCGGCTGCGAAAAGCCCGCAAACATCCGCGAGAATCGTTCTCCCAAGTCATTCGACGGGGCCGCTGGGAGGAGAAAGGGGCGAGGGCGCAGTCATGGGTGGAAAGCTTCGATGAGGTTCCGGACGTCGAGGATTCGGTCATGGATGAGCTGGAAGCAATCCAGAAAAGGGACGAACCGCCGAAGGACAAATGGGCACGGTGACAATCGATACCTGCTTTCTCATCGATTACCAGCGAGAAGCAAAGCAGAAAAAGGCGGGTCCTGTCCTGCGGTTCCTTCAGAATCATCCGGATGAATGGCTTCAAATGTCGGTCGTAGCCTGGGGCGAATTTCTTGCCGGATTCGCGGATCCTGAACATGAATTTGTGTGCTTTGCCTACGACAAGCTGGAACTGCTACCGGTCACTGAACCGGTCGCCGAGGCCTACCGTTCCGTCTACCGGGACCTGAAGCTGGCAGGTGAGTTGATAGGCGCCAACGACATATGGATTGCCGCCCATGCCGTGTCGATGGGCCGGCCTTTGGTTTCAAGGAATGAGAGCGATTTCAAGCGGCTTCCGGGTCTCCAATTGCTGACCTATTGAGGTGACTCCCCTCAATTCTCCTCGGAACAGGCCCGCCGAAGGCCCAGCTCGCTATTACAAGCAGAGGCGGGTACGCCCCGCCAGGCTCTTGGATTTCGCGGAGAAGACCGACTGGAAGCAGCAACATTTCTGCGCGGAACTTTTCGAGGGCGTGGAAACCCAATGCGCACGCACCGGCTACCTTCCCCATGGGCAGCATGGCATTCGGATCGTGGTCCGTTCCGAAAGTGGCGTCCAAAAAGATGGCCTGAAAACCAGCTCTCGCCTGACAATTGTGGAGGAAAACGGATTCGCCTCTCACCCCGCCGCCCCACGAATGCAGTCGAGGAGGGCGCGCATTTTGAGGGTCGTTTCGGCCTGTTCTTTGGCGGGCTTGGAACCGGCGACGATGCCGGCCCCGGCATAGAGACGCGCGCTTTGTCCGCGCACGAGGGCGCTGCGCAGGCCGACGGCGAACTCCCCATTGCCGCGGGCATCAAAACAACCGACAAGGCCGGCGAAAAGGCCGCGCGGGAAGGGTTCGAGCGCGGAGATATCGGGCAGAGCTGCCTCGCGCGGCGTTCCTCCGACAGCAGGGGTAGGATGGAGGGCAGCGGCGAGGTCAAGCAGGTGACTGCCCTCCGGAAGGTCCCCCGCCAAAGGTGTGCGCAGGTGTTGGACATTGGGGAGACGTAGAAGCTCGGGGGTATCGGGCACGGTTGCCTCCGCGCCCACCGAAAACAAGCGCCGCCGAATGCTCTCCACCACGTGGCGGTGCTCGCGCCGATCCTTGTCGCTGGCGAGCAGTTCTTCCCCGAGGTGACGGTCCGCGGCAGGATCTTGGGAGCGCGGTGCACTGCCCGCGATCGCTTCCGTCGTAAAACGGCCGTCCCGCACCGCGATCAACTGCTCCGGAGTCGCCGTGCAAAGCGAATTCATGATCCTCGGCGGAGCCTCCCCCGGCGCCCTTCGCCACGGCATTAAGGCCGACTACAGCGACAGGGAGCAGCAGGAACAGGGAGCCCTCGTCATGGGCGAGGGCCTTGGCATCTTTCCGTTTGGTATCATTGACCAGCACTTCGACCGCAAGGCACGGCTGGGCCGTCTAATCGTCGCCCTCGCAGAGAGCGGTCAGCCGCACGGCTACGGCATCGACGAAGATACCGCCCTCGTCGTCGACCTTGACGCGCAATCCGCCGAAGTTTTCGGCCTGGGTACAGTAGTTTGGGTCGACCTTGCAAGCGCCGAGGTAGCGGAGCGATCCTTTGCCAATATCCGGTTGTCCATTCTTGCCGAGGGCGACCGGCTGCAATGGCCGGGACCACGGATCGACATTCATCCCGACATGGACACGACATGGGAAAATGAATACATGAACATAGCCGATCCGCTCGCCTTCGGTCCGCTGCATCCCTACCCTGGCCCGCAAAAGCGGCGTCGACAATGCCTGAAAATCTACCCGCCTGAATGACGGGGTTGGATCTAAGGAATCAAGTTATTTAGATGCTTCATAAGGCGGATAAGTGACCATTGACAAATCTGCACGTACGTGCACTGGTATTTGCATGGCCACAAAAACCATTTCCATTGACGACAAGGCCTACCAGCGGCTGCGAAAAGCCCGCAAACATCCGCGAGAATCGTTCTCCCAAGTCATTCGACGGGGCCGCTGGGAGGAGAAAGGGGCGAGGGCGCAGTCATGGGTGGAAAGCTTCGATGAGGTTCCGGACGTCGAGGATTCGGTCATGGATGAGCTGGAAGCAATCCAGAAAAGGGACGAACCGCCGAAGGACAAATGGGCACGGTGACAATCGATACCTGCTTTCTCATCGATTACCAGCGAGAAGCAAAGCAGAAAAAGGCGGGTCCTGTCCTGCGGTTCCTTCAGAATCATCCGGATGAATGGCTTCAAATGTCGGTCGTAGCCTGGGGCGAATTTCTTGCCGGATTCGCGGATCCTGAACATGAATTTGTGTGCTTTGCCTACGACAAGCTGGAACTGCTACCGGTCACTGAACCGGTCGCCGAGGCCTACCGTTCCGTCTACCGGGACCTGAAGCTGGCAGGTGAGTTGATAGGCGCCAACGACATATGGATTGCCGCCCATGCCGTGTCGATGGGCCGGCCTTTGGTTTCAAGGAATGAGAGCGATTTCAAGCGGCTTCCGGGTCTCCAATTGCTGACCTATTGAGGTGACTCCCCTCAATTCTCCTCGGAACAGGCCCGCCGAAGGCCCAGCTCGCTATTACAAGCAGAGGCGGGTACGCCCCGCCAGGCTCTTGGATTTCGCGGAGAAGACCGACTGGAAGCAGCAACATTTCTGCGCGGAACTTTTCGAGGGCGTGGAAACCCAATGCGCACGCACCGGCTACCTTCCCCATGGGCAGCATGGCATTCGGATCGTGGTCCGTTCCGAAAGTGGCGTCCAAAAAGATGGCCTGAAAACCAGCTCTCGCCTGACAATTGTGGAGGAAAACGGATTCGCCTCTCACCCCGCCGCCCCACGAATGCAGTCGAGGAGGGCGCGCATTTTGAGGGTCGTTTCGGCCTGTTCTTTGGCGGGCTTGGAACCGGCGACGATGCCGGCCCCGGCATAGAGACGCGCGCTTTGTCCGCGCACGAGGGCGCTGCGCAGGCCGACGGCGAACTCCCCATTGCCGCGGGCATCAAAACAACCGACAAGGCCGGCGAAAAGGCCGCGCGGGAAGGGTTCGAGCGCGGAGATATCGGGCAGAGCTGCCTCGCGCGGCGTTCCTCCGACAGCAGGGGTAGGATGGAGGGCAGCGGCGAGGTCAAGCAGGTGACTGCCCTCCGGAAGGTCCCCCGCCAAAGGTGTGCGCAGGTGTTGGACATTGGGGAGACGTAGAAGCTCGGGGGTATCGGGCACGGTTGCCTCCGCGCCCACCGAAAACAAGCGCCGCCGAATGCTCTCCACCACGTGGCGGTGCTCGCGCCGATCCTTGTCGCTGGCGAGCAGTTCTTCCCCGAGGTGACGGTCCGCGGCAGGATCTTGGGAGCGCGGTGCACTGCCCGCGATCGCTTCCGTCGTAAAACGGCCGTCCCGCACCGCGATCAACTGCTCCGGAGTCGCGCCGATGAAACTCGTACCGTCCGCGTTTTGTAATGAAAAACAATGACAGTTACCGTAATCGGCGCGCATGCGCCCGAGAATACGCAAGGGACTGCAGGGGTTGTCGAAAGTGAGGTCCATGGCCCGCGCGAGAACAATTTTTTCGTAGCGGCCGGATTCGATGCGGCGAAGCCCCTCTTCCACGTTGGCCTGAAAAGAGTCCGCCGGGCCGACTTCCTCCTCTTTCAGGATATGGTACACCGGCGCGGGCGGAGGCGCATCGTAAGCGAGTTGAATAAAACGGCTGTGCGCGGCCCAGATCCGTTCCACCAGAGGCTCTGTATCCTGACCGGGCTCAATGCGCGCATTCGCGACGGCGAGGGTCCCGTCCCCGCTTGCGCTAACCTGCCATTGCGGAATGAAACACCATGCCGGCGGGAAGGCGGCCGGCAAGCCACTCTCTTCCTCAAAAGCCACCCCCGTAAAGAATAGCGGTCCCGCATAAGGATAGGAAAGCTCCCCGATGGCAACGGTATGTTCGAGGCGCTCTTCCACGAAGGCCCGCAACCGCGCAAAACGATCCGACCCCTCCGCGACAAAGGAATCGACCGCTTCGGCCCCAGCGATGGCCTTGTCGGACGCCCGGTTTTCCAGATAAAAATGAGAGGCCTGCTCTTCGTAGATTGAATCAAGAACGGCCAGAGGATCCACTTTCCGGACAAGGAGGGAAATGCTGGCGAGTTTGTCATGGCCATCCGCCTCCGCCGATTCCCGTACCGCTCCGAGGAAGACTCGCAACCCGTCGCGATCCTCCCGTCCGTTCAGGGGCAGATCGATCACCTCCATGAGGCCGCCTTATCCTTCCGTATTACGGATCCAGCGCGAAGCCTGCGCCACCGACCACTGGTACTTGCGCTTGTGCTCGCGGATCAGGAAAGGCATGTCCCAGACCTCGTCCCGCTGGAAACGCCCGCTCAATTCCGCGGTAAGAGCCTCCAGCGGTTCTCCCGTTTCCGGCGTTCCCCCAAGCCAGAAGGACGGCGCGGTAAAGCCCTCCAGCCATGAATTTGGAGTCGTGATGATCAACTGACCACCTGGACGGACGAGATTTCCCACCCGCTCGAGAAAGCGCCGCGGGTCCGACAGTCGACAAAGCAGATTTGCGGCAAGGACAACGTCGAAAGTTCCAAGGCCGGGCCGCAGGTTTTCCGCGTCCCCCTGCTCGAACTGGATACGACCGTGCGGACCTTCGGGGCGGTGCGCAATGAGGGCTTTCGTCAAATGTCCGGTCTCGCGGACCCCGTAAGCGATCTGGCCCTCACGGGCAAGCGTGCGTGCGGCCATAATGAAAGTGTCGGAGTAATCGATCCCGATCACTTCGTCGAAGGTTCGCGCAAATTCGAAACTGCTTCCTCCAACCGCGCAACCCACATCCAGTGCACGGGAATGACCGTTTAAGGCATCGAAACGAATTCCCTCTGTCACACAGCGCTTCGGAAAACCAAGAGCATCCCTCGGGCCGAACTCCCATGGCAGCTGTTCCTCAGCTTTGCCGTAGTGGAAGAGCAGGTACTCCTGTAAAATTTTTTCCGACTCGTAAACGTCCCGATCCATAAATCAAGGTGAAGGCCGTCGGGACAAATTGTCAAACCGTGGGATTGAGGCCCTTTCAGGCCTCTTCGAGTTCGACCTTGAGGGAGAAAAACTCCATCAGATCCTTGAGGCTGAGGATACCGCGCAGGGTTCCCTCCTCGACGACCAGGTAGCGGCTCTGGCCTGACTGATTCATCACCGAAAGGGCCCGCATGGCGTCGTCCTCGGGATGGAGGGTGTTTTCCACGTTCACCTCCTGCATAACATCGCGCACGGTTTTATCGCTCCACTCTTCCCGCGGGATCTCGCGGACTTGGCGCGTCGTCACCGAACCGATCAGCTGCCCGTTCGCGTCGACGACGGGAAAGGTTTTGTAGTGGTGGTGATACACATAATCTTCGACAAGGTCCTTGAGGGAAAGGTCGTCGCGCACCGCCACTGGGTCCGTTTTCATAAAGCGCCGCACCGGTTCGCCTTCAAGCAGGCGCCGCAGCTGCAGCTGCTGGTAGGTGCTTGTCGCCGCTCCGCGCAGGAACATTCCCAGCAGTGCCCACCAGATCGCCCCGATGAGGGATCCAGCCAGCAGCTGCAGTGCGCCCATGCCGATCAGGACCCAGCCGAAGCCGGAGCCGATGGTGCTGGCGATGCGCGTGGCCCGCCGCATGCTTTTGCCGAAATGCCACAGAGCCGCCCGCAACACGCGCCCGCCATCCAGCGGGAAGGCCGGAATCAGATTAAAGACGAGAACAACCGTGTTGATAAGGCCAAGGTAGGAAACGACCCCCGCCACCGCTGTCGGAAGGGGTAGGAACGCATTCGCTCCCCGGAAAAGCAGGGCAAGGACAAGGCTTACCACCGGCCCGCCAATGGCGACAAAGAACTCCGCCTTCGCCGATTTGGCCTCTTCCGTCATTTCGGCCACGCCCCCGAAAATGAACAGCGTGATGCCCCGGATGGACAGGTCATACTTGCGGGCCACCAGCGCGTGCCCGAGTTCGTGCAGCACCACCGAGGCGAAGAGCCCCAGCATGCCGACAATCCCCATGGCAAGATAGGTTCCCTGCCCAAGGTCGGGGTACACATGCGGAAAGTAGGCCGCCGCCAGCGACCAGGTCAGCAAAACGGCAATGAACAGCCAACTAAGGTCGATCCG
>CAYFRH010000065.1:9826-14538 GCA_964345345.1 uncultured Puniceicoccaceae bacterium | reverse complement strand
GGTCTTCGGCTCCCTCTACCAGATTGAGGAAACGGGGTTTCCGCCCGGCACGATTCCCGTCGATGAGATAACAAGCAGCTTTTTTCCCTACGGATGGGGTGGCTGGATCGGCTTCTGGACCTACGCGCAATTCCTCCGCGATTTTCTTGGCATGGTCGGCTCCCTCGTCGTCGTGGGCGTCCTCAGTCTTTTTTCCCTGACAATTCTTCTCTTCGACAATCTCGCCCTTGATGCGCGCTACCTCCTGCGCACCCGCTTTGACGCGTGGAACGCGGGCCGGGTCGAACGCCGGCAGCTGCGGGCCGAGCGCCGGGAAGCGGCCAGGGAAGAAAAGGCCCGCCGCCGCGAGGAGGCACGCAAAGCAAAAGCGGAGCGGAAGGCAGCCAAAACGAAAAAGGCCCCGGCGGCGGAGAAGCCGCTGGCCCAGGCTGCCAAACCACCGGAAGCCTCCGCGGAAGAGGACAAACAAAAGGAAGCACCCCCCCCGCCCGGCCGTGGGAAATCCCTGCGAACCAGTGGCAACAAAAAGAAAAAGGAGGAAAAGAAAACCGACGCCCAGCCGTTCGCTCCCATCATGGACGCGGACGGGACCGAATCTCCCTCCCCTACCGCCGAGGAAGCACCGGCCTCCAACGAAGAGCAGGAAGCCCCCCCGCCCCAGGCCGAAGCCCCCGCTCCCAAACGGAAGGAGCCTATCAAACTGGGCGGCAAAGAGGAAAATAAAGGCGGCTCCAACCTGCGCATTATCGCAGGGGAAGAAGTCCGGAAAGCCTCCGCGGGCCTGCCGGAAAAGAAAGGCGATTACCGCTTCCCGCCGATGCGTCTCCTTGCCGATCCGCCCGTGCAGCAGGATACCGACGACGAGGCTGTCCATCAGCAGACCGCCGATACCCTCGTCAAGACACTCGAAGAATTCGGAGTGCGCGTCACTCCCGGGGATGTCCACACCGGTCCCGTCATCACCCGCTATGACATTTATCCGGCTGCAGGTGTGCGGGTGGAACGGATCCTCAATCTCGACAAAAATATCGCCCTGAATCTCAAGGCAATGTCGGTGCGCATCCTCGCCCCCGTTCCCGGCAAGGGATGTGTCGGCATTGAGGTTCCGAACAAGAATCCACAGCCGGTCTTCATCCGCGACATCCTCGAGTCGGAGGACTGGGTGAACAACAAGGCGGAAATCCCCGTCGCCCTCGGCAAGGATGTGTCCGGAAAACCGCTGATTACCGACCTTGCCAAGATGCCCCACCTCCTCATCGCCGGATCCACCGGTTCCGGCAAGACGGTCTGTATCAATTCCGTCATCACTTCCCTGCTCTATCATTCCAGTCCGCAGGACCTGCGCTTTGTCATGATCGACCCGAAGATCGTGGAGATGCAGGTCTACAACAAGCTGCCACACATGCTCGTTCCGGTAGTGACGGACCCCAAGAAAGTACCCAACGCCCTCAAGTACCTGCTCAACGAAATGGAACGCCGGTACCAATACTTCGCGCAGGCGGGGGTGCGCAATATCGCGGGTTACAACGCCAAAATGGCCCGCGACCGGAAGGAAGCGCGCGAAGCCGAGGAACGCGCCGCCGCCATGGAGGCCGACCTCACCCCGGAAGAGCGCGCCGCTGCCGCCGCCATCGATGTGCCGCGCGATCCGGACGCGGAGGAGGCCCCGCCCGAAAAGCTGCCCTACGTCGTCTGCATTGTCGACGAGCTGGCCGACCTCATGATGGTCGCCCCCGCGGATATCGAGACGGGGATCGCCCGCCTCGCCCAGCTTGCCCGCGCCGCCGGAATCCACCTCATTCTCGCCACGCAGCGCCCTTCCGTGAACGTCATCACCGGGGTCATCAAAGCAAACCTGCCCAGCCGCATTGCCTTTAAGGTGGCCTCCCGCGTCGACTCCCGAACCATCCTCGATACCATGGGTGCCGATCATCTTATTGGGAAAGGAGACATGCTCTTTCTCCCGCCCGGATCGCCGGACCTTGTCCGCTCTCAGGGAGCCTTTGTCAGCGATGACGAAATCACCGGCATTGTTGATCATATCCGCGAGGCCAACGGCGAACCCGAGTTTGATGAGCGTTTCCGCCAGAACCTCGAATCGGGTGAAGGAGAAGGCGAAACCGCCGAAGGGGGATATGAAGACGACCTCGTTCCCGATGCCATCGAAGTCATTCGCAACAGCAAACGGGCTTCCACCTCCATGCTGCAACGGCGTCTGAAAATCGGTTACAACCGCGCCGCGCGAATCATGGAAATTCTTGAGACCGAGGGCATGGTCGGCCCGGAAAACGGCTCCAGCCCGCGGGAAATTCTTATGGATCTTGATTAACCGCCTTCCCCGCCATGCCCCATCTTCCGTCGTCCTCCCTCTTTCTCATCATTTGCGGTCCCGCCGGCAGCGGTAAGACAACCCTGTGCGCGCGCCTGCGGGAGGAGTTTCCCCGTCTGCGTCGCCTCGTCACCACAACCTCGCGCCCTCCCCGGCCCGGAGAGGTGGAAGGCGTTGATTACCATTTCCTCAGCCCCGACCAATTTGAGGCGGAAATCGAGCGCGGGGCCTTCGTCGAATGGGCACGCGTGCACGGCCGATACTACGGTTCGCGCATCGGGCAACTCAGAGACGCTCTGCGAGAAGGCGTTGACCTCCTCCTCAATATTGATGTCCAGGGAGCGCGTTCCTTCCGAGCGCAACAGGACCAGCGTCCGGAACTGGCCGGGCGGGTGCACACCGTCTTCATCCGGCCGAAATCCCTCCAGCAGCTCCGCGAGCGCCTTCTTGCCCGGGGAACCGACGACGAGGCGGAAATCGCCCGCCGCCTCCGCACCGCTGAGAGGGAGATCGAACTGGCGGGCGAATTCGATCTCGTCGTCACCAGCGGATCCCGCGAAGAGGACTACGACCGCTTGCGCGAATTTTACCGGCAACTGCACGCGGCCAAAGTTTAACGTTTTTTTACGCCAACAAGGAAGCTTTGCTCTGGACCGTACCGGGGGAAAATGCTTAAGGTCTTTTTCTGAAAGAATCCCTCCTGCAATGAGCCGTATCTACGTTATTGAAGACCAGAATATCCTGCGGGAACTGGTCTGCCGCCTTGTCGAAAGCCTCCCGGACTGCCAACTGATCGGTGATAGTGCCGACGGCCTGGAGGGCCTCAACGCCTGCAAGGAAGAGAAGCCCGATCTCGTCATTGTCGACATCATGGTGCCGAGCCTGAACGGGCTCGAGATCGTACGCCAACTCCGCAAGGCGCTCCCTTCCGTCAAGTTACTGATCTTCAGCGCGTATTCCTCCCGCGAACGCGTACAGTCCGCGCTGAAGGCGGGAGTGAACGGGATCGTGCACAAAAACGCCTCCATCGACGAACTGGAAAAAGGCATCCAGCGCGTCCTGCGCGGGGAGTCCTACATGAGCAGCCAGATTCTCGAAATCCTGCGCGAGATCATGCTTCATCCGGAAACGACGGATTCCCTTGAAAAGCTTACCACCCGCGAGCGCGAAATTCTCCAGCTCATCGCCGAAGGCAATACCACCAAGGATGTCGCCAACAAGCTGAACATCAGCGCCAAGACCGCCGACACCCACCGCACCAACGTCATGAATAAGCTCAATATCCATGACATCGCCGGCCTGACACGCTTTGCCATGCAAAACGGTCTTATCGAAGCCTGAGGCCGAAGCCGACAGCTTCAGGGGAAGTGGATCTTTTCAATCCGGGCGCGTTCGAGCGCATCCAGCGCGAAAACAAGTGCCTGGTGTGGACAGGCGCTTCCGGGTAGCAGGCGGATCGCCGCCTCCCGACCGGACGCCTCCGCGGCCCCCCGGAATGCCTGCAACCGTCGCCGCAGGCGCAGACGTTCCGTTGGGCTGTCCGCTCCCGCAAGGGCGAAATTGGCCCCGTTCCAAACCGCCGTGCCCTCCCCCGTTAAGCGAATCCGCTGCTCATCCACGGCTGGCTCCGCCGTCGAAGCCGGACCGGCCGCAGCAAAAGGAAACCGTAGCTCCGCTTCGCTTTTTTCGAGGGAACTTGTGGTCATAAAATAAACCAGCATGAGAAAGACGCAGTCGATCATGGGCGCAATCGGCATCTCGGGAAGGTCCGGTGCGGTTTTCCGGCGCATAGCGGCTCCTATTCCTCAAAAGTGGCAAAGAGCAGCTCTGTAAAGCCGAAGGCACGACACCAGCGCACGACTTCCTCCCACGCGCGGTAAGGAAGGTCCTCCGGTCCCCGCAGTAGGAGAGTCCGGGAACCCGGATCGGGCAGGTTTTCCAGATGGTCACGAAGTTGCGAGGTGGAGAGAATCCGCCCGCCCAGATGGTACCGGATGTTCCCGTCATCCGGGGCAATCCGCTCCACGGTAATGACCTCGCGGGGAGGAACCTCCGTGGGGACCTTCGCCGTGGAAGAATCCGGGAGCGACAGCTCCGGCCGCGCGTCCCGGGCAAGCGTACTGACGGTCATGAAGAAGACCAACAAGAGGAAAACCATGTCGATCATCGGGGCCATCTGGAAAGGTGTCTCTTCGCGGCGTTTGGCAAGGGGCATGTTGCGAAGCTTAAGCGCGCCGGTCCTCCCGTGAAAAGGCCGCCGCCTACCCGATTTAAGGTAGAGTCGAAAAGCGGTCATCCGCCTCACGGCGGGATGCTACGGAGTAGCGAAAAGCGGTCATCCGCCTCACGGCGGGATGCTACGGGATAGCGGGATGCTACGGGG
>CAYFRH010000065.1:0-9726 GCA_964345345.1 uncultured Puniceicoccaceae bacterium | reverse complement strand
AAAGCGGTCATCCGCCTCACGGCGGGATGCTACGGGATAGCGGGATGCTACGGGGTAGCGGGATGCTGCGGAGAAACGCTATGGAGGGCCATCCGCCTCACCCGTCCCGCTACTTCAGCGTCTCTTCCACGGGCAGGTACGGCAGGCCGCTGGCCTCGGCAACTCCGCGATGGCAAATGGTGCCATGGACGATATTGGCCCCGGAGGCGATGCCCTTGTGGCGGCGGATCGCTTCCGCGTAGCCACGGTTCGCCAGTTCCAGCGCATAGGGCATCGTCGCGTTGGTAAGGGCGAGGGTTGACGTCATGGGCATGGCCCCGGGCATATTCGTAACGCAGTAATGCACGACGCCGTCCACGGTATAGATCGGGTCATGGTGCGTCGTCGGCCGGGAGGTTTCCGTAGACCCGCCCTGGTCGATGGCCACATCCACGATGACGGCGCCTTCCTTCATGGACTTGAGCGTCTCCCGCTGGATCAACTTCGGCGCCTTGCCGCCAGGAATGAGGACGCTGGAGACGACGAGGTCGGCATCGGCGAGGGCCCGGCGCAAGTTGGCTTTGTTCGACATCATGGTGATGACGTTCGACGGCATGACGTCGCTGTAGTAGCGCAGGCGGTCGAGATTGATATCGAGGACGTAGACAAGGCTGCCCAGCCCCGCCGCCATTTTGGTCGCATTCATTCCAACGACACCCGCGCCCAGAACGACCACCGTCGCCGGAGGCACGCCCGGAACGCCGCCCAGGAGAATACCGCGACCACCGTGGGCTTTTTCCAGATACTTCCCTCCCTCCTGGATGGCCATGCGTCCGGCCACTTCGCTCATCGGCGTAAGCAGCGGCAGCCTGCCGGCTTCGTCCGTAATCGTCTCGTAGGCGATGGCCACGGCGCCGGCTTCAACCATGGCGCGGGTGAGGGCTGCGGAAGCGGCAAAATGAAAATAGGTAAAAACAATCTGCCCGCGCCGGATCTGCGGCCATTCCTCCGATTGAGGCTCTTTCACCTTGAGGACCATCTCCGCCTCTTTCCAGACCGCCCCCGCGTCTTGCCGCAGTTGACCGCCCGCCTCGACGTAAGCTTCGTCGGTAAACCCGCTGCCGGCCCCGGCACTGCTTTCCACGAGAACGTCATGTCCCCGGTCCCGAAACGCTTCCACACCGGCGGGGGTCAGCGCGACCCGGTTTTCATCCGCCTTTATTTCACGCAGTACGCCAACGATCATTTAAATTCGTCAAATTGTTAATGTTGTGTGTTTTGTTGCAAAAGGGGTCAACGCAAGGGCCGAGCAACTTTTCCCAAACCCGTCTTTGACCGTCCTAAAGGTTCCCTGCAAGTTAAAGCCTTTCCAACATGACCGCTCCCCTTCTCCTCACCAACGACGATGGACTCCACTGCGTCTTTCTGCACATCCTCGCCGAAGCCCTTGCGCAGAAAAATACGGTCGTCATTGCCGCGCCCTCCACCGAGCAGAGCTGGATCGGACGCGCCGTTTCCCGCCGCCAGGCCGTCAAAGTCACCGAGGAATCCGGATTCCCGGGCCCGGCGTGGGCGATCGGAGGTTCTCCCACCGACTGCGTCAATATTGCCCTCGGAAACCTTCTTCCGGAGCGCCCGCGCGCGATCGTCTCGGGCATCAACGTCGGCTACAACACGACCACCCCCCTGATCTATTCCTCCGGTACCGTCGCCGGAGCCATGGAAGGGGCTTTCTGGGGGCTTCCCGCCTTTGCCGTTTCGCAGGCTCTTGATCGAGCGCACTTCCTCGCTGTGCAGGATCGCGAAAAACCCCTCCAGCCGGAAGTGCGCAAGGTCTTGGAAAGCAACGCCGCCCACGCTGCCGAAACCATCGGGCGCCTTCTCCACGAGGAGCCGGGCGAGGACGCCGTCGTTCATAACCTCAACTATCCGTTCCAGCCGCGCCGACCCTACGAACTGCGCCTGACCATCCCGGCACAGTTGCGCGAAATGTCCTTGTACGAAAAAGGGGAGAACGGTCAGTTCCAGTTTCACTACAAAGCCGGCGAGCCGTTGCCCTCCGCCGGCCTGACGGACCGCGAGGCCATCGAGAACGGCCTCGTCAGTCATTCGATTTTGAACTTTTCCGCCCTCGGTCGTGATCTAAGCAAGTAATCTCCTTCTTAATCGCTAAAATCTACAAAATGTTCCGCATGCCGAAAACGAGCCTGTCTCTTCGCCTTTTCATATCTCTGGTCGCGATTCTCCCTGCCGCCACTCTTCCACTTGCCGCTCAGGAAGGGGAAGCAGAACCCGAACGCATCGATCCGGGCGAATTCTACGGATTCTGGCAATTCGAGGAACCCGCCGGCGACACCGCCATCATCATTGTCAAACGGGGCGGCCGCATGTCCTGTTTCTGGTCCGGCGTGGCCAGCCACGATATTCAGAAAGGAACCTGGTCGCGCAAACAAGGTGAGCTGGTCGCGAACTGGAACACGGGGTACCGCGAGATCTTTCGTAAACTAGGCCAGAACGCCATCGAACGGGAAACCTACGAACCCGGTGAACCCCTTCAAGGCGAACCCTCCATGAAAGTACGGGGGGTGCGCATCAATCCGCGCGTGCCGGGCAGCCTTACCGTCCCCGGCGAAGGGGACGAGCCTCCGCCCCGCGTCTCCCGCGAAGGGGGGCGACCGGCGGAACCCTCCGAAGAAGACCTACCCGCCAGCGCCCTGTCCCTACGGAATTCCCTTCTCGGTTTCTGGAAAATTCCGCAGTCGACCGGCTTCCTGGGCATCGGTGGGAGCAAAGAAAAACATTTCTATCTCCAGTTGAGCCGCAACGGGGAAGCACGTGTCGCCCTGCGCGATTGGAAAGAGGGCAACCACCTCACCGGAGAATGGACAATCGAAGAGGAACGCGCCGTCATCAAATGGCCGAACGGCAGCCACGACCTCCTCAAAATCACCGATGGGCAAACCGCCACCCTTCGATACTACAAACCGAACCGCTCCCTCGAAAAACGCCCAAACACCACCCGCGAGGCGGAAAAAACGACTGCCGGTGAAGCCGGTCGCTACTTCCAGGCGGGCAACGTCAAACGCCTCACCGTCGTCGATATTCGCGGAACCTGGCGACCAATCGATCCAACCGGAAACGCCGAGCACATTGATATTGAAGGTTGGGGAAACGCCTACCGCTATCCCGCTGCCTCCGGCACGGGAACCGATCCCGGCAAATGGCGCCTGCAAAACGACCGCGTTGTCATCACATGGGTCGACGGCTCCAAGGACGTTCTCCGTATGGCCCAGGATTCCAATATGGTCCAGGAAAGCTATTCCTCCGGCGAACCCGTCACCGGAAACCCCTCGCGCGTCATTGCCGTCCGCCAGACCGACGAAAAGCAGTTCTGAGGCGGAAAAGCCTCCGGCTCCCCGCTCAAGGAAGCCATGGAAACTTGCCGAAGTCGGGCTTGCGCTTTTCAACGAAAGCGCGGTGGCCTTCCTCTCCCTCTTCGGTCAGGTAGTAAAGCAGCGTGGCGTTACCGGAAAGTTCCTGCAGTCCAGCCTGACCGTCCACGTCGGCATTGAACGCGCTCTTGAGACAGCGGATGGCGAGAGGGCTCTTTTCAAGAATTTCCCGCGCCCAGCGTACACCTTCCTCCTGCAGGTCCTCGACGGGAACGACCTTGTTGACGAGGCCCATCTTCTCGGCCTCCCCGGCATTGTACTGGCGACACAAATACCAGATTTCCCGCGCTTTCTTCTGCCCGACGATGCGGGCGAGGTAACTGCTCCCGAACCCGCCGTCGAAGCTACCCACCTTGGGCCCCGTCTGTCCGAAGACCGCATTTTCGGCCGCGATCGTAAGGTCACAGACGACGTGGAGGACGTGACCGCCGCCGATCGCGTACCCGGCAACGAGGGCGATGACCGGCTTTGGCATGGTCCGGATGAGGCGCTGCAGTTCGAGGACGTTGAGCCGCGGCACCCCGCTTGCGCCAACATAACCGCCCGACTTTTCCCCGCGGATCTTCTGGTCGCCGCCCGAGCAGAAGGCATACTTTCCGTCGGTATGAGGTCCCGCCCCGGTCAGCAGGACCACCCCGACGGAAGAATCGGCGGCGGCGTGCCGGAAGGCGTCGAGCATTTCATCGACGGTGTCGGGAGTGAAAGCATTGCGTCTGTGGGGACGGTTGATCGTCACCCGGGCAATGCCCTCTACACGCTCATAGAGAATATCCTGATACGATTTAATGATGGTCCACTCGGTACTCATAAAGGTGTTTGCAAAAGCTCGAGGCGGCGGTGGCGCGAGGGCGTCCGCGATACCTTGATTTCCACGACAAGCAGCCCGCGCCCGTCGAATCGGGCCACGGCGGCGGCAAGGGTGTTGGCATCGGTTGCCGCATGCCACCTTCCCCCGTGGGCCTCGACGAGACGGGCGAAATCCACCCGCTGCGGTGTGGCAAACAATTCCTCGTAAGCGACGCCGGGCCGCGAAGCGACCGGAAGCAGGTCGAAGATGCCCCCGCCCCCGTTGTTGAGCAGCAGGACGAGTAGGCCGGGGTCGGCGTCAGCGGCGCCGAGAAGGCCATTGCTGTCGTGCAGGAAGGCAAGGTCGCCGGTGACGAGGACGGCCGGTCGGCCAGATCCGGCGGCAAGACCCCGGGCCGCGCTGAGGGTGCCGTCGATGCCGTTGGCTCCACGCAGGGAATGCGGCCGCAGGCGGCGATTATTGGCGGGCAGGAACCATTCGGCGTCGCGAACGGCGAGGCTGTTGGCGAAAAGGACGGGCGTTCCCGGTGCCAGCAATTCCGGAAGGCGCCGGTGAACTTCCCCCTCAAACCATTCGCCGGCCCCGCCGGCAAAGGCGGTCTCCCGTCCTTTCCGGAAGCGGGCCTCCACATCCCTCCAGGCAAGGGCGTAGTTACTTTCCGCTACGCGAAGGGAGTCGAGAAAACCGGCGAGGCAATTGCCGCCGTAACGTAGCCGGGCGTGAAAAGGATTGGCCCCGGGCACTCCCGGCCCGGCTTGCCATGCGGGGGAGTCCAGCTCCGCGAGCCATTGGCGCAGGGCTTTGCTGGTCGGGACGCTGCCCCAGACGAGGAGCGCTTCCGGACGCAGTTCCTCCCGGAGCTCTTTCGAGCGGGCCACCGCGTCGTATCCGGTGAGCAGGTACGGGACCTCCTCCGCACGATGACGCAGCGGATTGGCGGCATCGGCGAGGAGCGGAAGGCAATGCTCTCTGCTGAGACGAAGCAGGGACTCAATTTCCGTCTCGTCCGCCTCCCAGGGAAGAGGTCCGGCCAGAAGCAGCGTCCGTGCGGGAAGAGAAACTTCCGCAGAGACGGTCCGCAGCGGAGATACGGGTTCCTCCTTTACCGGTAGGGCCTTGATTCCTGCCAGACCGTCGGTGGCAAAAAAAGGCTCCCGGAACGGACAGTTGAGGTGTACGGGGCCGGGGACGGCCGACAAGGCGCTCTCGACCGCGCGCCGGCACAGCTCACGGCAGCCTCTCAGGAGGCCATCCTCCGGCTCGGGAAGGGGAAGTTCCGCATAAAAAAGCGGATACGTTCCGTAAAGCTTCGCCTGGTCGATGGTCTGCCCGGCCTGGCAATGGCGCAACTCCGGTGGCCGGTCGGCGGTCAGGACAATCAGTGGAAGCCCGGCCTCCCGCGCCTCAATGACGGCCGGATAGAATTCCGCCGCGGCCGTCCCGCTGGTACAGAGAAGCGCGACGGGACGACGGGTCGCCTTGACCCGCCCGAGAGCGTGGAAGGCGGCGGAACGCTCGTCGAGAAGGACGGTTCGGCGCTCCGCTGGCAGGTTTCCGACGGCGAGGGCCAACGGCGTCGAACGGGAACCCGGACAGAGGAGGAAATGCTCCACCCCGAATGCGCGCAAACTGTTCACGACGGTACTCCCGAAGGCCGCATTGGCGGCACCGGCCCGCTCGGTTGACGGCTCCGTCTGATCCATGGCACGAAAAATGCCGTTCTCTCCTCGTTCTGGCAACCCCGCGTCATGCTTTGCTCCTTGAAAGCGGTGCGAATAGAGTTTGCACCAAGGGAATACGGCACCCAGAAACAGGATGTCACCTTCAGTTTACCGCTGACCGCGTGCTTTTATCATTTCCGCTTTCATGAATGCCACCGAGACGTCATGGGACCGTAAGGATCTCATCGCCATCGAGGACCTCCACCGGGAGGAAATCGAGGCAATCCACAAGCTTGCCGCTTCCTTCAAAAAGGCCCTGCGGGAAGAGCCGCAAGGCCTGACCTCCCTGCGCGGACGCACCATCCTGAACCTTTTCATCGAACCGAGCACCCGTACGCGCCTTGCCTTCGAAATTGCCGCCAAGCGCCTCGGCGCGGACGTGGCGCTCGTGGAACGGACCGCCTCCAGCCTCGCCAAGGGGGAATCGCTGCGCGACACCGCCCAGGTCATTGCGGCCTTACAGGCCGACGCCATCATTCTCCGGCACCGCGCGGCCGGCTCGGCGCATTACCTCTCCAACGTCGTGGACATTCCGGTCATCAATGCCGGGGACGGTGCGCACGAACACCCAACGCAGGCCTTGCTCGACACGTTTACCATGCGGGAAAAGCTCGGGGGTAGCCTCGATGGCCGCAAGGTCACCATTCTCGGCGACATTCTTTTCAGCCGGGTCGCCCGCTCCAACATTTACGCACTGCAAAAGCTGGGTGCGGAGGTCACGCTGGCCGGGCCGGCGACCCTCGTTCCCGAAGGCTTCCGCGATTTCGGCGTGGAAGTGAACCTTGACCTGCGGTCCGCCCTTGCCGATGCCGACGTCGTCATGTTGCTGCGTATTCAGCACGAGCGCCAGACCTCCACGCATTTCCCGAGTCTTGCCGAATACCAGAGCCTCTACGGCTTGAACGCCGAACGGGCGGCATGGCTGAAACCGGACGCGCTCATTATGCACCCCGGGCCGATCAACCGCGGAATCGAGCTTGACTCCAGTCTCGCTGACAGCGAGCGCTCGGTTATTCTGAGCCAGGTCACCAACGGAATCGTCAATCGCATGGCCGTCCTCGAACTCTGTATCGGGTGCAACGCAAAAGGAGGGGCCGCGTGAACCGCGCAGCCGTTATCAAGGGCGGTCGCGTTGTGGACCCGGTCGGGGGACGGGATGAGACAGCGGACGTTTTCATCCGCGATGGTCGCATCGCCCAGGAACTGAGCACCGCCGAACGCCGGGAGGCGGAGGTCATCGACGCGGATGGCCTCGTCGTCTGTCCGGGTTTTGTCGACATCCACGTCCACCTGCGCGAACCGGGCCAGACCCACAAGGAAGACATTGCCAGTGGCACCCGCGCCGCCGCCGCCGGAGGCTTCACCTCCGTGGTCTGCATGCCCAACACCGCCCCGCCGGCGGATAATGCGGGCACCATTCGGCGTATCAACGACGCCGCGGACCGGCATGCCGCCGTAAGGGTCTACCCGACCGGCTGCCTGACCGCGGGCATGAGCGGGGAGAAGCTGGCCCCCATCGGCTCCCTGTTCAAGGAGGGAATCGTCGCGGTCACCGATGACGGAATGTGCGTGCAGAGTAACGAACTGATGCGGCGCGCGGTCGAGTACGCGGCCATGTTCAAGCTCCCCGTTCTCGACCATTGTCAGGACGCCAGCATGACGGAAGGCTCCGTCATGAACGAAGGCTACTGGTCCCTGCGCCTCGGCCTCAAAGGCTGGCCAAGCGCGGCCGAGGACATCATTATTGGCCGCAATGTCGTGCTTTCCCGCCACTTCGGGACGCCCATCCACATGCAGCACGTGAGCAGCGCTTACGGAGTGGACATCCTGCGCCGCGCCCGCGCCCGCGGAATCCGGGTCAGTGGAGAAGCGACGCCCCACCATCTCTTCTTTACGGATGCCGACTGCGCCGGCTATGACACGCATTTTAAAATGAACCCGCCGCTGCGCACGGAGACAGACCGCAAGGCGATCATCGAAGGAGTTCTCGACGGCACCCTTGAACTGGTCGCCACCGACCATGCGCCGCATACCTCGGATGAAAAGGACCGCGAATTCGACTACGCGCCCTTCGGCATTATCGGCTTGGAAACCGCTTTCGCGGCCACCCTCGAGGTGCTTCATTACGAGGCGGACGCTCCCCTCGGGCTCGTCATCGATTTGTTGACCCGAAAGCCGGCGGCCATCCTTGGACTCCCGGGGGGAAGCCTTGCCGCAGGCGCTGCCGCCGACATCACCATTCTCGATCCAGCAGAACGCCGCTACGTCGACCCCGAGCGCTTCCAAAGCAAGGCCCGAAACTGCCCATGGAACGGGCGCCAGCTTCGCGGCGTCGTCAAACGCACCCTTGTCGCCGGCAAAACGGTCTGGGATGGTAAGGAGATTCTCTCCTTATGACGCCCGAGGAACTGCAGGCTTACCTTCGCGATCACCCGGCTCCGCTTGTTTACGGGGCCTTCATTCTGGCGGGGAGCCTGATCTCTTTTTTCGTGCTGGGAAACCTCCTCCGCCGCCAGCGCCGTCTCGACACGGGCAAGATCGGCTCATGGCCGATCCGTCCGCTTGATTTCGGCCTCTTCCTTGTCAGCCTGCTCCTCTGGTTCCTCCTTTCCGGAACATTCGTCAGTGGCCTGTATCAGCAATTCGGCGACACCTCCACTCCTCCCGGCGCCCTCACCACGGTTCTCGGCGGTTTCCTGCTGCAGGGCGGCATGCTGTACCTTTTCCTGCGCTTCCGCTTTCACTACCGGCAGCCCGGGGAAGGGCCCCTCAGTCCGCAGCTCTTTTCCTTTCCCGCCGCTTTGTTCACCGGCCTTGCCTGTTGCCTTGCCTCCCTGCCGATTGTCTATGCCGTTGGCGCGCTCTGGAATCTTCTTCTTGAATTCCTGCGCAGCCGCGGTTTTCCCATCGAACTGCCTATGCAGGAGGCGGTCCTTCTTTTTCAGGAAGCCTCGCATCCGATCGTCCTTGTCGGCCTGCTGATACTGGCGGTGGGGGTCGCCCCCGTGGTCGAGGAACTCGTCTTCCGCGCGGGCATCTACCGTTTTCTGAAAGGCCGCTCCTCCCGACCTTTTGCCCTGCTCATCAGCGGTGCCCTTTTTGGGGTCATCCACGGCAACCTGCAGAGCCTCCCCGGGCTGGTCGCGGTGGGCGTCTGCCTCGGGCTCGCCTACGAGATTAGCGGCAATCTCCGCGTCCCCATCTTCTTTCACGCCTTTTTCAACCTCAATTCCATCCTCTGGATCCAGCTGTTGCCGGAGGCCCTCCCCTGAACCGGCCTCTCTACTGTCGTATGCGCTTTCCCGAAGACCTGCGTTCCGGCCTTGTCACCTCCGGTCCCGAAGAGACGGAGGATTTGGGGAAGCAGATCGCCCAAGCCCTGCCCCCGGATTGTGCCCTCGGCCTGGTCGGCGATCTTGGTTGCGGCAAAACGACCTTTGTCCGCGGTCTTGCCCGGGGCCTTGGCATCCGCAGCTCCGTGACCAGCCCGACCTACACTCTGTATAATATGTACGAAGGGAAGCGGCAACTTCTCCACCTCGATGCCTACCGCCTCGGGAGTGAAGAAGCGGCGGAAGCTCTCCTCCTCGAGGAATTCCTCGCATCACCTTTCCTGCTTGCGGTGGAGTGGGCCGACCGGATTCCCCAATTTCTTTGTTCCTGGCCAGCTTGGTGGCTCCGCCTTTCCATCGAAAAACCGGGTCACCACGAGATCCACCTCCTCGATCCACCCGACGGAAGTGCGGAAAGCCATTAATCCGGCCTG
>CAYFRH010000064.1:0-14663 GCA_964345345.1 uncultured Puniceicoccaceae bacterium | reverse complement strand
CTTGGGACGGTACGTCCCAGCCAGCAGATGCGCTTCGATCTCATTCCAATGCTCTTTCACGTAGGCTTGGGCTTGATTCAGGTCGCGTCCGTCCACTCCCGGACTACCCCGGTTGCGACGGACTTGTTTCCATGCGCGATTCAAGTTATCGCGCTCGATCAACTCTTCGATCAACTGCTGATCCTGAGCAACGGGTTTGTCCCTGCCCGATGGGGGCTCTGAGGCACCGGGGGCAGCCGTTCGCGGATTCCTTCCGCCATCTCCGGCCCCGGCCCGACGGGTGCTCCCGCCGGCTTCTGCTTCCTCGCTCCCTTTCATGGTTGGGTTCCTCGTTGTCTGATTTCGGTTCGGTCCTTCATCCGCGATCGATGCGGACTATTATGACCTCGGCTGACTTCTGAGATGTCCTCCATCGAACTCTCGGCCCGTGTAGTCGCTTGCCGCGACAACATCCCAGATCTCCCCGGGTAATGCGCACCTGCCTTCACGCTTATGCCTGCCGCATATACATGGCCGCTTTCCGTACAAGTATCGGACTTTACAGTTCTTTGCCTGCTCAACCAACGGCCATGCCTCCTATGCGATTCCTGTTCGTCAGGCCAGCGCTTTGCCATGGGCATCCTTCCCACGATGACCTCGCGATCTCGCAGTTGCCCTTCGGCTAATCCTTCCCCTTGCCGGGTGGATAAGAGACTTTCATTCACTTCGTTCATGATCACTCTGAAGGTACGCCCTGCCGGGCGCACAAAAAAGCGCTCCCGGTGGGAACCGGGAGCGCGATAAAAGAATGGATAGAGAATCGGCGAAGCCGGGCGTTACATCATGCCGCCCATGCCTCCCATGCCGCCCATACCACCCATGCCGCCCATGTCGCCGCCACCGCCGGCGCCGGACTCACTCTTTTCTTCCGGCAGGTCGGTGATGAGGGCTTCGGTGGTGAGGAGCAGGCCGGCTACGGAGGAGGCGTACTGCAGGGCACTTCGGGTCACCTTGGCAGGGTCGACGACTCCGGCCTTGATGAGATCCTCGTATTGTTCCGTCGCTACATTATAGCCATTGTTGCCCTTGAGCTTACTGACCTCCTGGACAACAAGACTGCCCTCCACACCGGCATTGATGCAGAGCTGGCGCAACGGATAATCGAGGGCCTTAAAGACGATACTGCGTCCGATCTCCTCGTCGCCTTCGAGCTTCAGGTCCTTAATGCTGTCGCGGATGCGGATGAGGGAAGTTCCGCCACCGGCAATAATGCCTTCTTCCACAGCGGCGCGGGTCGCGTGCAAAGCGTCTTCAACGCGTGCCTTCTTCTCCTTCATTTCCGGTTCCGTGGCGGCTCCGACATTGATGACGGCCACACCGCCGGCGAGTTTGGCGAGGCGCTCCTGCAGCTTTTCGCGGTCGTAATCAGAGGTGGTTTCTTCGATCTGGCGGCGGATCTGCTTAACGCGGCCTTGGATATCGTTCGCGCTGCCCGCACCCTCAACAATGGTGGTGTTTTCCTTATCCACGGTGACGCGCTTGGCACGGCCAAGGTCACTAAGTTCAAGGTTTTCGAGTTTGATGCCGAGGTCCTCGGTGATGCAGCGACCGCCGGTAAGGACAGCAATATCCTCCAGCATCGCCTTCCGCCGATCTCCGAAACCAGGTGCCTTGACGGCGCAGATGTTGAGCATGCCGCGCAACTTGTTTACGACAAGTGTGGCCAGTGCCTCGCCCTCAACGTCTTCGGCGATTATGAGGAAGGGCTTGCCGCTCTGGGAGACTTTCTGCAGCAACGGAAGCAGGTCGTTCAGGTTGGAGATCTTTTTCTCATGAATAAGGATGTAGGCATCCTCAAGAACGGCTTCCATCGCTTCCTGGTCCGTGGCGAAGTAGGGGCTGAGATAGCCTTTGTCGAATTGCATACCTTCGACAACATCGAGAGTGGTCTCAATGCCCTTGGCTTCTTCAACGGTGATGGTTCCATCCTTGCCGACCTTGTCCATTGCATCCGCTATGATAGACCCGATTTCTTCTTCCCAGTTGGCGGAAACCGTGGCCACATTCTTCACCGCCTCACGGTCGGTAACGGAAATGCTCAGGTCGTTGATCGCTTTGACCGCGTTTTCCACGGTTTTGTCGATCCCGCGCTTGAGATAAACCGGGTTGGCACCGGCAGAAACGTTTTTTAGACCTTCCCGGAAGATCGCTTCAGCAAGAACAGTCGCGGTAGTTGTCCCATCGCCGGCGATGTCGCTCGTTTTCGTGGCGACTTCCTTCACCATCTGAACCCCCATGTTTTCATAGGGATCCTTGAGTTCCAGTTCCTTGGCGACGGAAACCCCGTCTTTTGTGACCGTGGGACTACCGAATTTTTTGTCGATAACCACGTTCCGGCCCTTAGGACCGAGCGTTACTTTGACGGCACGGGCTAGTTGCTCGACTCCATTCAGGAGTTTTTTGCGCGCGTCTTCGTCGAATCGAATTTGTTTAGCCATGATATTATTCTGTAAGTTCTTTGATTGTGTTAGCCGAATCAGGTGGGTTAGCCATTGACGATAGCGAGGATATCATCCTCGCGAAGGATGGTGAATTCATCATCCTCGTACTTAACCTGAGTACCACCGTACTTGCTGATGATCACGCGATCACCGACTTTAACGGAGAACTCGTAGTTCTCGCCTTCTTTGCGACCATTCCCGAGGGCAAGGACTTCCGCCGTGGTGGGCTTTTCCTTTGCCGAATCGGGGATGATGATCCCGCCTTTGACTTCTTCCTCCACTTCGATCGGCTTTACCAGAACCCGATCCCCGAGAGGGGTGATGTTAACCTTATTGTCTGCCATGATTGTATTTATTGATTGTTTAAGATTTTATTGTCGTAGATAACGAATTTACTTCTTGTTTTCGTCGACGTCTTCCACTTCGGCATCAACCACGTTATCGTTTCCGCCGGAGGTTTCCGCGGATTCCTGGCTGCCGCCCTCGCCACCGGAAGTTTCTTGAGCACCGGCCGTCGGCCCCTGCTCCTGAGCTTCGCCTTGGTAGAGCTTGGCCATAATCTGCTGCAATTCGGTGTTATTATTGATCTTCTCAAGAGCCGCTTTGACCTCCTCAAGATTTTCCGATTCGAGGGCCTTCTTCCCTTCGTCGACCACACTTTGCACGGTGGACTTTTCCGTCTCGGAGAGTTTGTCGCCGCTTTCATTGAGAAGCTTTTCCGTACTGAAGACGACGGTGTCGAGTTGATTGCGGGTTTCGGCAAGCTCCTTGGCTTGTTTGTCCGTTTCCGCGTTTTTCTCAGCGTCTTCCTTCATTCGGTTCACCTCGTCCTCATTGAGTCCGGAAGCGTTGGTGATGGAAATCTTCTGCTCCTTGCCAGTACCTTTTTCGACGGCTGAAACATGAAGAATGCCGTTGGCGTCGATATCGAAAGTAACCTCAATTTGCGGGGTCCCCCGCGGAGCGGGCGGAATTCCATCAAGACGGAAATTCCCTAAAAGCTTATTGTCCTTGGCCATGGGCCGCTCGCCCTGGAGAACCTTAACGTCCACCGCGGTCTGTTGATCAGCATAGGTGGAAAAGGTCTGGGACTTCTTCGACGGAATCGTCGTGTTCCGCTCGATCATCGGCGTGGCGACCCCGCCAGCTGTTTCGATGGCGAGAGTGAGCGGAGTTACATCAAGGAGAAGAACATCCTTCACATCGCCGGATAGAACAGCACCCTGAATCGCGGCGCCGATCGCCACGACTTCGTCGGGATTCACGCCTTTATTTGGTTCCTTCCCGGCAAGCTTTCGCGCCGTTTCGACCACCTTGGGCATGCGAGTCATGCCACCAACAAGAACAAGGTTTCCAATATCCCCGCTTTGCACGCCGGCATCTTCGAGGCAGCTTTTGAACGGACCGACCGTTCGCTCGTAAAGATGATCGGTGATCTGCTCGACTTTGCTCCGGGTAAGTTGCACATTCAGGTGCTTGGGCCCGGAGGCATCGGCCGTAATAAAGGGAAGATTGATGTCGGTCGACTGGGAAGAGCTGAGAGTGATTTTCGCTTTTTCAGCCTCCTCCTTCAACCGCTGTAAAGCCATCTTATCCTGCCCAAGGTCAATCCCGCTTTCTTTTTTAAAGTCTTCCACAAGATGCTTGATGATGGCATCGTCCCAGTTGTCCCCGCCAAGGTGAGTGTCCCCGTGCGTGGCCTTGACTTCAAAAACGCCGTCTCCGATTTCGAGAATGGAGATATCGTAGGTACCTCCGCCGAGGTCATAAACAGCGATCGTTTCCTCGCTTTTTTTGTCGAGACCGTAGGCAAGGGATGCCGCAGTCGGCTCGTTAATGATTCGTAAGACCTCCATCCCGGCGATCGTGCCGGCGTCTTTGGTTGCCTGCCGCTGGGAATCGTTGAAATAGGCTGGAACGGTGATCACCGCCTGCGTGACGGATTCCCCGAGATAAGCTTCCGCGTCCGCCTTCAGCTTCGCGAGAACCATGGAGCTGATTTGTTCGGGTGGAAGCGATTTCTCCTCTCCATTCTCACTAACTTTAATCCACGCGTCTCCGTTTTTGCCTTCTGTCATTTCAAAAGGAAGCCCTTTGGCTTCTTCCTGAACTTCGGACAGCTTGCGGCCGATGAGGCGCTTGGCGGAAAAAATGGTGTTTTGCGGATTGGTCACCGCCTGACGTTTGGCGGATTGCCCGACAAGGCGCTCGCCGTTTTTGGTAAAGGCCACAACCGAGGGTGTTGTCCGCGATCCTTCACTATTCGGAATGACCGTGGGCTCACCCCCCTCCATGACAGCCATGCAGGAGTTCGTGGTTCCCAAATCAATGCCTAAAATTTTACCCATAACAGAGATCCACTCTGCAATGGTTGTGCCACCGCCTAAGAAATTTCATAACTTGTTCATGATTGGAGTTCTATAAAATCCACTATCAAAACCGAAAACAAGATGCCGGGACCCAAGCTGTTACTTTCTGTCACAACATTTGTCCCACTGCGCAACCGGTGTCCCAAAGAGGTCCTTGTTGTCAAAGCCGCTCAATTCGTCCATGGAGACCTTATGGAGGATACCGATTATCCGTTTCCCGCCGGTCGCAAACGCAAAAAGGTGGATTACGAAGCCTTGCATTCAGCATTTAACCGAATTCCGGGCATGGACCTCGGCACCGTGCGCGACCTTCTCGACATCGGGCTGCACGAAATCGACGAATTGCGAGGTCGTGCCCCCGAAACCCTTTTCGAGGAAATCCTGAACCTGCGCGAACAGACTCCACCGGACCGGCTCGCCGTTCTGCGGATGGCCGTGTATTATGCAGAGACTGATTCTCCCGATCCGGCCATGCTGCAGCCTTACAAATGGCGAGATTAGGCTTTTTAACGGAGATTAGTGCCCTGAATAAGGTTCGGACTTATTTCCAGCCTGCCTCCTCTCCTGTTTTTGAGGATTAAGCAAGGAGGTTGCTTCAGAGCTAAGCCTGACCTATTTTTTCGTATGAACCCAGACGACGAGATTGAGATCCCGGAAATTGTCCCCGTCATGACCCTCCGGGAAATGGTCCTTTTCCCGCACGCAGTGGTGCCCCTCTACATCTTTGAACAGCGCTACCGGACGATGCTGGAGGATGTTTTGCAAGAACAGCGGATGTTCGCCATCTTCAAGGAAGATTCCGAACATGGTTCCGGAGAAGAACCTCCTCATGAGTACGGCAGTGTGGGCGTCATTCGGGCCGCTCACCAGAATCCGGACGGAACTACCAATCTCGCGCTGCAGGGTATCGCTCGCGTCCGTCTTCTCGAAATCGTGCAGGAAGAACCCTACCGCCTGATCCGCATCGAATCCTGCTCCACTCCGGAAACACCGGCCGACGACGAAGATAAAAGGAAACGCATCCTCTCCCTCGTCCAGTCGGAATCCGGTCTCACCGCAAACCTGCCGGAGGAATACATGGAGTTTCTGAAAGGCCTCAAGGAGCCCGAACCCTTCGTCGACGTAGCCATTCAGGCAATCTGTCAGTGTCCCGATATGAAACAGCGCCTTCTCGAAACCCTGGATCTCGGGGACCGGTACGCTCTCTTTGAAAAATTTCTTCGCAAGGAAAAGGACCGAAATGACCTTTTCCGCCTGCTACAGGGCGAGACGAGGGATGATGAAATCGAGCTGAATTGACCGTCGGACATGACCACTCCGTTCTCCCGTATCGACAATTCCTTTGTGCGCGGCCGCCATGTTCTCCTCTCAGAAGCAGACCCACGGCCTCTTTTCTCGGCCTGGAAGCAGCATCGGGAGCGTTTTTCCATTGATTTACCCGATCCTCTGCCTGACCTCTTCCGGGACTACCTTGCCGTTTTTGTTCTGCACGCGGCCTCCCATCCCCGCAATAAAGTGCTCGCATGGACGATCCATCTCCGCGACCCGCACTGTAGCCTCTTCCTCGCTGCCGACACGGAACTCTCCACCGTAACGGGTCGGGTGCATACGGAGAGCCTTCGCCGGGAAGAAAGTAACCTCTTTTATCAGGATCTGGTCGCCCGTGGCAAGCACCCCCACCGAAGCATTGTTCCCTTCGAAGGAAACAGCGCCAAAGGAGCGATTGAATTCTTCTACAGCCAATCGGAACAGCGACCGGGGCGTATTTTTAATGTCGCGGAAAATCACTACGTCCTCGCCGGTGCCCACCCGGATTACGACATCGGATGGTTCCGCAATCTTTCGCGGGCCTCCATGGCAACGATCCGGGAAAAGGAAACCGTGGCCCCCATTGAGAGCCGCAGCTTCAAATGGCACTGCGGGTGTAGCCAGCGAAAGATCATCGACATCCTCGTCAACCCGATGCGGGCGGACGCGGAAGCCCTTTTCGAAGGCGACGAGAAAATACAGGTTAACTGCCCCCGCTGTGCGGCCAAGTACACCGTAACCCGCGAAACGATGGAGGCGCGCCTTCAGGAACAGGAAGCCTGAGAGCCTACCTGAATTCCGGTAGGCGAGCCCCTTCAAATCTGGCAGGCACCCTTCTTGCCATGCGTCCCAACCCGACTGAGGCTTGGGGCGTCATGAAAATTCCATACATAACTAACAAAACCATCCAACGCGGAACGGCCCTTTTCCTGTGCGCCGGATCGCCCCTCGCCGGTTCCATCCTTCTCCATGAAGGTTTCGAGACGGTGGGAGAAAATGTTCGCTACACCGTCACGGATCAATTCACGGACGGGGACGCCGATTACTTTATCCGCACGGACGGAGAGACGGGTGCCTTGAACCTGCCCGCCTACACCGGTTACAGCGGAACCTGGTTCTGGGCAGCGGAGGACGTCATCACCGACAATAATCCGTCCGGCCTTGCCCGGATCGATTTCACAGGTGTGGAAATCACCGATTTGGACGCGGTCCGCTTTTCCCTGAAAATGGCGGCGGGTTCAATCGACAAGTACGACGCCGCCGATGATTTCCTCGACCTCCGTTACCGCGTGGACGGAGGGGCATGGACAACGGCCCTCTCCTTTCAAAACGACGGGACCACTTTCAATTCCCACCTTGCCTGGGATGCCGACCTTGACGGCATCGGGGAAGGGGATCCTCTCAGCCTCGAACTCACCGAATTCTTCAGTCCCGACCTGCCGGTCTCCGGCACCTTCCTCGACGTTCGTATCGACACTGTCATGACGAGTGGCGGTGAAACCGTGGCCTTCGACGACATACGCGTCGCGGCGGTGCCGGAGCCGGCCCTCGGCCCGCTCGCCGCGGGATTCCTTGGAGCGGCCTTGCTCTTCCTGCGCAAACGCCTTTCTACCCGCCAGGGAGAAAACTGAACAGAGCCGAGCCAACCACGTATCCCCCCGATACAAGGGCCCGTCGTCCCGCTTCCCGGACGGCGGGCCCTCCATTTTTCTCTCGTCCACCGCCGGTCCTCACCCGGTTGCTTCGGGAAACGGCTCGCGGGAAAGCCCGACGGCCCCCGGGGCGGCGGGCTCCACCGCGACAAGTTCGCTCTCCATATAACCTTCCTGCGATCGGAGAAGCCGCACTTCGGCCATTCGGTTACGCAGGTCCTCCCTCCCTTTCGGAACGAGGACGCGGATATAATTACCGGTGTACCCCGGGAAGCCGTTCTCGCGGGGATCCTCGAGCAGAGCGGTCACGATATTCCCTTTTTCCCTCTCCATGAAGGCCTGGTAACGCCTTTGGCTGAGTTCGCGCAACTCGGTGACGCGGCGGCTCCTCTCCTCGTCCGCCACCGGGAATTCGTCCCGCTTTTCGGAAAGGGTTCCCTCCCGGCGTGAGTACGGAAAGACATGGGCGTAGGCGAAGGGCAGATCAAGAAAGGCGGATCGGGTGGCGGCATAGTCCTCCTCCGTTTCTCCGGGAAAGCCAACCAGGATATCCGTCCCGACACACAGTCCGGGCACGCGACGGACGGCCTCGAGGACAAATTCTCTGTAATGATCCATCTGGTACAAACGACGCATTTTGCCGAGAATACGATCGGAGCCCGATTGCAGCGGGAGATGCAGGAGCGGCTGGAGGGCATGACGGGGTTCCGCCATCCGGTCCAGAAGCCGGGGATCCACCGTCGTCGGCTCGATACTGGCGAGGCGCATCCGATCGAGGCCGGGAATCTCCCCCACGGCGTCAACGAGATCGATGAGGGAACAACCTCCCTCATTGTAAGTGCCGACATTCACCCCCGTAAAAATCAGTTCCCGCACGCCGCGGGCGACGGCCGCGCGGGCTTCCGCGAGGGCGTCCGTAAACACACGCGGGCGCGAGGGCCCACGGGCAAAGGGAATGCAACAAAAGCTGCAAAGAAAATCGCAGCCGTCCTGGATCTTCAGGTTTGCTCGTTGATCGTAGGGCATCCCGGCGGCAAATGGCTGCACAAATTCCTCCCGCTTGATTTTCTCACGGACAACGAGCGGTTTCGTCCGCTTTCCGTCCTCGAGATGATCAAGCACACTGAATTTGTGGCGGTTGCCGATAACAAGGTCGACCCCCGGCAGGGCAGCGAACTCGCCGCCGCGCAACTGGGCCGAGCAGCCGATGACGGCGGTGAATGCTCCGGGATTCCGCCGGATGAATTGTCGTACGGCCTTGCGGCTCTTCGCATCCGCTTCGCGGGTCACGGTACAGGTGTTGATAATACCGACCTGCGCCTCTTCCCCGAAAGGAACGATCCGGTAACCGCGCCGGCGCAGCTGGTCGCGAAGGGCCTGCGACTCCGCTTCATTCAGGCGGCAGCCGATGGTATGGACTGCCGCCCGTTTGCTTGTCGCTTCCGCAATTTCCGTACTCATGAAAGCTGCGTAGCAGGAAAGCAGCGTCACCGACAAGCCGTCTTTTCTGCCTTCTCGCGAACGCGGCGACACAATCACGGCTTGCCCGCAACGCCGGCTCTCCTTCAGCTTTTTCCCTGATCACATCCATGACTCTGGACCCGAAAACGTTTTTTGCCGACGAGGCCCTCCATTGCGCCCGTGCTCTTATTGGTGCGGAGCTGACTTTCCGGGGCTGTTCGGGACGCATTGTCGAAACGGAAGCCTACCTCGGAGAGGACGATCCCGCCTGCCACACTTTCTATCGAACGAAAGCACGCGCCTTCGTGGCCGCACATTCCTGCGGGACCGCTTATGTCTATCTCAATTACGGGGTCCATTACCTGCTGAACTTCCTGACCGGGCCGGCCGGAGTGCACGGCTTTGTCCTCATCAGAGCCCTGCGGCCAACCACCGGTCTGGAAATTATGCGCCGCCGCCGCAAAAAAGACAAGGATCGGGATCTCTGCTCGGGGCCCGGGAAACTGACCGCCGCCTTCGGGATCGATGGCCGCTACCACGGCACGAATCTCCTTGGCCTGCCCGATTGCCAGTTGGTGCTTCCCGGCCGGCCCGCCTCCGTGTTCTGCGACGGGCGCATCGGCATCTCCCGCGCCACCGAGCTGCCCTACCGCTTTACGGCAGCCGAAGAGCAGGAATGGGTCTCGCGCCCGGCCAGGAGCTAAGAGGGCGGCTCTTCCTGAAGGCGGGCCATCAGTTGCCAGATTTCCTGAAAGGCGGGCAACTTCTCCCGCTGATCAAACGTTTCGGCGATCCTGCCTTTGAAATTCGGGTAATCGAGGGCAACAGCAAGACCGGCCATGATGTTGAGGAAATCAAGGTGATCGACAATCACGCGATAATGGTAATCTGCGCGTGGCCATTCGAGGATTTCCGCCTCCTGCCCCGTGACGTCGAGGAGGTTGACCAGATCCCGACGAATACGGGCGCGAATATGAAATTCCCGCTCGCCTTTGCGGACAATACTATAGAAACCATGTTGAGTTGCGAGCCACATGCAGACAGTCTGCCGATTAGGGTGAGACACAGCTTGTCCGAAGCCCGGGAAATTTCCTCTGAATAGCCATTGACGCGTCCGAATGGGAGGTCATCACCTGATCAACATGGACTGGCTGGTGATCTTAGGCGTCGGACTTCTCATCATGGCGGCTCGCATTCTCGATGTGAGCATTGGGACATTGCGCGTGATCTCGGTCATCGACGGTCGTTTGAAAACCTCCTTTCTTCTCGGGTTCGTGGAGGTCGCGATCTGGCTCTCGGTGGTCTCCATCACGCTGGACAAGATCGCCGAACGTCCGGTCCTCGCCCTTTTCTTCGCCCTCGGATTTTCCCTTGGCAACGTACTGGGGATTCTGGTTGAGCGCCGCGTTCCCCTTGGAAACCTCTCTTTGCGGGTCGTGGGAGGTCCGGACATTCGGGACATTGCCAACGAAATCCGCGACCTTGGACTTGGCGCGACCGTGGTCCCCGGAGAAGGACGTTCCGGGGAGCGGCTTCTGCTGTTTTGCTTCATGCCGAAGAAGATGCTTCCCAAGGTCATGAAAATCCTGAAGCCGCGCCGGGACCATGTCTTCTACAGCCTCGATTACGGAGGCAGCTCGAATAAGATCCTCCTGCCCGTCACGTCTCAACCAGCGGGTCCCCGGCGCTTTTTCAAGCGCAAGTAGGCCCCTCCTCTACAGCTGTCGCAGCATTTCCGCGACAGCTGCCTCCAGCATGGCGTCCTCGCCACGGGCGACCGTTGCCGGCGGGTTGTCGACCTGCACATCCGGAAAAATCTCCTTGTTTTCCAGATAATCGTCCTCGAGGTCGCGGATACCGACCTGAGGGATGCCGAAGACGACCGGCGAGAACGGAAGCGGTTTCCACCAGACGGCAGTCCCGGTTCCGGCAACCGGCATGCCGACGAGAGTGCCGAGACCGAGATCCTGAAAAACCTGCGGTACCATGTAGGCATTGGAGTAATTGCTCTCGCTCATGAGAAGGATCTGCGGCTTCGCCCATCGCTCCTGCGGTTCAAATCCTCGCAGGCGTCCCTGTACTTCATAGCGGTAGTAGCGCTGTGCATTGAAAAAACGAATCAGTTCGTCATGAAGGAAACCGCCCCCGTTGAAGCGGGTATCAACGACGAGGGCCTCCACGGATTCCGGAAGGGCAAGGGCCTCCTCGTAAACCTGACGGTACCCGCGGTCATTCATGGACTGGATGTGGACATAGCCAAGCCGCCCCTCGGAAAGTTCGCGGGTCGCATCGCGGCGGCTCCGGACCCAGCGGTCGTAGAGCCACTGATCCCGTCGGTCCAGGGAAACCGGATAGACCCGGACGCTTCGTTCCGCGCCGTCCGCGGAGGCCACGGTCAGGCCAACGGGTTTTCCGGCCTTATTGTCGAGAAGGCGGTGCAACTTTTCCAAGTGCGGGAGCGCTTCGCCATCAAGAGCGAGGAGGCGATCGCCGGCGACAATGTTCACGGAGGCCTTCGCCAGAGGCCCCTCCGGCAGGACCTCGGTGACGCGAACACCCGGGCCGGAATCCTCCCGGTCGGGGAAAAAACCAAGGCTGGCGGTCTCGTCGGCTGATTCCAACCCGTTCCTCGGGTAGGCCCCGGTGTGGCTTACATTAAGTTCACCAAGAAACTCGCTCAGGAGTTCGGCGAAATCGGCGGGATGGTGAATATGGGGGAGGAACTGCTCATAGTGCGCGCGATATTCGGCAAGCGGAACCCCGTGGAGGTCCTTCCGGTAAAAGCGCTGCTTCATGACCCGGTGGACATGGTCCAGTTCGTATTTCCGCCGGGCCGGTTCGTTCCAATCCGCCGAGGCGCGGATCCCTATCTTCTCCGTCTTTCCGCTTTCCGTGGTTATTTTCTGGATACGACCCTCGTTCAGAAGGAACAGCTCTTTGTCCTCCGGTCCGAGAACCATCTTTCTGACGCCCACGGCCGCGTACCGCGCGTCCCGGTCCAGCGCCAATCCCGTGACCCCAAGACGGTCCGTTTTTCCGTTGCGGGTCTCCTTCTTCCACAGGTCGTAGCCATCCTCGCTCTCCACGAAGTAATAAAGCGTCTCGCCATCTTGGGAAAGAACCGGCAAAGCGATATCGCCCGCCTCGCTGGTAAGACGTATCCGCCGGTACCGGAGGCCTTCAAGGTCAAGGACCGGCGGCCCATCCTCCCCGGTTGCCTCCTCTCCCGGCTCCGTATCGGCGTCCGCCGCCCCGGCCTCTTCTCTCTCGCCGGCTTTCGCCTTCCGGTGCGCCTCCCGTTCCTCAAGGGCGGCGAGGCGCGCTTCACTGAGGCGGAACCGTTCATGGGCGGATCGATCAAAAAACTGTAGCCAGACGGAAAGCTCACTGTCACGGCCGCGAAAGTTACGCCGTCCGTCCCGGTCGCTCTGGAAAAGCATAGCCTTTCCTCCGAGGGCCCATTGGCCGCCAGCATCGAAGAACCCATTCCGGGTGAGGTTACGGAGTTGCCCCGGTTCCTCCACGTCCAAAAGCCCGATTTCGTCAGAACCGGCTGTTTGTTCGTAATCAACGAGAAGGTGACCACCTTCCGGGCCCCACGCGAAATGATTCGAATTCCCTCGGTATCGCCAGAGCCCGGTATCTTCAAGGAGAAGAACATCCTCGCCGCTGGAGCGATCAAAAAGCCGCAGCGCGGTCAGGCCGCTCATGTAAGCGATTCGCTTTCCGGAAGGTTCGTACCGCGGTTCGGTGGCGTCCATGGAAGCGTTCACCGGGAGGCTTGTTTCGGTAAAGGAAACCGCGTCATAGAAGACCGCCTCTTTCTCCCCGAGGGAGGTCTCATAGAGGCCCCAATGACCGTCGCGGTTGGCCGCGTAGAGAAGGACGCGGCCATCCGGGTGCCAGCTAAGATCCCGCTCCTCGCCGACGGTACGGGTGATACGGCGACTCGTCCCATGTTCCGCGGAGGCAACATAGACATCGCCCCCGGTGATGAAGGCGACTTCCGTTCCATCCGGCGAGAGGCTGAACTCCTCGATCTGCCCGGAAAGTTCGTCGCGCTTTGTGACTTCCCGCAGCGTTTCGCCGGGAATCCGGATCCGGAGGGCCTTGGAATCGGCCGAGGGAGCCGGCTTGTAATGAATCCTTCCCGCAAAGGAGTAGGCCATGGCCCCGTTGGCGGCCACGGTAAGAGATCGGACGGGGTGAGTCTCATGGCGGGTGACCGCCTGCGGCTCGTAAGATCCATCAAGCGGAGCCCGGAAGACATTAAAGCTCCCGTTCCGCTCGCTCAGGAAAAAAAAGGTCTCTCCATCCGGTGCGAAATGGGGTTGCCGGTCCTCGCCCCGCCACTTCGTAAGAAGACGATCCCTGCCGGTGGAAAGGTCTATTAGGCGGATGTCGCGGGCAATCGCCGAAATATGGTGCTTCCGGAACGGGTTTTCGAATCCTTTGATGTTCTCGTAGATCAGGAAGGTTCCTTCAGAATCCGGCCGTGCATTTTCGGCCGGAGTGGTCAGGACCTGTCGCACGCGGCCGTCGTCGAGGTCCACGCTGTACAACTCGCTCATGACTCCGGAGGGAAACTGCGCGCTGCGATGATCATCAAGGCGAGTGGAGCGGAAGAAAATTCGACGTCCGTCCGCGCTGAAAGCCGTTGGAAGATCGTTTCGGGAATGGTAGGTAAGGCGCTTGGCCTTTCCACCGGAGGCGTTCATGACAAAAACATCATAGTTGCCGTGGCGGTCGGAAGCGAAGGCAATACGCCGGCCATCGGGAGAATAAATGGGACGGGCTTCATGGGAGTCATTGCGAACAAACGGCTTCGCCTCTCCGCCTTCGGGGCCGACAAGAAAAAGATCACCCGCGTACTGGACCGCCAGTTGGCCGCCGTCGGGGCGCAGGGCGACATCCCGCAACCAAAGCGCTTCGGTGGTCTCTTGGGCCGATCCGAACTGAGCGAGGAGTAAAAAGGGAATGAGCAGGAGAAAGCGAAGCTGATTCATTAGAGCCAACCGATTCCAAGGGATTCCTCCAAACGGTCAAGCTTGTCAGAGAAGTCCCTCGACAGGGGAAAACCCCACACCCGAGCAGCGCTTGATCTTGCTATTCGCGTTTCCGGAGGACAGGCTCTTCCAAAAAGGAGACGGTTATGCAACGCAGAGAATTTTTCCGTAAAGGTCTTGGCCTCGCTCTCGGGGGCGCGACAGTGCCGGTGATCCCTTCCCTCTTCGGATCGCCCGCTAATTCCACTACTGCCGCGACAGGCCCCGCACCTGATCTTGTCGCCGTGCACGGAGGTGGGCCCTCCGAGTTGTTTGACGCGGGAATTCGCGCCCTCGGCGGCATGAAAACCTTTGTCCGCAAGGGCCAGATCGTCGTCGTGAAGCCGA
>CAYFRH010000063.1:11273-14803 GCA_964345345.1 uncultured Puniceicoccaceae bacterium | reverse complement strand
CGACGGAAGCAATGACCAATCCGACCGCCTCCAGCACCTTTCCCATGCGGAATGATTTCCTCCCTTATCCGTTCGTCCGTTCCCGCCTGCCCGGACGGAAAAGAAAGTACCGTCCGATCCCGTACCCGATGTAACCGAGAAAAACGAGCGCCACGGCAAAGAAATGGAACAGGTAAATGGCCGTGATCGCGAGAAGCAGGAAAAGGAAACTGCGGACCCCCAGCTGGGTGTTCGTCCCGATCGTCTTGAGGCTCGGGTAAGGAATGCTGGAGACCATCAGGAGAGCGATGAGAATCAGCAGGATTGGCAGAAAAAGCGCTCCAGAAGCGGCTTCGTAGCGGTTCAGGACCAAAACGATACTCGAGACCGTCCCCGCCGCCGCCGGGACCGGCAACCCGAGAAAGTCCCCGTCGGGAATGCGACCCTCATGAGGCAACAACGGCGTCGTGAGAATGTTGAAGCGCGCCAACCGCACGGCCGCGCAGAGAAGAAAAAAGAACCCCACCAGCCCGCCGATCGTCCGCACGAGCGGAAATTCCTCCGTTGGGGAAAGAAGAAGGAAAAAGACCAGTAGGGCCGGGGCGAGTCCGAAGGAAACGACATCCGCCAGGGAATCGAATTCTTTTCCGAACAACGATTCCTTGCGCGTGAGCCGCGCCATGCGCCCGTCCAGCATGTCGAAGACCACGGCGGCAAGGATGAACCAGATCGCCTGCTCGTACAGCTCGACCGGTGTCCGGGCGACTGTCTCGGGAAAATTCGCGGCAATTCCCTCCGCCGTGGAGGCGAATTTCGCCTGGATACACCGGATTATGGCAACAAACCCGCAGAAAAGATTCCCCGCCGTGAGCAGGTTTGGCAAGAGGTAGATCCGGCTGGCCTCCTCGCTGCTGGCATAGGGCACGGTGGTAGGGCCGCCCTCACCGCCGCTTTCCGCTTCATCGGGCTCAGCCACCATCGTTGCGCTTCAATGATTCAAGGTACTTCCAGAAGGAGGAGCTTTGCTCGGCCATGGTTTCCTCCGTGGCGGGGAGACGGTTTCGATAAATAAAGTCCGTCAGCGTCTTTTTGTGGAGAATGTAATGGGCGTACAACGTGTCGCCCCGCACCTCGAAATAGCAGCGAAAATTCCCCGCCCGTACCCGGTAGTAGGTGGTGCCTTCGCGGTGAAATCTTCCGATGCTCTCGTCGTCCCCTTCCAGTTGACGCGGCGTCAGGCTGGAAATGCGGTCTACAAGCTTTAACTGGTCCTCCACCGGCAGCTTGTTAAGCTCCTTCATGGAGTGATCGCTAAAGGTCACCTGGTACAACCCGCGAGCCCGGCGCGACAGCGTCTGCGCATCATCCGATTCCATCTCGAGTGCAAAGAAAACGGTTACCCGCCGCTTTGGCAAGCATCGGCCCACGGAAACCGGCCACACCTCCGCAAGCCGCTCATGATCAGGCCTGATTTAGCATTGCCAGCTTCACTTCGCCTTCTCCATGATTTTCTCAGCGCATGAAATTCAAAGTCAATCGAGACCATTTCACAAGCGGATTGCAGCAGGTCCTTAACGTTGTCGGCACCCGGGCCACCATGCCCATTCTCGGCAACGTCCTGATCGAAGCGGCCGACGGCCAGCTCGCCTTCACGACCACCAATCTCGACCTCGGCATCCGCTGTAAAATCAAAGCCGACGTGCAGGAGCCCGGGGCCATCACTCTGCCCGTGCGCAAGCTCAGTAGCATCGTACGTGAACTTCCCTCCCTCGACGTGGAGGTGGAAACCCACGCCAACCAGCAGGCAAGAATCTCCAGCGGTTCCTCCCTTTTCCGTATGATGGGCATCGGTCCGGACGAATTTCCGCCCCTGCCCACCTTCGACGACCAGCACAGTTATCTGCTCCGCCAGGATGATCTTGAGCGCATGCTCAAGAGCGTCTCCTACGCGCAGTCCAGCGACGAAACGCGCTATATCATGAACGGCGTTTTCTTCAACTTCGAGGACCAGCAGCTAACCCTCGCCGCCACCGACGGGAGGCGTCTTGCCGTCATTTCCAAGCAGGTCGAAGTGGCGGAGGAAAACGCCGGTCACCTCATCCTTCCCGCCAAGACGGTACATGAAGTGGAACGGCTTCTCGGGAAGAGCGATAACGTGCGCATCGCCTTCAATGACCGCCAGGTGGCCTTCGAAATCAGCGCCGGGGACGACAACGAAGAGAGCGGCCTCGTCGAGAGCATTTACCTCGTTTCCAAAGTAGTGGAAGGCAACTATCCGAACTATCGGCAGGTCATCCCCAAGAGCAACGATCGCCATATCAAGCTGAACCGGGAAAACTTCGCCAACTGCGTACGACGTGCGGCCCTCGTCACCAGTGAGAAGAACCATTCGGTCAAAGTCACCATGAAAGAAAACCAGCTCGAGGTCATCGGGCAGAGCCCGGAATTCGGAGAAGCCAACGTCTCCCTCAATGTCGAGTACGATGGACCGGAGATCAGCGTCGCCTTCAACCCGCAGTACGTCCTCGATCCCCTGCGCGCGCTGACTCGCGACGAGATCATTTTCGAGTTCAAGGACGAACTCAGTCCCGGGGTCCTCCGCACGCAGGATAGCTTCCTCTGCGTGGTCATGCCACTGCGGCTGAACTAATCCCTTCTCCCCTGTCCTCCACCCCTCGTATGAACACCTTCGCCATTGAAGCGACGGTCCTCAGCTTGGCCGTCCTCAATCTCGCTCTACACTTCGCTACGGCGCGGACGGCCTCTCCCGTGGTGGCCATCCTCAACCGCTGGAGCCGCTGGCTTTTCCTCGCCGCGCTCATGGCGGGCGTCTACAAGCTTTTTATCGACCCGAGGTACGACTTTGTACTCCTGTTTCCGATCGCCTTCCTGCTCTGGTTTGTCATCGAAACGGGCTACAACTACCTTGTCATCCATACCCTCAGCAAAAGTCAGCTTCCGCTCTTTCCCCGCTTCGAAGAGAACACCCGCGGGGACGAATGGCCCAGCCAGTCCCGCTTCATTTCCCTGAAGAACTGGCTTCGCGCCCGGGGTTTTGCCCGGGCCCAGGCCCTTGTTTCCCTTCTTGGCGATCAAGTACTCATGCGGGTATCCTGCTACGAAAATAAAGAACGGACCGTGCGGGTTCAGGTGCTCTTCTTGCCGCAGACCCGAGGCAACACAGTGGCCTGCATGACCTTTACCTCTCACCTGCAGAGCGGTGAGATCGTGGTCACCGATAATCTTTTTCTTCCCTTCGGCGGCTTTTACCCCGAACATTGGCACGTCGAGCGCCGCCCCTGGACGCGCAAACCGGAGCACCTGCACCAGCGTCATCACGAGCGCCTCGACGCTTTTGGGGAAAACTTGGTTCCCTTCGAAACCGAGCCGATCCACCAGATCAACCAGGATCAGCGCGAGCTTGAGCGAATCAACCGCGAACTCGGCTTTCTCCAGCAGGGCCCGCCCGAGGAGGGGCAAAGCCGCCTCACCACGGCCGGCAAAGCCCGCATCTGGCAGGAAATCTGGACCCTCGCCTACCTCGGGAAACC
>CAYFRH010000063.1:0-11173 GCA_964345345.1 uncultured Puniceicoccaceae bacterium | reverse complement strand
CCCTACTTTGCCCTTGCCAAAGAGACGTTCGCCTGCCTTTTTCCGAAATTCAACAGGAGATTTCAGCCATGCCGAGAGAACATATTATTTTGGAATGCACGGAGGCCCGCGCGGAAAATAAAGCGCCCTCCCGCTACATGAGTACCCGCAACAAGCGCTTGCAGCAGGGCCGCGTGGAAAAAAAGAAGTACAACCCGAGTTTGCGGCGGCACACCCTCCACCGCGAAATCAAGTAAGCTTTGCTAGTCGCGGATCGACTTCCGCAGCTAAAAGCCCGCCTCCGAGACCGGAAGCGGGCTTTTTTGCGGGAAAAAAGAATGGCTAAATCAGCCTCAGGAATTGTTGCCGTTTCCTTCGAGCTGGTTCTTTACGTGTTCCGGTTCGAAGAAGCCGTGAAGCTGGCGGATACGTGTCGGGTGGCGCATTTTACGTAAGGCCTTGGCCTCGATCTGGCGGATGCGTTCGCGGGTCACATTGAACTGGCGACCCACTTCCTCGAGGGTGCGGCTGTACCCGTCGACGAGGCCGAAACGAAGGCTGAGAACGCGACGCTCCCGGTCGGTGAGGGAGTCGAGGACGTCCATGATCTTTTCACGTAGAAGGGAATATGCGGTCATGTCGTAGGGATTGTCCGCCCCCTTGTCCTCGATGAAATCGCCGAAGTTGGTATCATCGCTGTCTCCGACCGGGCTCTGCAGCGAAATCGGCTGCTGGGCCATTTTCATGATCTGCTGTACTCGCTCGACGGGCAGCTCCATTTCCTCGGCCACCTCCTCTGCGGTCGGTTCGTGCCCGAGTTCCTGTAGAAGCTGTTTCTGCACCTGCATCACCTTGTTCAGGGTCTCGATCATGTGGACCGGGATTCGAATCGTCCGGGCCTGGTCCGCGATGGAGCGCGTAATGGCCTGCCGGATCCACCAGGTCGCGTAGGTGCTGAATTTATATCCGCGGCGGTACTCGAATTTTTCCACCGCTTTCATCAAACCCATGTTCCCTTCCTGGATCAGGTCGAGGAAGGAGAGGCCGCGGTTTGTGTACTTTTTCGCGATGGAGATGACGAGGCGCAGATTTGCCTCCACCATTTCCGTCTTTGCACGGTGAGCCATGCGCATGCCTTTGCGGACGCCCTTGAGGACCTCGAGGAATTCCTCCGGTTGCACCCGGAGCGTGCGCCGGATCTCTTCGAGGCGCTTCTGTACCTTTTCGACATCGACGGCACGTCCGCGCCGGGTCACCGCACGGTCGGCCAGCTCGAGGCTCTCCACCAACTGCCGGATCTCCCGAATCATCGGCTCGAGGGTTTCAAGGTACTCCTCGAATACTTTCAGCTTGAAACAGAACTTCCGGAAAATGGGACGCAGTTCCGCCTCGTACTTCCGGTACCGGTTTCCCGCGCGCTTACGGGCAGTCTCGTCCTTGGCCGTCTCGGCCGCCTGCCAGGCGTCATCGAGTTTCTTTTCCAGATTACCGATCTGCTCAATCAGGTTCGGCAGCTGCTTGAAATACTGCTCGCGGCTGTCGATTTTCTTGTCGAGAACGACGCGGTCGAAGCGTTCATCACGATCGAGCAGCTTTTGGGCAAGCTCCCGCTGGAATTCCTTTGTGAAGGCAATGGAGAAAAGCGTGTCCATGGCCCGCGTCTCGGCATCCTCAATGCGCTTGGAGATGGCGACCTCCTCTTCCCGGGTCAGCAGGGGCACCTGCCCCATTTGCTTGAGGTACATGCGGACGGGGTCGTCGAGAATATCCGATTGGGCATTGCGGACTTCCTCCTCGGTCGATTCCTCGAGCCGCTGCTTGTACTTTTCGACTTCTTTGGCGTCGATAATATCGATATCGAGGTTTTCGAGAATGGTAATGACATTCTCGATCTCGGAGGGAGAATCGACCGTTTCCGGCAACTGGTCGTTGATATCCTTGTAGGTCAGGAAGCCCTGCTCCCGAGCCCGGCGGATGAGGAGGCGGATGCGCTCATTCACGTCGGAAAGCGACTCCTCCACTTTGTCTTCGCGGTCGGCCGCCGCGGCGGCGGCTTTCTTGGCCGCTTCCTTCAGCTCGTTCGTATCGACGGGGACCTCCGTCTTCCCGAAAGGTTCCGCGGGAGCGGTTGTTTCGGCGGGGACCTCCGCCTTCCCTTCAGGTTCCGCGGGAGCGGTTGTCTTTTTGGCCGCCGCTTTTTTTGCGGAGGCTGCTGTTTTTTTTGCCTTGGCCGGTTTTGCGGAGGTCTTCTTCGCCGCCGATTTCGGGGCGGAAGCTTTTTTCGCGGCTTTTTTGGCGGGGGATTTCTTGGTACTGGTTTTCTTGGCAGACATGAGAATTTGCTTATTGGGTTTCCGGAGATCGTTCGGACGAGGTCAGCTTTCCGAAGGTTCGGCGTTCAGGTGAACTTCAGGAAAAGGGCCTCCCACCCGTTGCCGGGTAAGTACGTTGATTTCCCGCATCCATTCGGCAATGCGGGGGTCATCGGGCTTTTCCGTGGCAAGGTTGGCAAGGTCTTTTCGCAAGGCATCGATTCGCTGCCGGCAATAGCGCCGGACGAGAAACCGAAGAGCCTGGTTGACGATCTCCCCGCAGTCGCTGGCGCTTCGCTCCATCGTAAAATAGCGGGCGTAGCAGTCCCGCAGGTCGTCGCTGTCCAACAAAGGGCGCAGGTCATCCGGGCTTTCGAGGTGATCGACTGTCGCTTCGGCGAGAATGCGGGACAGTAGCTTGCCTTCGGGGGGGTGGATTTTAATCCATTGATGGTCAATGACCTTCGCAAGTGAGTTTGCCCACTCCACATTCTGCAAAACTGCCCATAGTAGATCGCCTTCCACACAAGTCAAGGATTCCCGGTCCTTTGTTCCGTTGTTTTCTGTTTTTTTCGGCCGGGCGGCCTCCGGAGCGGAACGGAAAAAGCGCTCGAAATCTTTCCTGGCGGCCTCGGCGGAAACCCCGGTGCCGGCGACAGCGTCCTGAAAATGGCCTTCGCGGACGACGGCGCTGGGGCAGGCGGCGAGAATGCGAAAAACCTCCTCAAGGGCGCGGGCCCGGGCCTCCGGGCTGGGAGACTCGTCCGGAAGAAGCGCTTGACCGGCGAAGCGGACGGCGGATTCGCGCGGGAGCGCCCGGAAGCCGTCGAGACCGTTACTGCGGAGAAAATCATCCGGATCGCTTCCTTCGGGAAGGCGGTAAACCCCGACTTCCATGCCGATCTTGAAAGCCATGGGAAGAATGCGGAGAACGGCGCGACCCCCGGCGGCATCGCTGTCGAGAAGCAGGTCGAGCCGGTCGCTGTAGCGCTTGAGGAGTTTGAGCTGCTCTTCGGTGACGCTCGTTCCCTGAGGAGCAACCGTTTCGGGCAAGCCCGCGGACCAGCAGCGCAGGGCGTCCAGTTGGCCTTCGACGAGAAGGAAGCGCCCGGCCTCCCGTACAGCCTCCCGGGCACGGTCGAGGTTGAAGAGCATTTCCCCCTTTTTGAAAACGGGACTTTCCGGCGAATTGATGTACTTCGCCTTGTGCGACGGCTGATCGGTAGGAGTCTGGGAAAGCTGCCGGGCCGTGAAGGCGACGACGTGACCCTGTGGATCACGAATCGGGATCATGAGGCGCCCCCGGAAGAAAAACCACCAGCGTCCAGGGTCGTTTTCGTGATGGCCGACATGAAAAAGGCCACTTTTTGCAAGCGCGTCGGTGGAGAAGTCGCGCCGCAGGAGTAGATCAAGCAGCTTGCGGCTTTGCGGCGGGGCATATCCGATGCCAATGGATTCCGCGAGTTCCATGGAAAAGCCGCGCTCTTCCGTCCAGTAGCGACGTATCTCCGCAGCCTCGGGATGATCGGCCAGAAGGGCGCGGTGGTAGTAATCGCGGGCGTATTCGTAGATGTCGAGAAGGGCCTGCCGGAGGGAACGCCGCTCAGGATCCGGCGCCTTGCCGTCGGCATAGCGAAGGGGGAGATTGAACCGCTCGGCGAGGGCGGTGACCGCTTCCGGAAAGGTCAGCTTTTCGGTCTCCTGCACGAAACGAATGCCGTCCCCGGCAAGCCCGCTGGAATGGCATTTAAAGAAATTCTTGTCCGTGAGGACGTAAAAGGAGGGAGTCTTTTCGTTTGTGAAAGGACTGAGGCCGCGCCAGTTGCGCCCGGAGCGGCTCAACTCCACTTGCGTGCGTACGATCTCGTACAGCGGAATGGAGCGGACGGCGTCGAGGGTTTCGTCAGCGAAGTACGGCATAGACCGGAAAGACCAAACTCAGCCCCCGAGTTGTTGCAACTCCGCTTCTACAGCGGCTCGTTCCGGATGGTCGGCGGGAACCTGTTCGAGGAATTCGCGCAGGAGAAGACGTGCGTTCCGGGGATTACCGGCTTCGCGCCAGGCCCGGGCGAGGACGAGAGTGATTCGGGGCGTATCGGGAAAACGGCGGTGAGCTGCTTCGAGCTTGCGTAAAAAAACTTCCTGCCCGAGGGAGCTCTGAGCGGCCCGGAGTTCCAAAAGCACCCGGCGGGGATTATCGGGATCGCGGCGTACCGCCTCGCTGGCAGTGGCCCTTGCCCAGCGGTCTTGGCCGGCGGTAAGGTAGGCCTCGCTCAATTCCGCCCAGACCGTAGCCTTGCTGTCGTCGAGGACAAGGGAACGCCGGTAGTGGCCGATGGCCTCCTGTAAATTGCCGCCCTCGCGCGCCGCGCGAGCAGCGGTAAGGTGCCGGCGGGCCTGCTCAGCCGGGGCAACTTCCACCACCGCGCTTTCTTCCCGCGTGGCGGACGATTCTTCGGAATCGACGGCCTCGCCGGCGGCGGACCTCTCCGCGACCTCGCCAGAGGAAGGGGAGGGTGCCGCGGCCGCACCGGTCTCTTCTTCTCCGTCCTCTTCGGGGGCGGCGGCGACGGAAGCCTCAGAGGCGAGCTCCTCACCACTTTCGCGCGGTTCCGCCTCCCCGGGGCTTTCGGCGGATTCCCCGCCGCGGTCGGGCGGGTCGACGGCGACCGCTTCCGCAGCCTTGCGCGCGGCTTCCTGACGCTCGCGCCAGTCGACCAGCTGATCGCGGACGGAATCAAGCGGCGACTGGTCGAGACGTCCCGGAAACTCCGCATCAAGCTGTTCCACAAGCTTTTCCGCATCGGCAAAACGCCCCCCCCTGACAGCCGTTTCGAGAAGGCCGAGAAGGGCTCGGCCCCGGATATCGGGTCCGCCCCCGGCCGCGCGGGCAAACCATGACTGCGCCTGGACGAGATTCTCCGACCGCAGATAAAGCTGTCCGATGGCCAGCTGCTGTGCGGAACGGGATTCGATTCTTTCCGCGGCGAGATAAGCCTCCAGCGCCTCGCCTTGACGCCCTGATTCCCGCAAAACCTCCCCGAGAGTGACCCAAATGGCCCGATCGTCGGGTCGGCGTTGCAGGTATTCGCGATAGCGGGCGATCGCGCCTTTCCGGTCATCCGCGTCCAGCAGGGAAGTGGCGGCGTAGAGCAGATACTCCGGACGCTCGGCGACCTTTTCGGCAATCCGCGTAAAGGTGAGCGCGGCGAGGGTCGGGTCACCTTTGGCGGCATAGGCAAAAGCGAGTGGTTCAAGAACGTCTACCCGCTCCCCCGCTCTTTCTTCCGCCTCCGTCAAAAGGATGATGGCATTGTCCACCCGCCCGGCTTCAAGGAGTCTCTCCGCCCTCTCCACCAGTTCGCCGACCGTCGGTTCTTTTTCCCCGCATCCTGCCAAAAACGCCGAAAAGATGAACCCGAGGACCCGCAGGGACTTCCAAGGAATTCCTCTCATGCTCAGATCTAGTTGGACAACGTTACCCCTTTTTACGCAATGCAAATCCGTGCGTTCGCTTTATCTATTGCTATTCGGCTTCTTATTTCCGGCCTTTCTTTGTGGTGAAGAAGGGACTTTCTGGGGCTTCGAGGGGGCGCGCACCGCTTACGACGGTCAGGTCTGGTTCGCCGGAATGGAAACGTCCCCGAACCATTCCACGGTCGTCGAATCCCTGCTTGCGGCCTTCGAAAAGAGGACCGGAAAAAAGCTGGTTCCCGACGAGCACGGGCGCGCCGCCCTGAAGGTCTATACCAATTCCGGGCTCGGCCTGCATACGCCGCGGCCACTCGTCCGCGCCCTGATCGAAGCGCTTCTTCGGCGCGGCTTTGCCAGGAAAGACCTCCTTATCATCGACGCCCGGGAGGCCCTTTTGCGCGAGTGCGGGTACCTTCCTCCTCTGAGCCGTATGGAAGAGGACGGACCCTACTTCGAAAACGTGCGCGTTCATGCCCTCGACGGGGAACACCTGCGGTCGGAGACTTGGTACTACGAAAGTCCGCTGCCCCGCGAGTTTACTTCCCCACTCGGGCGGGAATTGCTCAGGGCTCCCGTGCAGGAGGACCCCGAGGAGGCCCGGAAAAGCTTTCTTCCCGCCCCCTTGCTGACGGAAGTCGATTTCTGGATCAACCTGCCCATGGTCGCTCATCATCCGGCTATGGGAATCAGCGGCGCGCTGGCCAATGCTTCCGTCTTCAATATTACGAACGGGACGCGCTTCTTCAACAGCCCGGCCAACGCACCAGTGGCCATAGCGGAAATCGCGGCCATTCCGGAGCTGCTCGATACGTGGGCCTTCACCCTGCTCAGCCAGAGCCAATACCAATATATCGGAGGTCCGGCCTACAATGCCAATTACACCCGCGGGATTTCGCGGCTGCTTCTTGCGGTCGATCCGGTGATGCTGGACGCGATGATGGTCCAGCGGGTCAACACCGCCCGCGCGGAACACGGCTTCGAGGAATTGGCCCCCGTGCCCTCCTTTTTGCAATATGCAATGGAACTTGGACTCGGGCAGGGAATCGTGACCGAAGCGAGTTTCCATAAAGTCGATCCGTCAATTTCCCTTGCCGATTAAGCAAGGCTGGCTTTTTCTGCCGGGCTATGACGCTTCAGGATTATCTTCCGGTACTGGTGCAGTTCGGGCTCGCCGTGAGCCTTGGGGCCATCATTCTCCTCGCGAGCCACCTTTTAGGGCAGCGCGGGCCCACGAATCAGTTCAAAGACTCCGCCTACGAATGCGGAATCCCCTCGGAAGGCCAAAGCGGAGCCCGGTTCAGCGTGAAATTCTACGTCACGGCAATGCTGTTTATCCTCTTCGATATTGAAATCGTCTTTTTGATCCCGTGGGCGCTCATTTACCGCGACTTTCTCGCACAGAATCTGCCCGTTCTCACCCCCGCCCTCTTTTTCATTTTCCTTCTGGTCGCCGGCCTTTTTTATGAGCTTAAAAAAGGTGCCCTGAAGTGGGAAAATTAGCACGGCCCGGACCCCTCAACTCCCGGACACGACAATCATGGGATTTTACTACGAAAAGGTGGTGCGCCCGATCCTTTTCCGGATGGATCCGGAAAAGGCGCATGACCTCGGAGTCACGGCCCTCGATTACCTTGGTCGCCTCCAGCCCCTTTGTCGGCTGATGGAATGGCGGAATCTTGTCCACCCCCCACGGCCGATCAAGGCCTTCGGGCTGGAGTTTCCGAACGCGGTGGGACTTGCCGCCGGCATGGACAAAAACGGTCGCTTCTGGAGGGCCGCCCCCGCACTCGGATTCGGCCACATTGAAATCGGGACTGTCACCCACCACCAACAACCCGGCAACGAACGGCCGCGGGTGTTCCGATACCCGCAACACGGGGCCCTTATCAACCGGATGGGCTTCAACAACGAGGGGGCCGCGGCCATCGCGGCCCGCCTCAAGCAGCAGCGAGGCCGGGGCAGGACGGGCCGCATCCCCCTCGGCATCAATATCGGCAAAAGCCGCATCGTGCCTATCGATCAAGCCGTGGAGGATTATCTTTATTCCTTCCGGCAACTCGTCGACTATGCCGACTACATCGCGGTGAACGTGAGCAGCCCGAATACCCGTGACCTGCGCAAGCTGCAGACAGAGGAGCATCTCGACACGCTGCTGCGGGAGTTGCGCGAGACCAATATTTCCCGGGCCCGCAAGCTCGGCCAACAACCGACCCCGCTGCTTCTCAAGATCGCCCCGGACCTCTCTTTCTCCGAAATTGATTCCATTCTCGAGGCCATGGAACGCTGGGAGATGGACGGCATCATCGCCACCAACTCGACGGTCGAGCGCCCCGGTCCAATGGCGCTGATTCGCGAAACCGGCGGCCTCAGTGGCACGCCCCTGCACCTCCGCTCCGTGCAGATCGTGAACTATATTCACCGCCTGACCCGAGGCCGGTTCCCCATCATTGGCGTGGGCGGGGTCTGCGGACCCGAAACAGCCGGAGCCATGATGGATGCCGGAGCCACCCTTGTTCAGCTCTACACCGGTCTGGTCTATAAAGGCCCCTTTGTCGCCCGCTCAATTGCCCGCGCGCTCGCACCGCGGCAGAGCAATTGGATTTGACCCTGCTTTTAACGCCGTTCTCTTCTCCTCCCTCCATGCCACAGCGAAAACATACCATCGACTGGTGCCTTGTCCGGATCGGTAACGACATGAACTGGTGGGTCACCGAGGTTTCCGACCCGGTTCATTGGGACGTCGACGCCCTCGGCGTTGTCGACCCCCGACAAATGAGCTACATCCTGGAACAATGCGATGCCCTTCGGGAATACGGATTCGATGTTGATATCGTCGATGAAGCCTTCATCTCGTTCCGCATCGAAAAGGAGGAAAAGGAGGAACAGGTCCGCCTCGGTCGCACGCCGGAATCCCTTCTCGAAGATGACAACCGCCACTTCGGCCTTCCCGACATTATCGACGAGGAAAAAGGACCCTACGCCGACTTCCTTGACCAGATCACCCGTTTTCGCGTCAAGTTGCTTAACGACCTGATCGAGTTCGACCAGAACCTGACCGTAGACGAACTGGAAGAGGACATCCGCGAACGGCAGAATCAGGAATACATGGAAGGCAAAGCCGTCCATCCCTTCCACGAGGTGACCGCCATCCTCGAATATGTGCCGGAAGGTTATGAACTCGAAGGGGACGAACCCCGGACCAAAGAGGAAGGGGAAGACCTCGACGAGATTCCCGAATTCGAGGAGGAAAACGAGAAGATCGAAGAGGACGAAACCATGCGCTGGGACGAGGACGACGAGGAAGATAAGGACGAGGACGAGGAGGAGAAAGAGGACGACGAGGAAGACCGGCCGGAATAACGACCTGCCCTCCTTTAGTCCCGTTCCTCCCTTTCCCGCGCCCAGTCGGCGGCAAAATAAGTCAGAATGAGATCGGCGCCGGCGCGGCGAATCGCAAGCAGGCTCTCGTCCCGGCAGCGGGCGAGGTCAAGCCAGCCTTTCTCGGCGGCGGCATGCAGCTGCGCGTACTCGCCGCTGACCTGGTAAGCGGCGACAGGAAGGAGCGATCGCTCCCGGGCGAGGCGAATGATATCGAGGTAAGGACCCGCCGGCTTCACCATGAGCATGTCCGCTCCCTCCGCCTCATCCAGCTCCAGTTCCCGCTCCGCTTCCCGCGCATTGGCGGGATTGAGCTGGTAGCCGGCCTTACTGAGAAGACGGGTCCCGGCGGCCGTGGCGCTGCCGACCGCATCCCGAAAGGGACCGTAAAAGGCACTGTCGAATTTGGCGGTGTAGGCAAGGAGACCGGTATCGGAATGGCCCTTTTCATCCAGAGCTTCGCGAATGGCGGCAACCCGACCGTCCATCATGTCGGAGGGAGCGACCATATCCGTCCCGGACTCCGCATGCAGGCAAGCCATCCGGCGCAGAATGGCCACGGTACGGTCATTGTCGACATTGTCCCCGGACTCGGTCAGCACCCCATCATGCCCATGGGTGGTGTAGGGATCGAGAGCGATATCCGTCATCACCAGCAATTCCGGCACGGTGGCCTTGAGGGCGCGAACAGCGCGAAGGACAAGCGTCTCCTCCCGCAGGGCTTCGCCCCCCTCCGGATCCTTGCGATCGGGCGGAAGGGAGGGAAACAGGGCCACAGCGGGTATTCCAAGCCGGAAGAGGCGCTCCCCCTCGCGACGGAGGTCATCCAGAGAGCGACGGAACTGGCCGGGCATACTCGCGATGGCCTCCGGTTCCCCGTCCCCTTCGATGACAAAGAGTGGTTGCACGAGATGGTCGACGCGCAGGTGCGTCTCACAGGTCATGCGGCGCAGGGTGGCATGGCGGCGCAGGCGGCGAGGCCGGGGGATTCCGGGAGGCAGGCTCATGAGGTGGATTCCTTGTGTTGAAGTTCGTATCCGTCTTTTTTGTCGATAACCCACCATCCGGCCTCAGCCAGTTCTTCGCGCAGACGATCGGCCTCGGGGAAATCTTTCGCCTTTTTCGCCTCCCAGCGGGCAGTGGCCTTTTCGAGGATTTCCGCGGGCGGCTCGGCGGAGGCCGATTCGTCGGGAACAACACGCGCAAACAGTTCGAGACCGAGCACATAGAGAAGGACTCCGGCAGCGGAGAGGTGCGATTCAACCCGGGCAGGTTCCTCCTCCTTGCGGGCCAACCGGAAGGCCTTATGCAAGGCTCCCAGCAGGGCGGGCGTGTTCAAGTCGTCGCGGACGGCCTCCCACGCGGCGGCGAAAGGTCCCCAGTCGGCGGGTGGTTCGGGCCGGACATAAGAGGACCAGGACCGCCGGTCCTTTCCAGCCTTGTCGAGAAGTTCCCCGACGGCGGTCTCCATTTTCCCGAGGGCACTGCGCGCGGCTTCAAGTCCCTTGAGGGTGAAATTAAATTGTTGACGGTAGTGACCGCCCAGAAGGGCGAGGCGAATCTCCACCGGATGGAATCCTTTCGCGACAAGATCCTCGAGGATGAAAAAATTTCCCTCGCTTTTGGACATCTTCCTGCCCTCCACAAGTAGGTGCACCGCATGCATCCAATGCCGGGCTAAACAGCATCCCGTGGCGGCCTCGCTTTGCGCGATTTCATTTTCGTGGTGGGGAAAGCAAAGGTCTTCCCCGCCCCCGTGCAGGGCAAACCCTTCCCCGAGGTACTTCAGGCTCATCGCGGAACATTCGAGGTGCCAGCCCGGACGCCCGGGACCCCATGGGCTTTCCCAGGCCACCGGTCCGTCACTTTCCTTGCGCGCTTTCCAGAGGGCGAAATCAGCGACGGTATCGCGGTCATACTCATCGGCGAGATTGCGCTGACCGGCGCTGTTTGTCGCCTGCGCGCGCAGCATCTCCGGATCGAAATGGGACAATTTTCCGTAATCGGTAAAGGAATGGACTCGGTAGTAG
>CAYFRH010000062.1:0-14934 GCA_964345345.1 uncultured Puniceicoccaceae bacterium | reverse complement strand
TTCCTTTTTTAATACGTCATTATGTCAAGCAGGTGAAATCTCTTTGCCCCTTTTCTTTTTGATTGTTATTCCCGCTCTCAAACCGCAAAGAAAGCAACATGGCAACGCAACCCAGCAAAACTGCCGCCAAAAAGGCGGCTCGGAAGGCCACTAAAAAAACCGCCGCCGGCCAGACGGTCACAAAGAAAACCGCCCGAAAAAGCCCCGCCAGGAAGGTCGCGCGCAACGGACCGGCCAAAAAGGGGGCAAGGAAAATCGCCCCCGTTCGAGTCGAACCGACCACCACAATCATTGCCCGCATTGATGCCGGATTCGGAAATGATATCTACCTCCGAGGCAGCGGGGCCGGCCTTTCCTGGGAGGAAGGGGCGCTCATGGAAAACACTCGCAGCGACGAGTGGGTCTGGCAAAGCAACGAAGTGGATAAGGAATTGGAGTTTAAAGTCCTGATCAACGACCACGAATGGTCGGGGGGGCCCAACGGAGTGGTCTTCCCGGGAGCGACCGTTGTCTTTGAACCAAGCTTTTAATCGGGTCTGTTTCTGAATTTGGCCGCCTAAAGGCACTCCTTTTTCACCCGATCCGGGATTTCCAGATCATAATCCGGGGTAAGGTTCAGGAGTTCCCTCTGCAGCTCCCCGCGGACTTCCTCCCTCGGCCGGTCGCGAAGGGAGCCGGCACCTCCGGCTGCGTGCCACACCCGCAACTTGAGCCGGACTCGACTGAACGGCTTGGGAATCAGAAACCGGTCCCAGCTTTTCAAGCGCCAGGCATTCTCCACCTCGGCACCGACGAATACCACCTGCGCGCCGGTCAGTTGCAGCAATGTCGCCGCTCCCGCATGTGCGTGATAACAGGGTCCCCGGGGACCGTCGACCGTAATCGCGACCATGCCTCCTCCGCGAAGCACCCGAAGCAGCTCCCGGGTCGCGGTCGCACCGCGTCGGCTACTGCTCCCGCGGACGGGACGGATTCCCTGGGCGTCCATGAAAGCGGCGAGTTTTGCTCCATCGCGGCTGGCACTGACGAGCCCGTGGATAATCTTCCCACCTAAGTCGATTTCCTGCAATGCTCCGAGCAGGGGAAACAACCGGTTGTGCCAGAGCAAAAGGACAACGCCTTTTTTGTCCCGACCGAAGGCGCGTTCGGCAGCGGAAAGGCCCTCGTAACGGAGCGTGCATTGCCAGCAGCGCAAGGCCCGTCCAAGGTACCAGATGCGACGCCGGGAGATTCCCGTAAGTTCGTGGATTTTATCACCGGAGCTTGCGACCATGGACATCTTGTTTCCTCCTCGGAGAAAGTGAAACCTCCCTGCGCCAAGACAATAACAAAGCCTACGGTAGGCATGCTCCTCCCATGCCCATTCCTTCCCCCGGCCCCGGAAAGGATGTCCTATCGCGATCTTCGCCCTGCGCGACTTCGGTGCCCCGAAGAGTTGTTCACGGCAGCCTGCACATACGCTCAGTTTCTCTGGCTGAAGGCCCTCCCCGCCCGCTCCATCCTTGCCTTATGCCGCGCTCTCTACCTGCATCCCCACTTGACCCCGCATGGTGCCCGACAGCCCTATGACGCTGTTGTCTGGCTACTGCGAAATTCTCGCGGGGGCGGCTTCCTCGGAAATCCCCGGATCAGTTTTTTTCATCAGGCAACAAGAACAGACCCCCGCCGCTTCCTGCAGCGGGAGCGGGCGGCCGTTCTTTGGCATTTGACACTGCGAACGCGACCGGACTTACCCCCTGACCCTGAAGAATGGGCACAGGCACCGCCGCCTTCAAGTCTGGCCGTAACCCTCGACAAACAAGGCCTGCCCGGCGAAGGGGATCATTTCCGGAAGCTTCTTCAGGAACCGTTTCCGGTTTGAGGGTCTCCTGCCTTTTCCTCTTTCGCTTCCTCTTTATCGTCAGAGGCCGTAGCCTCGTCTTTCCGTTTCTGCTGAGCCTCTTTTTTTAAGGGATTCCGGATCGTGGTTTTGGACCGGACCGGCTCAACGATCTCCATGGGTTCATCCTCGGGACGGGCCGCCACGCGAACGTTAAAAAGCCGCTCCTCTCCATTGCGCTCGACTTGCACGTCGACGTATTGCCCGACCCGCGTGTAGAAGATGGCATTCCTCAGGTCGTCGAGAGTGCGGATCTTGTAATCTCCAATCCGTCGCAACAGATCCCCTTCCAAAAGACCCACCTCCTCCGCCGGCGTGTCCGGAAAAACTTCACTTAAAAGGAGACGGTGACCATCGCGTACGCTGCTCTGAACATCCACTTCAAAACCGATCCATCCGTACGTGACCGAACCGGAAAACAGAATATCGTCGCGAATGCGAAGCGCCGCCCTTGCCGGCAGAATGTAGCTGGACCCGACGTCCGGAAGGGAACCCACTTGAATTCCAACAAGACGCCCGGAAAGATCAAGGAACGCAGACCCTCCGTCACCTGGACCTGCCGGAATGTTTGTACGAATGTACAGGCAAGGGAAAAAATTCTCGGCAAACCGGCTCTCATAACCGCTGGCCAGACCAAAGCTGGGGCTCGCCTTGAACTCCAGCGGCATGCTCAGCCGCAAAAGAAAACTTCCAATGGAGGGAAGTTCCGACCTGTCTAACAGATGAAAAAAGCTGAACGACTCTGGCAGAGTGTGCGTACGTAGAAAGGCAAGGTTGGACCGCTTGTCATACCCGAGGACCTCGGCCCCGTAAGCGATCGAGTCGTGCTCGACCCATACCCGGAGGGGATCGAGGACAATGCTTGCATTCGTAATGATCAGTCCTTCGCGGCTGATGAAAAAACCGCTGCCGATCACCACCTGCGGCTGGTTTTTGCCTTCCTCCTTTCCTTCCTTTTGCGGTTTTTCCGGAGGATACACCGCTTTGATCCGGACCATGGCCGACCGATGCTCCTCATACAAATTTTGGATACGTTGCTCGAGGCTACGGAAATCATTTCCCTGTCCCCCGAGCGATAGCGCACACAGAAAAAAAATAAGGGGGCCGATGCAGAAGGCACTCGGCAGAAAGGAGCAGGCCTTCATGAATAACCCGCACCTTTAAAAATTGCGGCCAGTATTCTGGTCGGCCGTTTTCATCTGATATCCTCCGGAGCGGAAGGAATCCTCGACATATTTGGCGTGTGGGGAAGAGGAAACCCGGATCGCCGGCGTGTAGAGAATTTTACGGAAATCCAACTTTCTTGTTCGGTCTTCCTGTAGAGCGTCGACCACAAATTGTGCACGACTCGTGGTTGTGGGGGTCGGCCCCCTTCCGGAATCCGCAGGTTTCGGAGTGTTTTGCACAAATTGTTCGGCGTCGGCAGGTGACAGTGCCGCAGAAACGGCGGGAGTATTTTGCCCGTCCGGCCCGTCGGCCAACGGGGTCATTTCCTGAAAAACCGTGATGGCAGCAAGGGCCAGAAGCGGAATAGCGAGTCCGAACGCTTTTACAGTCGGCGTCCAAAGACGCTCGCGAAGAGTCGGCTTTCCTACGAGGGCATGCAGGCGGCGCCGCTGAAACTCCGATTCGAATGAATTCCAAAAAGCCTGGTCCGGGGTTTCTTCCCGTTTCACACGAAGAAGGGCCTCCAGAGTCACTTTTTGCTGTTCGTTTGTTTTCCGCATGGGGGGATCAATCGATAAACGCTCGCAGGTCGGCTTGCAGTTGTTGTTTGGCGTAATGCAGTCGGGAACGCACGGTTCCCACGGAGCATCCAACGATCTCCGCAATCTCCTGATGGCTGAGTCCTTCGATCTCAAAAAGCACCACAACCGTCCTGTGTTTGGGAGACAGCTTTTGCAGAGCCTCGTTCAATTTTTCCTGAAGCTCGCTTAACAAAGCGCCCTTTTCGGATTTATGTTTGGCGGCGAGGGTTTCCAGCACTTTGGCGTGGCTTCCCTCTTCCTGCAGGTTCTCGAGACTGAAAAAGCGACGAAAGCGATTCCGTTTGAGGTGGCTGAGGGTCGTGTTGACGCCGATGCGATACAGCCACGTGAAAAAAGCGGATTTTCCCTGAAAGCGGTTGATGGAGCTGAATGCCTTGATAAAGGCCTCTTGCGTAATATCAGCCGCGTCTTCCCGGTTTGAGGTCAGGTTGTAAACGACACTGTACAGGCGTTCCCGGTATTTGCGGACAAGAGTATCGAAGGCAGCAACATCGCCATCCTGAACCCTTCGCACCAAAATTTGATCGTTGTCGGAAACGGTGGCATCAACGGCTTCCGCACCGACGTGCACCGAGCCTTCAACTGATTGCGAAAATGACATTTGTCTGAAGTTTTTAAAAACAGAAGAGAATTATCAAGTCTGGAATGAGTCGACTTTTACACCTGCTGGAAACGTCGCGGCACAACCTTATTCCAGGAGTCGTCAAGAAATGAGGCCAACTCCGACAAACGCGTTTTGCGATGCCCGGAGGCCAAATGGGTTAAGGCATCGCCGGCGTTTGCCAACTCGTCCTGAAAAGCTCTTTCAAGCTGTTCACCCACGCCGTCTTGCCAGAGACGCTGCCGCAACTGCGAAAGCTGAGGAGCGCCGTTGTTCCAGTGGTCAACAAAGGTCCGGCGTTCGCTACCCTTGAGAGTCTGAAACCACAGGAGAACCGGAAGGGTGGCTTTGCCGGAGGCGGCGTCCGTTCCAAGGGTTTTCCCGGCACTCTTTTCCTCCGCGAAAATATCAGCAGTATCGTCAAGAATCTGGTAAGCGATCCCTAAGTGGCGGGCAAAGGAACGGGCGGCTTCACGCTCCGCATTCGCGAGGCCGGCGAGAAAGGCCCCGAGGTAAGCGGAAGCTTTGAAAAGCTCGGCGGTTTTGAGATCGATCATGCGGAAATAAGCCTTTCGGTCGGGAAGAGAGCCCCGGTTGAAGGTCTGGGCAATCTCTCCCGAGCAAACCTGCCGGGTGGCCCGAGAGACCACTTTACAGATTTCCACAGTTGAGAACTCGGAAGCGAGGTGAAGAGCATGGGCAAAAAGGGCGTCACCGAGCAAAACGGCGGTGTGAGCATCATAACGGGAAACCATTGTTGTTGACCGGTGCCGTACCTCCGCCTCGTCAAGAATATCGTCATGGACAAGGGTAGCGAGATGGACCAATTCCACAATCGCGGCTGCCTTAACGACCTCCTCGGTACACTCCAGCCGTTCGTCGGCGTAAAGCGCGAAGACAAGTGTGGGACGGAGCATCTTCCCACTGTGCAGGAAACATTCCCGGACAAGCGGCTGCACTTCCGGCTCGAATGCGGAGATTTGTCCGTCGAGAAAATTTCGCAGAGCCGTGAATCCTTCCTGCAATGGATTCAGCAATCCTCGTAAAGGTTCCCGGGACACAGAAAAAGCGCCGGCGTTGTCCAGAATTTCCATGGAGAAAACAAAGGTAGGGTTAAAGAATTGCAAAATCAAGAAAGCCCGACCTTATAGGAACGCTCTTTGCGGAAACGGTAGATTTTAAACTCCAACGGTAACTATGACCCAATCTCCCCTTTTTATTCTTCTGCTTTTCGGCGGCGCTATTTATCTGGCAAAGATCTGGTACGACGACCTGCGGGCCAACCTTCAGGAACATGCCCACCCGAGGGCCTTGCCCGGGGCCTTTCCCGCACCCCTTTCGATCCTTCTGATCGCGGCCGCCGGGGCGCTCTTCCTCGTCCTCCTCGAAACAGGCGGTGAAGTCTACCTCGGCGTTTCCGCCCAACAGAGCGACATCACCATCTTGTTCCTTTTCGCCATGATCGGGGCGGGAATTATCGAAGAGGTGGTTTTCCGGGGATTCCTTGTCGTGGAAAACCGCGGGCGTGCCTGGCTTCTCGGCAGCATCCTCGCATTCTCGCTGCTTTTCAGCCTTGCCCACTACCAATACTACCTCGAATTCCCGGAGGAAGGGTCATGGATGGATTTCACATGGAAATTGGATGCAAAGTCGGGATGGTCGCTGCTGCTTCTCTTTTTCAACTCGCTCTGGTTTTATGCCGTGCGCTTTTTGCCTGTGAATCCGTCCCATTCACTGCTGCCTTGTTTTGTCGCCCATATCAGCAGCAATGTCGGCGTGTTCCTCGTAAAAGCCGTCCAAGGGCATGTAACCGGTCTTTATTGATAAAAGCCCCCGCCGGACATTCCGGGGGGGCTGAGAGAAGCGGGAAAGGTCAAAGGCCGGTCAGCCGCCGATCTGGAAGCGCGCAAACCTGCGCACGAGAATGTTCTCGCCGAGTTTCGCGATCTGTTCCTTGAGCATGTCCCCGATGCTGACATCAGGGTTCTTCACGAAAGGCTGCTCCAATAAAACAATTTCCTGATAGACTTTCTCCAGTTTGCCCTCGACGATTTTTTCCACGATGTGCGCGGGCTTGTTTTCCACCGAGGCGGCCGCAATACCTTTTTCCCGTTCGACAACGTCCTCGGGAACCTCTTCCCGGCTGACACAAGTCGGGCTCGTGGCCGCAATGTGCATGGAGATGTCGCGCGCAAGTGCCTTAAAATCATCGGTCTTGGCGACGAAATCAGTCTCGCAGTTCAGTTCGACGAGGACGCCGACTTTTCCGCCAAGGTGAATGTAGCTCTCCACCACTCCATCGGCGGCCGTGCGATCGGCCTTTTTCGCCGCGCTGGCTACCCCTTTTTTGCGGAGGGCTTCAATCGCCTTCTCCTCGTCGCCACCGGACTCGGCAAGGGCTTTCTTGCAATCCATGAGACCGGCTCCGGTCCGGGATCGCAGATCCGCTACCATTTTCGCGCTGATGTTGCTCATTTCTGTTCTTGTCTACGTTGATTATTGAGAAGGCTCGTCGTCGGTGCTGAAGGTTTCCGGGACTTCATCGGTTCCTTCCTCAGAAGCGCCGCGCACCGCCGTTACAGGAATCTGACCTTCCACGGCCGGGTTTTCCGTCACCGGGGTTACCGTACGAGTCGGAATCGCTTCCGGTTCCGCCCGCTGGGCCAATCCGGCTTGGATTGCGTCCGTGATTTCCTCCACGATGATGCGAATCGATTTGATGGAGTCATCGTTGCCGGGAATGGGATACTGAACCACAGAGGGGTCACTGTTGGTATCGACGAGGGCGATGACGGGGATGCCGAGGCGATTTGCCTCCGCAACGGCGATTTCCTCGGTTTTGGTATCCACCACAAAAAGGGCACCCGGCATATCGTTCAGGTCGAGAATTCCCTCAAAATTCCGGTTCATCCGCGACATTTCGCGACGAATGGCGGAACTTTCCTTGTTGTGCATGGCATCCAGCGATCCGTCGTTTTCCATCCGGAGGTAGTTCTTGTACTTTTCAATGGACCGCTGAATGGTCACAAAATTGGTCAGGGTGCCGCCGAGCCAGCGAGACGTGGCGTAGGGCATATTGCAGGATATGGCCGCTTCGCGGAGAAGGTCCTTGGCCTGCCGTTTTGTTCCAACGAAGAGGACGGGTTTGCCGCCCGCAACAATTTGCGTGACATACTCCGTCGCGGCGGCAAGGCGCTCAAAGGTTTTTTCAAGGTCGATTACACTGATGCCGTGAAGGTTGGCATAGACGAACTTTTTCGACTTTGGGTTAAAACGACGGGCTTGGTGGCCGAAGTGGACACCGGCGTCGAGCAGATCTTTTACGGTTATATTCATGATGTCGAGGTGCGGCATCCCGCGGGAACGGGACAAACTGGCTGGCCGCACTGCCAGCTTTCAGGTTTCGGTTTATGGTTGATAGAGACCGCTTGCATTTTGCCACGGCCATAAAAATTCCAAAGCAAAGATCCCACCCATGGCGGCGCAAGCGTAATCTGCGAAAAGCCCCGCCCGCAAACCAAGGAAGAACGGCTCAGGAAAGAAAGAAGCCGGCGACCGACTCGTTGGGAGGAGAATCGCGCAGTTCCGTCGGGTGACCGAGAGCGCTGGCCCGGCCTTCGTGGGGATCGAGGAAAAGAGCCCGGTCGGCAATGGTGTAAAGACTGCGCAATTCATGGGAAACCATGACAAGGGTCGTCCCCAGCGAATCCCGCAGCTGGAGGATGAGCCGGTCGAGCCGGTTGGAGGTGGCCGGATCGAGGCCCGCCTGCGGTTCGTCGAGAAAGAGGATTTCCGGATCGAGGGCGAGAGCGCGGGCAAGTGCTCCCCGTTTTTTCATTCCCCCGCTCAATTCCGCCGGGAACGCATCCTCTTTCCCGGTTAAGCCAACGAGGGAAAGTTTGTAGGCGGCAATGAGCCGGATCTGGTCCTCGGTGTAATTGGTGTAGTAGCGCAGGGGCAGCGCGATATTCCCGGCAAGGGTCAGGGAACTCCAGAGCGCGCCACTCTGATAAAGGACCCCAAAGCGCCGCTGGCAGGCCCGTCGCGCCGCCGGCTCCACTTCAAGGAAGGACGTCTCCCCATACCAGACCCTCCCCGTCCGCACCGGATGCAACCCCACCATCGAGCGTAGAAGCGTGGATTTGCCACAACCACTTGGACCCACGATCGCAAAAATCTCGCCGCTGTAGACCCGGAAATTCAGATCCCGCATTAGCACACTCTCCCCGAATTGCAGATAGAGGTGCTCGACACGAATTGCACTCGATTCGCTCTCTTCCATCAATCAGATCCCGAAGCTGGCCGCCACCCAGTCGATAATGGCATTGGCAAGAATGATGAGGGTAATGCCGGTGACGACAGCCCGCGTCGCCGCAAAACCGACCGCATCGGCACCGCTGCCGCATTGCAATCCACGCAGGCAACCGGAAGTACCGACGAGAACGCCGAAAATCAGCGCTTTGAAAAGGCCGAGGAAAAAATCCTCGGCACCGAGGATGGCCTGCATCTCATTAAAGTAGAGATTTGGCGGGACGTTCATCATGGTTCCGCTGACAAGGCAGCCACTGAGGATGCCGACAATGTTGGCATACAGCGTCAGCAATGGCATGGCGATGGCCATCGCCAGAAGCCGCGGCAGGACGAGGTAGTCGATCGGGGGAATGCCGAAGGTCGTAAGGGCGTCGATTTCCTCGTTCACCTTCATGCTGCCAAGATGGGCGGCAAAAGCCGCACCTGTGCGTCCAGCCATGATGATTCCGGTCATGACCGCGCCCATTTCCCGCAACATTCCAAAACCGACGAGGTAGGCAACTGCAAATTCCGCTCCGAAGCGCCGCAGGACAACCGAACCGAGGAAGCTGATGATCAGGCCGACAAGAAAACTGATTGCGGAAACAATGGGCAGGGCGTTTGTCGTTACACTCCGGAAAACGCGCCCGAATTCCCTCCACGGGAAAACCGATTGGCGACACATTAGGCGGCAAAGGCTGAGCACCCAGTCTCCGGTAAAGCGCATGACATCGATGGCCCCGCTTGTCGAAGCCGTGGCCGCCGCTCCCAACCCGGCAATCCAATTGACGGACGACCCCTCTGTTTCTTCTTCCGCTCGCTCGCGCGGGGATCCGCTGAGCTGGTGAACTTGGGGCATCCATTCGGGAAACCCGCTCCATTCAATCGCAAGGCCGGCCTCCTCCGCTTTCCGGAGGACATGCAGGGCCACGGCCCGATCAAGCACGGAAAACGTGGCTTCGCCCTCCACTCCGTAGCTAAGGGACTCTGCTCCGGCGAGGGCCTTATCGGCCTCCGCAGCCGCGTACAAACCATCCTCTTTTCCCCGCACGGCACAAACCAGTCGCACGGTTACGCCTTCCCGCCGGAGCCAGAAACGGGAGCCGGTCTCGCCGCAGAGAGCGGGAGCATATTCCGTACGAGTGGCTTTCATGATGATAATTTGTTTCCGGGGGCGGTCAGGGCGTGGCAAAAGGCGGCGGCAGCGGCATCCGACTCGTCATAAGGAAGAGGCACGGTAAGCCCGAGCAGCCCGGCCATTTGCCGGCTGACCTGCTCCTTGCTGGCCCGGCCGTGGCCGACAACCGCCTGCTTGATGCGCAGGGGCGAGTATTCAAAGACCGACAGGCCCGCTTTCGCGGCCTGCCCGATGGCCGCGCCACGCGCTGCGCCGAGTTTTTGCGCGGTCCGGTAATTTTGCACGTATATGGTTTCCTCGATGGCGAAGGCGTCGGGCCGCGTCTCCCGCAGAAGGCGCTCCACCGCCGACGCGATGTCGCCCAGACAAGCGGCGAGGTTCGCCGTCCGCGGCGGCCGCAGGGTTTCGCTGGCGAGGCAACGGCCTTTTCCGGGCCGATCGAAGGCCAGCACCGCGAGTCCGGTTCCGCGCAGGCTGGGATCCACCCCCAGAACCACGCCGCTGAAGGCGATCCGCGGCCCGGGCACCTCCCTTCCGCTACCAACGCGGGGGGCGCCTTTACGCAAGTGCGCCGCCCATTGCGATCGTGCCGATTGCCTACCCATCGTCCGCGATCTCCATTAGCTTTAAAAGAAAAGGAGCTTCACGCCCGCCACAACAATAAAGACCCAGACGAGGATCGTGAAGAGCCGCTGCGGGATCACCTTCACAATGTGCGGAGCGACGAGCGCCCCGAGCACTGCGAAGGGCGCCAGCGTTAGACTCGTCCGCAGGCTCTCGAGATGGACGATGCCAAGTTCCATCTGCAGGGGGACCTTGAACAGATTGACAAGGAAAAAGCACCACGCTCCGGTGCCGATAAAAGCCAGTTTGGGCAGGCCCACGCTGATGAAAAAAAGCTGGGCCACCGGGCCGGCCGCATTCGCCACCATGGTCGCAAACCCACCGATAAGACCAAGTCCGAAACGGAAGCCGAAGCTGTGCGGAACCCGTTCCGCGAAATCTCCCCAGCCTTTTTCCCGGGCAAGCGTACGCAGGACCTGAATGGCCGTCATGGAGAGGACGATCGCCCCGATGATACGGCGGACAAGTTCGTCGCTCATTATTCCAAAAAGAAAGTAACCGGCGAGAATCCCCACGACCATATAGGGCAACAACCGGAGGAGCCAGCCCCAGTGCGCGTGGCGGCGATAAACCGTCACCGCGACAATGTCAGCGCTGATCAGGACGGGCAGGAGAATGCCGACGGAGGCCTTCGGCTCGAAAACCATCGCAAAAAGGACCACGGTCAGGTTGCCCACGCCGACAAGACCGCCTTTGGCAAGGCCGACCAGCAGGGAGGCCAAGCCGACGAGGAACCAGTCCAGCGGCGTCATGACGGGACGCCCCTTTCCTCCGGCACGACGTTGCCGCCATGGACCCGCCACACCTTCCACTCTTCCCCACCGAATTCCCGTGGAACAGCTGTACCGGTAGCGATAATCTGGGGACAGGGACGCAGCAATTCCCAGAATCCCCCGCGCCGCTTTTCATCCAGTTCCCCGACGATGTCATCGGCCAACACCACCGGTTCTTCGCGTCCTTCCTCCCGGCACCAGCTTAGAAAGGCAAGGCGCAGGGCGAGAACGAGCCCGCGCTGCTGCCCTTCGCTGGCGTATTCCCTTGCGGGGTGACCTTCGAGACGCAACTCGAGGTCGTCGCGGTGCGGTCCCCGCGTAGTTGTCCCGTATTGACAGTCGCGGGGCTCCTGCGCGGCCATGGCCTCGGCGAAGCGCCCCGTCTCCGTCGCCTCCAGATTGGCCCGGTAGTGAAGCTCCGGTTCCTCCTCCACCCGGCTGATGCGAGCGTAGGTCGCTTTGAAATGTGGACGGTAGGTGGCCAGCAGCTTCTGCCGCAAAGCGACGAGACCCGCGCCCGCCTCCCCCAGCGACTCCTCGAAGGGCCGGCGCAACGACGCCGGGGCTCCCTTTTTAAGAAGAGCGTTCCGCGACTGCAGCGCTTTGTGATATCGGGTCAGGAATCCGAAGTAGGCGCCGTCGAGTCCCGCCAGCAGCATGTCGAGAAAGCGGCGACGCTGGCCGGGAGAGCCGCGCAGCAGCTCGATATCATGCGAACTGAGGGTCAACGTCGGGAAGCGGCCGAGAAGGTCAGCCATGCGGCGCAGGGGCTCGCCGTCCATTGTCACTTGTTTTCCCTCCGGACGAAGGCGGAGCTCGATCTCGGAATCCCCCTCCGTTTTCGTCTGTAAAGCATAGTAGAGCTGCGCCTCCCGCGGTCGCGCCTCCCGTCGCAAAAGGGCCCGCGTCTCCCGCGTCCGGAACGAGCGCAGAGTACTGACCAGTCCGAGGCCTTCGAGCAAATTGGTTTTTCCCTGACCGTTGGGGCCGTGCAGGTAATGCCGCCCCTCCTTTTCCAGCGGCAACTCGACAAAGGCGAGATTCCGGAATTCGCGGGCTCTGAAACAGTGGATCCGCATCGGTCCTTCTCAGGGAATGTCGATCACCCTGCCACCCCCGCGGCCTTCATCGCTTTCCGCTTCTTCCCGGATCTCGGAAAGAACCTCCGCCAGCGCCTCCCAGTCCCCGGCCGTCGTTTCCCATCCGCTGCTCACCCGCAACGTGCGCCGGGCCGTGCCCTCCGGCACGCCCATGGCCCCGAGAACCGGAGACGGCCCTTCCTTGCCGGTGGAACAGGCCGATCCTGAAGAAAGGGCAAAGCCGCGGCGGTCCAGTTTAGCGATCCACCGTTGTCCGCTCAGGATCGGCAGGGCCAGCGAACTGGTATTCCAGACGCGCGGGGCGCCCCTTCCATGGACGTCGAGTTCCCCGCCCCATGCCCGGCGCAATCGCTCCTCAAAAGCATCCCGCCAGCTCCCCTCCGGATCCGCAACGCCCTTCTCCATCCGGACCTCGAGGGCGCGAAGCATGGCGAGGACGGCGGGCACGTTCTCGGTCCCCGCCCGCATGCCCAGCTCCTGCTCGCCACCGTGTTGGAGGTGAACGTCCCGGTCTCCCCGGCGCAGCAGCAAGGCCCCCACCCCACGGGGCGCCCCGAATTTGTGCCCGCTTACGGTCAGTGCCGAGCAGCGGTCCAGCCCCTCGGGATCTTCTTTCCCGATCCACTGCACCGTGTCGCAGAAGAAGGGAATTCCCGCTTCCCGGCAAAGGGTGGCCGCTTCGTGCCAGGGCTGCTTTACCCCCGTCTCGTTGTTAAGCGCCATCAGGCAGACAAGGGCCGGGGCCGGGTCCGCCCTTCGCAGCCGCTGCTCCAGCCAACCGACCTCCGCCCTTCCACACCCATCCACGGGCATCCATTCCGTTCGCGATTCACCCCAAAAGGCCCTCGCCGAGGCCGTCACCGCCGGATGCTCGAGGGGCGAAAGGACAATCGGTCCCGGCGCCTGCGCCATCGAACGCAGGTAGCCGTTTATGGCCTCGGTCGCGCCCGAAGTAAAGACAACCTCCGCCTCCCGGAAACGGCAAAGTTCTCGCAGGCGCTCCCTCGACTCCTCCAACTCGTTTCGCGCCCGTGCACCCGCCCGATAGGCGGTGGAAGGGTTTGCCCAGCTCGTCGTGGCCGCCTCCCGGTACGCCTCGAAAGCCTCCGGCAACAATGGCGCCGTCGCATTCCAGTCAAAATACTTCATTCCGGAATTCGTAGAACCTGACCGGGCTGGAGGGCATTGGGGCTCGGGAGCTGGTCGCGGTTGGCCTCGAAAATGTCGGCCCAGCGACCGGAACGGCCGTAGACTCTCCGGCTGATCCGGCTCAAGGTGTCCCCGCTTTGCACAGTGTAGCGCTCCGGCACGTCCCGTTCCGCAGCCGGGGCCGCTTCCCCGGGCTGGGCAATGACGATCGGGGCCACGTCTTGATCGGTTTCCGCCCCGGTCCGCGCCGCTTCCTCTTCGAATCGCGTCCGCGCCTGCGCAAGCGCTTTTTCGTACTTTGCCACCGTATTTTTGTACTGAGCCAGTTGCTCCTTCAGACCGGTATTCTCCTGCTGGAGAGCCGTTACTTTTTCCATGAGGTCGGTCCGTGCTGTCCCGCCACCCAACGGATCGCCGGGCAGGCTCTGGATGAAATCTTTTTCCGCCGTACGCACGAGTTCGCGTACAAACTCCGCTTGTTTCGCGTTTGGCTTCGTACCGAGGTACTGCCGGAAATGATACAGCGCCGAGAGCGGATCCTCCAAGTGGTCAAGATAAAGCAGTCCCGCTTCGAGATGGGATTCGGCCGCGTCCGGGCGCGCCTGGGCCACGGAAAGAAAAGCCTGCAGGGCCTCGTCTTTGCGACCCTCCCGAAGAAGGCTTTTCCCCCGCCGGAACGCGCGCTCATCCGTCTCTTTGCGTAGTTCTCCTTCCGGAGCACAGGCTGTCAGAAGCCACAACCCGGGAAGAAGAAGAATCGTCCATAGGGTCAGACAATTGCCCGCGCTTTTCCCTTTTCTCCCGTTCACCATCTGCTACCACACTGAAGGTACACGACGGCAGAACTGCAATCACCGCCTTGGAAAATTTGACCCCATGACCTTTTCCGACGACGCCATCCTCGCCTCCGCCCGCGAATGCCTCCGCATTGAACAGGACGCTCTCGCTCTTAACCAGGAGCGGCTGGACGGCGGGTTTATCGAAACCATCCGGCTTCTCGAGGCCACCCGGGACACCGGCAATAAACTCGTTTTCACCGGCGTCGGTAAAAACGTCACCATCTGCCTCAAACTGACCGGCACCTTCAACTCCACCGCCGTACCGGCCTCCTTCCTCGATCCCAATCAAGCCCTGCATGGAGATCTTGGGCTTTGTCGCGAGGGCGATCTCTGCCTCCTTGTAAGCAACAGCGGCGAAACGGAGGACCTGCTCCGCCTCCTGCCCAGCCTCAAACGGCTCGGCCTCACCACGGTCGCGCTGACCGCGGATGCCGGCAGCTCCCTCGCCCGCCACTGCGACCATGTCCTGCTTTATCACTACGAGCGGGAAGCGTGCCCCCTCAATCTCGCCCCGACCGCCTCCACGACCTCCGCCCTCGCCATGGGCGACGCCCTCGCCATGGTCTACCTCGAGCTGCGCGGTTTCACGCGGGACGACTTCGCGAAATACCATCCCGCCGGCAGCCTCGGCAAGGCGCTCCTGCTGCGTGTCGAGGAAATTATGCGTACCGGCCGGCGCTTCGCCGCGGCGGAGGATTCCGTAACAGTACAGGAGGCTCTCCTCGCCATCACCAAAGCGCGTTGCGGCTCCATCGCCCTCTTTGATCCGGCT
>CAYFRH010000061.1:8578-15064 GCA_964345345.1 uncultured Puniceicoccaceae bacterium | reverse complement strand
CGTCGGTACCGACGCGGGAATGGGCACTGGTGGGATTGCTGCTCGCCAACGTGCTGTTTCTTGCCTTTGCCCTTGGGGGGGTTCGGCTGTGGGGACAAAGCACGGCGCTAGGCCTCGCCGTTGCGGGGCTTTTCCTGTTGCCGCGCTGGTCGGCGGGGGAATTGGAGGGAACCCCGTCGCCGGTCTTCCGTCTCCTTCGTTCCCCGGTTTTTTACCTTGGCCTCGGCCTGTACACCCTCTTCTGGATTCATTCGTGGAACCTTGCCTGGGACTGGACGACAATCCCCGACGGACGGCCAAAACTTATTTCGCAGACCCCCCCGGTGCCATGGCTGCCGGCGGGCCTTGAATCGCCCCTTACGGGAAGCAATCCTTTCCGCTCCATGATGTTCTACGCCGTTCCATGGTTGAGCGGATGCTGCGCGTGGGCGGGGCTGACCACGCGGCGTTCCGTGGCCGTGCTTCTCCATGGGCTGACGCTCCTCGGGGTCGCGTACGCGGGGGTGGCGCTTTACCAGCATTTCACGGGAGCGGAAAAAGTTCTCGGCATCTTTGATCCTCTTCCCAGCCGGGCAAACCAGGACATCCCCTTCTGGGGAACGCTTATGAACGGCAACCACGCCGCCTTTTTCCTCATTCTGATCAATGGGCTCTGCCTCGGCCTCTTTCTTTCCGGCTGGCATCGCGCCCTGCGGATGTTCCAGCGCGGCGGCGGGGCGTATCTGCTCTACCTGGCCTGTTCCCTGCCAGTGACCTTTTCCGTGCTTCTCGCCCAAGCCCGCGGGGCGATCATTGTCGTAGCGGTGCAATGGCTCCTTTTCCTTCTGGTCTGCAGCCTGTTCTTTATTCGTCACTTCGGAGCAAGGGGAACGATCTTTCCGGTGGCTGTCCTTGGGTTTATCCTCTTTCTGGCCTGGTCCTTTGTTTCCAATCCGGTCGTTTTCGAGCGCCAGAAGGAGGAATGGACAAAAACATTTTCCCTTATCGAAAACCCGGAACTGGAAGCGCGGACCTACATGTATAAGGTCACGCGGGACATGGTCAGCGACCAGCCGTGGTACGGTCACGGGGCGGGCAGCTTCCGGTATCTGCATTTTCCTTACCTTGCCGAATATCCGGAATTCAAGACGAAGCGTGTCAAGTGGACAAGGAATCCGGAAACGGGGAAACGGGAGCGCAGAAACACCACTCTCTGGTTTCAGAACGCCCATGTGGACCTGATGGAATACCTTGTCGAGTGGGGCATTGTCGGCTGCATCTTTCCGGTCGCGCTGATCCTTTACCTGCTTGGGCGTGCCGTATGGTCGCACCGAGGGTGGGACCTCGGCATGTTGATGCTCCTCCTGACCTTCTTCCTCGTATTCGGCGGCGCAGCGGTGGAATTCCACCTGCGCATTCCGCTGGTCCTGCTGGGGTGGTGGCTGAGCTTCCTCTCCCTAGTCCGCCTCGGCGACCTGCGCGCCCGTGCGCTCCCGTCCTGAACGCCCCTTTCATCCGCATATGCCCATACCTTCCATTAATTTTCGCGACGAGCTGAACGAGGACCAGTACGCCGCCGTTACCGCCGAGGCAGGCCCGGCCCTCGTCCTCGCCGGGGCCGGTTCCGGCAAGACCCGTACCCTGACCTACCGGGTGGCATGGCTCCTTTCCGAAAAGCAGGTACATCCGGATGAGCTCCTGCTGCTGACCTTTACCAACAAGGCCGCGCGGGAAATGATCGAGCGGGTGCAGACGCTGACAGGGCTTGCCCAGCGTCCCCGTTGGAGCGGGACCTTCCATTCCATCGGAGGGCGCATCCTGCGGCGGTACGGGGAACCGGTGGGCCTGGAACCCAACTACACCATCCTTGACCAAAGCGACGCCGAATCGCTCCTCACCACCGTCATCAAGGCCAAGGATAAAGCTTTTCTAAAAGACAAGGATCATCCCAAGGCAAAGGTCCTCCAGAACCTGTACTCCTACGCCCGCAACACGCGCCAGTCCTTCCGCGATCTTTTCAACGACCGTTATCCGTGGCACGAAAGGATCAGCGCCGAGGTGCAGGAATTCACAAAGCTGTATGAAACGGCCAAGCGCGAACAACAAGTGGCGGATTTCGACGATTTGTTAGAGCTGTGGCTGCGCCTGCTACGCGAGGACGAGCAAGTCCTGGAGTCGATGCGAAATCGCTTCCCCTGGATCCTCGTGGACGAGTACCAGGACACCAATGTCCTGCAGGCGGAGATCATCGACCTAATCGGCAGTCACCACAACATCATGGCGGTCGGCGATGACGCGCAGTGCATCTATACATGGCGGGGCGCCCACTTCGACAATATCCGCACCTTTCCGGAGCGGCATCCTGAAACGCGCGTCTACAAAATCCTGACCAATTACCGCAGCACTCCTCCGATCCTGCAACTGGCCAATAACGTTCTTGCCATGCAGCCTGTCGATGCTGGCTACCCGAAGGAACTCGTCGCCCATCGGGAAGGCGAAGTGCGCCCGTACGTTGTTCCCGTCGCGGACACCCGCCAGCAGGCGCAGTTCCTCGCCTCGCGCATTGAGGCCCTGTACGAGGAAGGCGTGCCCCTCGAAGAGATGGCCGTGCTTTATCGCGCCCATTACCAGGCCCTGGATGCCCAGCTGGAGCTCACCCGCCGTGGTATTCCCTTTCTTATTACAAGTGGATTGCGGTTTTTCGAACAGGCCCATGTGAAGGATTTTGTCGCGCAGCTGCGTCTTCTTGCCAATCCGGACGACGCCTCCGCCCTCGAGCGGCTTCTCTGTCTCCTGCCGCGCGTCGGGCCCGCCACCGTCGCGAAGGTCCGCGCCCTCGCACGCCAGCTCGCCCCTGAAGCCAGACCGGCTCCATCAGAAAACCCCGACCTCTTCGGAGAGGAACCGGCCCGGGAGGGCCGTGCCAACGGAACCGCCTTGTTCGAAGCTCTTGCCTTGGAAAAAGTCGCAAAACGCGTTCCCGCGGATGCGCGCGAGGATTACCGGAGCCTTGTCGCCACTCTGGCCGAAGCGGAACCGTTGCTCCGGGAAAACCCGCAACCGGCAAAGGTAGTGGAACACCTCCTCAAGGGCTGGTACGGCGATTACATCCGCAACGTCTATCCCGACTGGGACAACCGGCAGGAGGACCTCAACAGTATTGTCGGCTACGCTTCGCGTTTTGATACCCTCACCGAGATGCTGGCCCAGTTGACCCTCGTGAGCAACGAGACCTCCGAAAAACAGATCGAACCGGACGACCATGCCGTGCGCATGACCACCATCCATCAGGCGAAGGGGCTGGAATTCCCGGTCGTCTTTCTCATTTCCTGCGCAGACGAGTGGCTGCCCCTGAAGCGCGCCATCGAAGAGGGAGATGTCGAGGAGGAGCGGCGCCTGTTCTACGTCGCGGTCACGCGGGCCATGAACGAACTGACCATTTCCTTTCCCATGATCCATGCCGGCCGCGGCGGGGTACAACGCCTCCTCCCCAGCCGCTTCCTCGCCGAGATTCCCAAGGATCGTTACGAAAAGCTGAATTTCATGCGACATTGAGGGCCAACGTCTCGCGACTTCGGCTACGCCGTAGAGTCGGTCTCCAGGCCGACTCCCCTTGGACGGCGCTGCTGCCAACAGCTCCCGACTTCAGCTACCCTTGCGGCCCGTCTTTCCCGTTGACACACCGTCCTCCACGGGGGACATCCTTTCGCTGATGCAGGCGCGCCCGTTTCTTTTTCTCTGCCTTTTTTGCCTTCCGCTGGCCGAGGCGGCGGACGGCCTTATCCGCGAAGCGCATGCACGATACTATGCCGCCGAGGACATCCGCAGCCTGCAGGAAATTCTCGGGCTTGGCAAAGGCCAGGGCTACCGGACGGTTCTCCGTAGCGAGGAGGACATCGCTTCCGGATGGTACTTCATTCTGGAAATGCGGAAAGCGCCGACCACTGCCCGCAGCGCCCATCTCGAATATGTGGCCACCGACAGCAGGGAGACCCGGACCGCAACATGGCGTCTTCCTGAGGGGAAGCTGAACAAGCGGATACTCTACCTTGGTCTCACCGGTCCCGACTGGCCCGGAGGTAAAGAGGTGCGCCCCCTCGCGTGGAAAATCGAACTTCGCGATGCCGGAGGAGCGCCGTTCGCCAGCTACGAGAGTTTTCTCTACGCGATGCCATGAGCGCGGAGGCGTGGCGGCCTCTTGAGAAAGACGGGGAACCGATGGAAGAGGCTGTCCTCGCGGAGCTTCTCGCCGGCGGGCAGGCCTTCCGCTGGTTTTGGCGGACCGAAGAGGGGGCTTGGCTCGGTGTCTGGAAGAGGAACGTCGTTCTTCTCCGTCGGTGCCACAATGGTACCCTCGCCTTTCGCAGTCCCACGAATACCGATACGGAAGCCGTCAAGGCCTACCTTGCCCAGGCCCGCAGCCGGAACTGGCTTCGGCAACTGCCTCTATCGGCCGACCCCATCCTTCGGCGTCTTGCGGAAGTCTGGGCCGGCTTGACCGTGCTCGCCCAACCGCCGGACGAAACGCTGCTCGCCTTTCTTTGCAGCTCCAACAAGCGCATCCGGCAGATCCGCAGCATGTTGGAACGCCTGGCGGCGGAACTGGGGGAAAAGATTCCTGGAACCCCCCTGCACGCGCTGCCCTCCTGGGAGCGGTTGGCCACCGTTTCCGAGTCCCGCCTGCGGAGCTGCGCCCTCGGCTATCGTGCGCCCAACCTGCACGCGACCGCACAACAGCTCGCCGGCGATACCGATTGGGCGCAGCGTCTTGCCGAACTGCCTTACAAGGAAGCCCGGTCAAAGTTGCAGGAGCTGCCGGGGGTGGGTCCCAAAGTCGCGGATTGCGTCCTTCTCTTCGGATTCGGTTTCGGAGAAGCCTTTCCGGTCGATACGTGGATCGCTCGTGTTCTCGCCGGGCAGTACCCGGAACTTGCCCGCTGGCCACGCGAACAACTCGCCACCTTCGGCCGTCTTCACTTCGGCCCGGCGGCCGGACTCGCCCAACAGTGGTTCTTCGCCGAGGCGAGGCGGCAATCCGCCGAGGAGTTAAAGGCCTTGAGCACCTTTTCCTGGCCGGACTGAAAAAAGCGGACAAGGGCGTTGCCGCTCCGCGGCAAAGCCGCACGCCTGACTGCGAAAAGAGGTGGACAAGAGGAGGAGCCTGCCCACTTTGTTTTTTTCATGGCAAACGATCATTACGCGGAATTTATCAGCAAGCGCTTTGTCGGCTTGAGCGTGATTCTCACCCTCGTTTTCTGGGCGGTCTTCACCCGCCTGCTGCTGCCCTTTGTACCCGCGGAATCGGCGGCCTTTCAGTACGGTTTCGCCGGATTTACCTCCGCCTGCCTGACGGGAGTCTTCTTCTTTGCTCTCCATATGTTTCAGCTCGTCTTCAAGGAAAACCGGAAGGCGAGCCGCGAGCGGGAATACAACTGACCTTCGCGCTTGCCCCGAATGGCGGCGAACGTAATCATAGAAGGTGCTTCTCGCTCTATGCCGTTGATTCACCGCCATTACGCCATTCCCAGCCTCGATTTCCGCGACTTCTGGGATATCTGCAGCCATTACCTCGGCGTCCATCCCAAGTATCGTACCATTCTCTACTCCATCGACGGGTTCAGCGGACCCATTTGTGAAGACGAAAGTGACCTTTCCAAAGTTCTGCGCCTCATCGCTCTGCAGAAAAACGATGTTCGGCGCTACGTAGCCCGCTACTACCTTTCCCCGAACAGCGAACCCGGCGATTACGGCAATGCGAAAATGGAATACCTGCCGCAGTCCCACGACTTCCAGCCCGCCGGCCTGCACTTTTATACCGATACCGATAGCAAGCTCCTCATCTACCAGTTCGAGGACTTCATCTACAACGGTTACTCCTTCGAAGAGGCTGACACCGCCGAGATCGAATACGGGCTTCCGTGCGAGGTCCTCGCTACTGTCATTGATATTCGCGGGTTCTCCTCCTTCTGTGAGCAGCCCGATATCGAATCCCCGTACACTTGCGGTCTTATGACGGCTTTCTACAACACGGTGCGCACCGGATTTAAGCGGTATCCCCCGGAACTCGTGAAGTTCCTCGGCGACGGGGTCCTCGCCGTCTGGCAAACCGGTTCCAAAGACCGACGCATCGCCATTGAGACCTGCCTCGAAGGCCTCAAGCAAATGCCCGTGACCTGGCGCGGCCTCGCCCGTGGGGCCGAGTTTACCCACGGTGCTCCCGAGGGAATCGGTTCAGGCGTCAGTTTCGGCCTCGCCAGCAAAATCTCCATCGACAAGGACTATATCGGTCGGCCCATCAATCTCGCGAGCCGCCTCTGCAGCGTCTGCCCGCCCGCCAAGGCCTACATTGCCCGCAACGTCCCCGACGTCGACGGCTTCGAGGTGAAGCCCCTTTCCGTCCGCCTCAAAAGCTACGGCGAACAGAAAGTCTGGCTCATGGATGTGATTTGAGCCCCCGCCCGTTCGTAGCATCCGCCCGTTCGTAGCATCCGCCCGTTCGTAGCATCC
>CAYFRH010000061.1:0-8478 GCA_964345345.1 uncultured Puniceicoccaceae bacterium | reverse complement strand
TCGTAGCATCCCGCCGTGAGGCGGATGATCTCCTTCCCCGCTGCCGTCATCGACCTAACCGGTCGATGCTACTCCTCAGCATCCCGTGGGTTCATAGCATCCGCCCGTTCGTAGCATCCCGCCGTGAGGCGGATGATCTCCTTCCCCGCTGCCGTCATCGACCAAACCGGTCGATGCTACTCCCCTACTTCCTCCACGTAGGTCGTGTACCGCTGTCCGTTAATGGTCAGCTGAACCTCGCGGGCGCTTTCGGAGACCTCGCTGGAATCGCCCCTGACCGAGGTGGAACTGGCCGGGGAGGAGGCCGGGGAGGAGGAAACCGGACCCGGTTCCTTCGGCTTTTCCTCGTTTTCGGCGGCCTTCGCAACGGAGACAGATTCCGGTTCGCGCGGCCTTTCGTCCTTGGTCTGATAGTATTTTTTCAGCTCCTGCGGGAACATGGCCTGAATGACACAATGTTCGTCGTCGGTCGGGAATCCTTCCGCCTTTAACTGTTCGCGCAGTTTTTCCATCGCGGGCTCGGCAAGATCGGCGGGTCGGCAGGTGATGATTTCCTTGCAACTCTTTTCCCCGGCAAGTTTCTGCACTTCCGGATCCACCGGGGCCGGGGTTTGCCCGTAATATCCAAGGGCGATATCCATCGCCTGCGGAGAAAAGTTTTTCCAGCGGCCGAACTTCACGTTCAGCATTGCCTGCACCCCCACGATCTGCGAGGTCGGCGTTACAAGGGGAATCCAGCCGAGGGCCTCGCGCACAACGGGAATTTCCGCGAAGACCTCCTCGAATTGATCCTCCATTTTCTGCTCTTTGAGCTGATTACGAAAGTTGCTGAGCATACCGCCAGGCACCTGGTAGCGCAGCGCCTCTGTGTCGACGACTTCATTCTTATGGGCGGTAAATTCGGAAAGCTCGTGATAGACTTTCGTGAAATGTTCCCGCAGCTGTTTCAGCTTCTCGAGATCGAATTCCGGCTGGCGCGAGTGGCCCTCGAGCAAACTCAAAATGCGGAGAGTGTCCGGCTGCGCGGTGCCGTTGGCGAAAGGCGCGATGGAGGTATCGACCATGTCCGCTCCGGCTTCAATGGACGCGTAATAAGTGCTCCCTCCAAGACCGGTGGTATCGTGGGTGTGAACGTTAACGGGTATATCCAATCGCTCTTTGAGGCCCTTGACAATGCGGTAGGCAATGACCGGGGGAATCAGTCCGGCCATGTCTTTCAAACAAATGGAATCACACCCGATTTCCTGAATCGCCTCTCCCTGCTCGATGAACTTCTCGACCGTGTGAAAGGGGCTGGAAGTGTAGCAAATCACACCTTGAGCATGTTTGCCTGCCGCCTTGGTCGCCTCCACCGCCTTGCGAATATTGCGCACGTCGTTGAGGGCATCGAATATCCGAAAGATGTCCATTCCGTGCTTGGCCGCACAATTCACAAAAGCCTCCACGACGTCGTCGGGAAAGTTCGCATACTGGACAATGTTTTGTCCGCGCAGCAGCATCATATGGGGTGTGTTCGGCGTTCTTTTCTTCAGGGCATCCAGCCGGTCGAAAGGAAATTCATGAAGAAAGCGCAGGCCGGCGTCGATGGTCGCCCCGCCCCAGGTTTCCAGCGCGCCGAAGCCCATGCTGTCGAGAATGTCGAGGACCGGCAACATTTGCTCCGTCCGCATCCGGGTGGCGGCAAGGCTCTGATGTCCGTCCCGGAGGACAAGGTTGTTGAAGATCACTGCTTTAGCCATAGTAGGCACGATCCCTAAGTCGCCGGAACCATCAGGACAATGCTAAAGAGTTCGTGGTGGTCAAAGCCTCGAAGAAGATCCGTCATCCCGCGAACCGCCGCAGGTTCAGTGCTCCGAGGAGCAGGGACGCGGCTGTTTCCACCCGCAGAACGAGAGGACCGAGGTCGACAAAGCGGCAACCGGCCTCGTACAGGAGACGGTACTCGTCCTCCGAAAAGTCCCCCTCGGGGCCGACAAAGAAACTGACCGCAGCTGCGGGGGGCACCGCCATCAAGGTCTCCCAGTAAGGCCGTCGTTCCCGCGTCAGGGCGGCGCAGATGCGCAGCATCTCCGGCCCGCTGCAGGCGAGGGCCTGCGCCGGTGCGGAGGGCTTAAGCAACCGCGGCAACCATGGATTGCCGGATTGCTTAAGGGCCTCGACAAGGATGTGGCCCCACCTCTCCGATTTGGTTCCGATTCGCCCGGCGGGAACACTCGCATGCGCAGAGACAAGGGGTACAATCTCCGTTGCTCCAAGCTCCACCGCTTTTTGCAGGATCGCCGGAAAGACTTTTCCCTTTGGCAGAGCCACACAGAGCCGGGTCCGCGAAGGGGCCGCAAACTCTTCAACCTGCTCAAGAATAAGGCCTCCGTGACCATCATGGCGACAAAACGCTTTTGCCCCGCGGCCATTGAGGACTTCCACTGTTTCATCGACCCGCGCCCGCCGCACCTTTTCGAGGTGGTGACGCTCTTCCTTCCCAAGTTGCGGAGCTTTCTTATCCGTCGGCTCCCATGAAGCGCAGTAGGCTCGCAACATCAATCGCCACCCCTTCTTGGAAAAAGCAAGCCGCCGCTCCCCTCGGGAAACGGCGGCTGCAAGTGCTTAACCAAACTACAAACTAGACTGAAAACGACGACAAACGACGTGTTCTGCAGATTGAGACGCCGCCCTGAGAGCATCGTTCAAATAATTCCGGAAAAAAGAAAGTTCAGAAAAGCGCTCCGGACACAGCACCGACGGCGGTAATGGGGCCGGAATCCCCAACGCTGTCGAGAGCCTGATCGGCCTTGTTCATCATGGAACGCAGTTCGGTGTACAGGGTATCGTCCTGTACGAGCTTGCCGAGAGTTCCTTCCCCGCCTTTCAGGTCTTCGGAGAACCGCCGAAGATTGCTTGCGGTGGCTTCAAGATCAGTTGCGATGCCATCATCGGAAAGAAGCCTTCCGAGCGTTCCTTCGCCCTCTTCAACCCGACCAAGGAGATCCTTTGCCCCGCCGAGGGATTCGCGCAGGTCGTCCGCAGCGGCACGGAAATCGCCGACGGCCCCGTTCAGCTCGGCGTAAAGGCCATCGTCGTTGATCAACTTGCCAAGGGTGCCCTCGGCGCGATTCAACTTTCCGGTCAGTTCTTCCAGATTGGTCATGACCGTATCGAAGCGCTCCCGGTTATTCTTTACGAGGTTGTTCAGATTTTCCGCGAGCTCGCCCAACTCCCCGCCGCCATCAAGGGAAAAGCCGCCGAGGGTCTCGTTCAGGTTTTTGCCAAGCGACTGTATTTCCGCGAGCACCTCCGTGAAACTCGGTCCGGTCTCGGCACGGATTTCCGCCCCCGGGTCGAGCATGGTCGCGGCCTCGCCGTGCTCGACCGAAATGTAGTTCTGTCCAAGAAGGCTCGACATCGTAATGCGGGCGACCGAATCCTCGGGAATCTTCACTTCCGGATTAATGGTCAGCGATAGCCGGCCCTGACCGCGATCGAGCGAGGTTGCTTCCACAGTACCGATTCGCACCCCGGCCATGCGGACATCGGTCCCTGTTGAAACGGTACCGATATTCTTAAAGGTGGCCTCGAGAGAGTAGCCCTCCGTGCTCCGGAACTGACCGGAGCCGATGACGGTATAGACAGCGTAGATCAGCACGACGCCGAGGACGAAAAACAGGCCTACGCGGATGGATTCGAAGGTATGGTTCATGATACAGTCTCCTTTTGACGAAATCGAGGTTGGTTGGGATTAATTTTCGGGTGCAGAAATTCAACTACCGCCGGATCGGCACTGTCGCGTAATTCCTGCGCGGTGCCCTGAAAAACAAGTCGCCCGTCCATGAGCAGGCCGACATGGTCCCCGATGGCAAGGGCGAGTTCGCGGTCGTGTGTGACGACAAAGCTGGTCGCTCCCGTCTCCCGGGCAATGGTCGCAATTAGTTCCGAGGTTGTGGCGGCAAGGATCGGATCCAGTTCGGAAGTCGGCTCGTCGTACAACAGCAATTGCGGCTCCATAATGATGGCGCGAGCGACTGCGACGCGCTTTTTCATTCCCCCTGAAAGCTCGGCGGGAATCTTTTTCTCCGATCCCTCTATGGACAAAGCCCGCATTACCCGCTCCACCTTTGCGCGGATCTGGTCCTCGGGATAAAGGCGGTGTTCCTGCAGGTAGAGGGCGAGGTTTTCATAGACGCTGAGGGAGTTGAAAAGCGCTCCCGCCTGAAAAACCATTGCGGTGCGGTAGTGTTCGTGGGTTGCGGGAGCTCCGGCTTCGCGCTCCCCGATACGGACCGATCCCGCCCCGGCTTGTTCAAGTCCAATGACATGTCGTAAGAGGACCGACTTTCCTGAACCACTTGGGCCCATGAGCACGAAGATCTCCCCGGGGTTCACCGAAAGCGAAACTTCCCGGAGCACTTCCTGCTCTCCGAATCGCTTGCTCAATCGGTCGATGGTGATGCCCACCGGTTCTACTGTTACCGTCGTTTCCATGCCCGTTCAGATCAGAATGTTTGTGATAAAGTAGTCGAAGACGAGGATGAAGATAATGCAGACAACCACCGCCCGCGTCACCGCGCGTCCGATTTCGCGCGGTCCTCCGCTCGTCCGAAGTCCCATGTGACTGGCGATGATCAGAATGCCGAGCGAGAAGAATTCCGCTTTGATCAGCCCATCGGAGAGATCGCCCATCGTCACCACCGAGCGCAGCGCATTGTAATAGGCCTCTGGCGTCAGACCGATCCATGGAACGTATTGGCAAACGAGCTGACCGCCCATCCATCCGGTGATGACCGCCGCCATGAGAAGGATGGGAGTCACGAGCAGGATGGCCGTAAGTCGTGGCAGGACAAGGAAGCGCTCCGGTGGAATGTTCATTGTCCGCAGGGCATCCACCTCCTGGTACACTTTCATAGAGGCCAGTTCCGCCGTCACCGCCGAGCCGATGCGCCCCGTAACCATAATGGCGGTCATGACCGGGGCCAGTTCGCGGACTATGGACAAGCCGACGATGTTCCCAATGAACTGTTTTGCGCCGAACTCGACGAGGCTGTAACCTGTTTGCAGGGCGAGAACCGCCCCGATAAAAAAACTAAGTATAGCCACGAGGGGGACAGTAGCATATCCCATAAAAAGGCACTGGTCCACCAGTTGACGCCTTTGCCGCACGAGATGCGGAGCGTGGCGAAAGGTTCGTCCCGCCATGCGTACGCAGTCACCTATCCACTCCAGTCCTGTCCAAAGCATATTCATTGCTTCCCGTCTCCTTCCCGCAAATCCACGTTGCCGTATCGCAGTTCCTTCATTCGCGCAAATCCTTACAACAGATTCCAAAGAAAGCGGAGTCCGCCGCCATCCTCCGTGTTATCGAATTCAATCAAGCCTTCCAGAATCTCCCAACGTTGGCCCTCGGGAGCGCTTCCGTCCCACTCGAAAAGCGGTCCGGCTTGCAAACGGGCGCCATTTCGCGTGCGCTCCCAGACGAGCAGGTCCCAGAGCAGGGAGTGCCGCCGGCTCCCGCCGCGGCGGTCATACCGGTAAAGGGCGAAAAGCGGACTCCAGTTCTCCTTTACTTTCTCATTACCGGGGAAAAACACGCTGAGGGGATCGAGCGCCTGCACCTGGGTGCGGCCATTCCCGTTTGTCCAGCGTCCAAAGAACGGCCAGAGGGTAGTCAACCGCGCCGTCGTTTCTCCACCGAGAAACTGGCGTTCGTCCCGATAAACAAAGTAAAGCAACGTATCGCGTTCGCGCCGTGGCCCCATCCCGCTGAATTCCTCCGTTTTCCAGAGGGGCCAGAGCCACCACTCTTTCTTACGGCCGGGGCGGCGCTCCTCCGCGAAGAGGGGCAACCAGCGGTTGACGTACTTTTCCTCTCCCCGCCCCTGGACCAGAAAGGGCCAGAAGTAGCGGTTTTCCGAATACTGCTTTCGCGGCGAATTTTCGCGCGTGTAGCCGAAAAACGGCCACAGCCACGTTTCGCTGCGCAAGCCCGCCGCCGTCTCGCGATGGTAAAACGGAAGCACCCCGAAACGGATAAAAGGCTCCGGCGCGTCGAGATCGTCCTTGTAGTGGTAAACCAGGGGCCATAGCGCCCAGCGGTGCAGATAGTCGTTTTCCCGCCGGGCCTGGCCGTACAGGGGCCAGATCCCGAAACCTTCGCTCCGGGGGCCCGAGAGCTTTCTCAGGAAAGGGTACGGAAAGTGATGCCAGGTCTCGTCGCCCTTTTTTGTTCGCACCCACAAAGGCCAGGCTGCGAAGCGGATTTCATCCCGCCAGAAGCGGTTTTTTAATACCCCGCCGAACGGCCAGAAAGCGAAGTAACTTTTTTCGGAACGTGGCGACTGCAAACTGAAAAGGAAAGGGAAAGCCTGAAAAAACTGCCGTCCGGTCTCCACGTTGTACCGGTACTGCAGCAAATTCATGGCGTGAAAGGTGGTCGCTGGTCCTTGTTCGTACCGGTTTGCCAGCGGGTACAGCAGGTGCTGGCTGGACTCCCAAGGTTCCGGTCGCGAAAACTGCGTCCAGAAAGGGCGCAGGCTGAGGATTTCTTTCTCCTGCTCGTGCTTGAGCTGGAAAAACGGGCCCAAACTGCGCTGCGTCTCCACCCGTCCCGTCTTCTCGGCGGGGATGTCCAGCCAAAACGGCCACAGGTTCAGGTCCTCTGCGCACAAGGGCAGGACCTGAACGGCGAGCACCATCAGCACTCGTAGGCAGGTTTTCGTTGAAAAGCAGCTCATGTCGATCGTCTTCGGTCTTCCGTCGGCTTTCCTCGAGACACGAATAAGTAAGCGCGGCAAAAGTCGTGAATTCCCGTGGAAAGGTCAATCGGTTCCTCGTTCCTTTCCTCCCTTGCCTACCCCCCGCGCCCGCCTATGGTTCTGGCCATGCGCATCACCGGAGGAATCGCCGGCGGACTTCCCTTAAAAGTCCCTCCGGGACCGGCCGTCCGGCCTGCCACCGACCGGACGCGGGAAGCCGTCTTTTCCAGCCTCGCCGATAAAGTCGTCAGCAGCCGCGTCCTCGACTTGTTCGCGGGCTGCGGCAGCTACGGGCTTGAGGCGGCTTCCCGGGGAGCTGAAGAAGTGCTTTTCGTAGAAAAACATGCGCCGACGGCTGCGGTCCTCGAACAAAACCTTCGCTCCGTCATGCGCAATCTCGCCGCCGCCGATCGGCATCCCAAGCTACAGGTACTGCGCCGTGATGCCCTGCGTTTCCGGTCCGCGACCACTTTCCCTCTTCTTTTCATGGACCCCCCCTACGCTCTTGTCCGGGAACGCAGCTTCGCTTTGCTCGACCTCGCGGCCGCCTTGCCGGTTGCCGATTTGTCTCCCCTCCTTCTTCTGGAAGCACCCGCCGACCTTGAAATTACCCACCCGTGTTGGCAACTGCGCCGCCGCTTCGGCGGTCGCAAAAGCGGCGACCCCGCCGTCCACCTTCTCGAAAGGGCTCCCGTCTGAGGAGACCGCAAGCCCGCATTTAGGGACGCGGCGGCGGCGTCCACGATTCACCGCGTCGATGATGAACCAGCGCCAACGCCGCCGCGAAAGCCGTCTCAAGCCGCAGAACGCGCGTCGGAAGATGGACCAGAGCAAAGCCCGCGGCCCGAAGCTGCTCCCGGTCGCGCCGGCCCCAGCCCCGTTCCGGTCCAAGGGCCAGCCAGACCGGAGCAGCGGGAGGGCCGATTGCTTCCGCCAGCGATCCTTCCGCCTCGTAAAGGTCGAGAGCAACGCGCGTCGCATCCCCTGAAAGCTTCGCCAGCGCCTCCTCCAGAGTGGAGGTAAGCGTCACTTCCGGCATCCAGGTATCAAAAGCCTGTTCCACTCCTTCGCGGACGACCTTCCTCCAGTCCTCCGCGATCCACAGGCTTGAGCGCGCATAGGCCGGATCCACTTTTTCCGTGACCGCAAACCGCAATTCCCGCACTCCCAAAGTCGGCGCGGCAAACATTAGTCTCTTCACTGTCGCCGGACGGCTTAAGCCAATCAGGACGCGCACGTCCGGTGGAGGCGGCGGCACTATTCCCCATTCAACCGAGAAGCGCAGTTCACGCCGATTCACGGCAGTCACTATCGCCTTCCCGACGGGGCCGTTCACAAGACCGACGTCAAAACAATCTGCTTCGCGAAGGCGCAACACCCCCCGCGCATGGTCGAAACGTGGATCGGAGGCCGGTAGCCGGTACTCCACCTGCCGCTGGTCCAGAAGGATCCTGTTCATCCGCGACCCGAGTGGAAGCACTCAGGCGTCAATAACAAGGTCCGTCGTTGGCCGGCTGCAGCAGAGCAGCTGGTTGCCTTCTTCGGGCTCGCCGCTATGCCCGTGTGGATACTCCAATTCACCGGAAATGATCGGCTGCTGGCAGGCCGTGCAGTTGCCCATTCGACAACCGAAATCGAGGTCCAGCCCCTGCGCTTCCCCCAGTTCGAGAATGCTTCCGTATTCTTCCGACCATTCCGCGGTCACTCCGCTTTGCTTGAATGTCACTTTACTCAT
>CAYFRH010000060.1:0-15411 GCA_964345345.1 uncultured Puniceicoccaceae bacterium | reverse complement strand
CCACCGTGCCCCCGAGGCGCCGGGGCCCTCGCGCAAGGCGAGGCCCTACAGATGACCACGGTGCCCCTCGGCGGTGCCGGGTCGCTACGGGTTCGCCTTTTTTGTCAGTGTGAATTTGATGTAGTGGCGGTCTTCGTCGATGAGGAATTCCGCCGCCGCTGAGCATTCGTTAACGAGATCAAAGCGGTTTTCCCGGTTCCAGACGACCAAGCGCCCGTTTTCCACCGAAAAATTCCATTGGTGAAGTCCGGCATAACCCTGGTGCTCTCCTTCGTTGCTTTCGTGAAAGGTGACGAGGGAACATCCGGGCTGCAGCACCGCCAGCATCTGACGGTAACACTCCACGGGATCAAGGGCGTGATCAAGGCAGTTGCAAGCGTAAGCAAATTCAAAACTGTTGCGCTTGAACTGATCGAGGAGCTTCTCTCCGAGTCCGTAGCGGGTCGGCGTTGGCGGGATGATTCCGTACCTTTGCAGAACCGCTTCATATTGCGGAGCCAGCGGGTCAATGGGAACAATACTGACTTCCCGGCCCTCCCAAACATCGCCGAGGGCGGTCACCGGCCCGGCCCCTACATCAAGAACGCGGATTTTCCGCGTTCGAGTAGGAATCAGGTACCTCGCCCAATGAGGAAAATGCCGCCGACTGCTCAAGCGCAGAGCCCGGTCTTCCGGATAGGGGCTTCTTCCGGCGAGCCAATCGTCCCAGAAGGCGATTTCTTCCGGCAGGCCCTCTTTCCATTTCTCCTGCGATACGGACACCGTCAGCTATTTTCGGCAAGTTCGAGGATAATGTGGTAGGCGACGAAGAGGGACAGGCTGAACAAGAGTAATCCGGAGGCTACGGAAACCCGCTTGAATACAGGCTGAGAGAAATAGATGTGACGCTTCAAACTGGAACGCCATTCCTCCCGGCGATTATCGCGCGCGAAGATCATCCGCAATCCCATGAAAAATGAGATGACGAAGACCCCGGCGAGGACGATGTAGCGGGCAATACCAATCGGATTCATAGAATAAGTGCTTCGTGGGAAATGCCATTGAGCTCGAGTACAAACGGAAGCTTCCCCTAAGCAAGAATTTTTAATTCGGGGACACCTTCTCGAGGATATCGCTCACGGTCTCGATTCTCTGCCTGATAAATTCACAAAAAATATCGGTGGAAGGGGAAATGGCTCCTCGCCTTGTCTCAAGGGTCAGGTTCAGCCTTGGAGTGGTTTGCCGGAAGGGAATAAAGACGACACCTTCGGAAAAGAAGAAGCGGATGGCCGAAAAGGTAATGCCGACAACGGAACCTCCGGCCACTGCGAAAACGGCACCGTGGGGTGTCACGGCTTCGGAGACGATACGGGGCGCGAAGCCCTGTTCCGCACATGCCTGAATGGTCGCGTCGAAAAGAGGTGTCGCGAATTCCCGTTTACAGGATACGAAATCTTCCTGCTGCAGATCCCACAGGTTGATGGTTTCCCTGTCCGCGAGGGGATGATCCCGGGGAAGGACCGCCACAAGGTGGTCGGAGGCAAGAACTGTAGAGTCAATGGGCTCTTGCGCTCTTTTGGGAATTTCCCGATTCAGGCCGACGTCGAGTTTTCCGGAAACGAGGGCCTTCTGTATGTCGAGAGGGCTCATGTCGTGCAGGAGAACGTGGATCCCGGGATGTTCCCTGCGGAATTCCTCGAGGAGACGGAAAAGAAACGGACCCGAAGTGTAGGGAAGAAATCCGACATGGACGCGCCCGCTTTCGCCGTTGTCAAGAGAGGCGATTTCCGCGCGGGCTTCCTCAAGGCTGTGCAGGATCGCCTCCGTTCTCGTTAGGAAGGTGGAACCGCTCTGCGTGATTTCAATCTGCCGCCGGTCGCGGGAGAACAACCGGACGCCCAGTTCTTCCTCTAATTCGGCGAGGTGGCGGCTGACGGCGGGCTGGGAGAGGCCAAGAAAATCCGCCGCACGGGAAAAACTTCCGCAGTGGGCAACGGCTTTAAACGACCTCAGTTGTATCAACTCCATAATAGATTTTTAGTCCTCCGGGAATACTTTCCATTTTTGCATCTTGGAGTCGTAGTACCACGGATACACGAGACGGTCCAACCAAATCCAGCCGTCGTCATATTGATAAAACCATGCTCCCGTTGCCGAAGCAGTCCCGGCTTGGTACATCCAACCCCAAAGCGGGGAATAAAGGAAAGGAAAATCGAGGAAACGCAGGGAACCGATCCATGAATCCGTCATCCATGCAGAAGCGTCGATTTGCGAATCTCCCCACGGCGCCCCGGGCTGAGTGGAGCGGAAATCCCCGATGAGGGGCAGATGGTCCGCGGCATCCGTATCGGCAAACCCGAGACCCGCGGCGTCGAGAAAGCTCGTGGGAACATTCCTTGTATTGAGAACATAACTACGAGCCGGAAAGACAAGGCTGTCGCTGTAAAAGATATAATCGAGACGGCTCGTATTGGTCCGGTTGTTCAGGCTACGCCACGTCCCGATACGGCGGCGGTGGGTTTCCAGAGGAGCGAGGTCGGCAAGCCCGGAGCCGTCCCAGTCCGGTGCGAAGGAAGGTCCTTTGATGAAGGAAGCGTCGATTTCCCCTTCGCTCATGGTGAGCATTTCGCGGCGGGAACCGCCGGTATTCATGTCGCCGACAAGGAAGATGGCGAAAGGCAGCTCCCCATCGGCAAGCGCCTGTTCCTTTCGTTTCCGCAGAGCGGCCATGAAATTGTCGGTTTCGCGCAGGCGCCCGTCCGCATTGTCGCAACAAGGCGTATGAGCATTGAGAATCCACGATCTCCGGCCGAGGACGGCGGAAGTGTCGATTTCCGTGATAAGGTTGTTATCGACTGCCCAAGTCGACTCGATGGGGTAGCGGGAAACGGTGATGCAGTCGAATTGTTTCCGGGCGCGCCAGAACTCGTCCGCTTCTGGCAGAGGGACCCACTTGTCGACAAAGCGAAGGGTCTCGAGAGTGCTGGCTTCGTAGAGTTCCTGGAAGCAAATGATATCGGGGCGCAGAGCGGAGAGGACGCGGCCGAAATTCTCCTCAAGGCCGGTTTTGAACGGGCCGTCGCGGAGCACATTCCAGGAGAGAATGCGCAAATCCTCCGGATGGCGGCGCCGGAGGGTTCCGGCCGGGGCGTGGGGGCGGAGGGGATCCTCCAGAAGGTGCAGCCCCGCGCTTGTTCCGAGATCCGGAAGGCGGTCCCGGCCGCCGTTATCCACGATCGCAAAAGCCAGTTGGTTTCCGCCGACGGCGGAGCGGATCATGGCCAGGGGGAAAGCCATTTCGACAAGGCCCTCATCGGAGTCGTAGGCGCTGCGGAGAAGAAATTCCCCGCGCCCGAATGGACGCCCGCTGTCAAAGCTCCATGAGCCATTCTCCTCCCCAAAATCCCATGTCGCATCCATCCCGGCCCCAAGGTATCGGAATCCGGTATCCGGGTCTCCATCCGAATCGAAATAGACGGAAAGGTCCGGAGCGGTGGCCGGATGTGGGATGGCATAACGGAGGAGAAGGTAAAGAGTGGTCGCGTCGTTGGTCACCGTAACCGAGACCAGATCGTTGCCCGAGGGGTGGGCATCGCCACGCACGTCCTCGAGAACGGTGCCCTCGTTACCTGTCCAGTCCTCTGCGGATCCGTCGACCCGAATGGCCGGATAGGCTGCGGAAGACAGCGCGAGGAATAAAAAGGCAAGGCAAAGGGATTTGGTTTTCATCGTCGGGAACTTGTTGAACAGAAGCAGGAAATGAAGAGCGGAAGCGGTTCGGTCAAGGTCGGGAAGCAAACCTATTCAATAAACAAATACGTAAAATAGAATGTAAACATCTATATGAGAGAGATTTAAACACAATTGCCATATTTCCGTAATGGAAATTCCCCATGTTTATCACACGGATCTCACAAAGCCTTTGCACGATTGTCGCATTCCTTCCGTAAGTTGCGCAGCGTGCAAAACCAAAAAGATGCAGCCGAGATTTTCGTCCGGAAAACGTGGGCGAGGAGGGTTTTTGGAAGGATAGAGCGCGTTCTCCTAACGGCGGGTCTCCTCATTGCCGCTCCGGCATCGGAGGCGGCTTCCATTACGGGACGAGTATTTGACCCGGCGACTTCCCTTTACCTACAAGGGGTTGAAGTCGAGGTGGAAGGCGCCGGGCGCAGCGTTTACACGGAATCCTCGGGTCGGTTCAGGCTGGGGGGACTTGAACCGGGACGCTATACCCTTGTCACCAACGCTTCCGGCTATACTCCGGTGGAACGGTCGGTAACGATTCCCGAAGAAGATACCTCCGTCGAGGTTGTGATTCGGATGGCGACCGATACGAAAGTTTACGAATTGGAGGAATTCAAAGTGGTGGGTGCGGTCAGTGCCACGGTGAAGGCCGAGAACCTGGAACGCTCGGCAGACGATCTTCGAGACGTGGTGGCCTCCGATATTTTCGGCCAATTTGTCGACCGCAACCCGGCCGAGGCCTTGCAGCGGGTGGCCGGAGTTACCGTGGAAGATGATCAGGGCGAAGGAGCGTTTGTTCTAATCCGTGGAGCCAGTCCGGATTTAAGTAACATTCAGCTGGACGGGGTGGAAGTGGCAACCCCGCAGCCGGATGGTCGAAGCGTCAACCTGAACATCATCACCGTCGATCAGCTGGAGCGTATCGAAGTATCCAAGACGTGGCTTCCCAGCCAGAAAGGGAACACGATCGGCGGAACGGTGAACCTTGTCACTCGCAGTGCCCTTGACCGTGGCAGGCGGTTTGCCTCAGCGGAGGTGGCCTACACCGATTTTCGCATCGCTGAGGAGGAGAGTTATCGCGGATCGGTAACCTTCGGGGACACCATTGATGCGGAGGATTGGGAATGGCTCGGAGATATGGCCATCGGCTTGCAGATCTCGGCAAGCCAATCGGAGGACAACCGGGGCTCGGAAACGCTTAACTTCGGATACGAGCTGGAAGCCTCCTACCCCTTTGGAGGCGACCCGCTTCACGGATATACCATCGTGGACAATCGTTGGCGCGACTTTACCATTACCCGGGAACGCTTTGCCGTCTCTTCAAAGATCGAGCTCCGTCTCAGTGAGCGGCATGAGTTTTATGTTTCCGCTTCACTAAATGAATTCGACGATGATGAAGGGGAACGGTTTTTCAGCCGTAGTGCTTCCACCGGTAATGATTTCAGTTGGGACGGTGATGAATTCCTGACGGAACAAAACGCGACCGAGCTGGGCTATGATCTGAATAGTGAGGAAATCCGGGAACGCTTGGGTGCGCCGCCGACCAGCACAACCCGCCGGTTGACCTTTGACGAAAGTATTGCCCTCGGGCAACTGGCTTTCGATGAGGAAACCAATCAGTTTACCTTCGGCTCCTGGACCGGGGGATTCTCGCGTAATTTTGATAATGAAATTACCTCTGATGAGCTCCTGACGTGGCAGATTGGGGGAAACCATACCTTATTCGAGGATGTTTTAATAGAATGGAAAACCTATTCCACGGAGGCGGACCGCTCGACGGAGCGTCTGCGATTCGGATTCGATGGACCCGGGGGCATTTTGAATACGATTACCGGGGACGGCCTACCCCGAATCGACCCGGCTGAATTTTTTGAAGTGTCCTTGGATCCCGACCAATACGACATTAGCGAGCCGTCCAGCGCGAGCTCGGGGGCCAACAATCTGTTTAATACCTCCACGCTCCTGTCTGAGGACGAGCGATCCGGATTCACTTTAGACCTTGAGAAAGAGTTTCAACTTGCCGGGTTGACGTGGAAGACGATGGTAGGTCTGTCCTACGACGCCCGGGAAAAAGTATTCCGTCGGGATTTCTCCGCGACACAGATCAAAACAGGAGCCTTTGACGATGAAAGGTACCGTAATAACCGTATCCGTCTCTCGGATGAACCCTTTTTTGGCGGTGTCTCGGATTCCTTCACTGACAATTTCGGGGAGTTTTTTCAGTTTGGGCCAACTCTCAGCATATCAGGCTTGCGGTCGTTCGCTGCCGATCCTGCCGCCTTCGGTGTGACCGTGGCGGAAGAGGTGGAGCCGAGCATTCTCGCCGACCAGTTTTTTGACCGTCTGATCGGCAACTATGAGTCAAGCGAGGATATCCTTGGTGTCTACTGGCAGCAGTCGGTGCGATGGAATAAGTGGAATCTGATCTTCGGTTTCCGCTGGGAGGAAACCGAGAACAGCTTCACGAATCTTGCCGTGGAGACGCGGGATCCCGAAAGCGGGAATTTTATCCGGCCTTCCTTTTGGCGGTTTTTTGATGAGGAGGTCTTTTCCGAAACCGTCACCAGTGAGCGTAAGTACGACAACTTTATGCCGGCCGTACATATCCGCCGCGATATCGGGGACGACATGGTCCTCCGCGGTTCCGTTTCCCAAACGATTGCCCGCCCTACTTTTGATGATATCGACGCCCGTGAAATTCCGAGCCTGCGAGGGTCCAATTTCGGGACAAGATTGCGGCGCGCCAATTTCGAAGAGATCGAACCGATGGAGTCCATTAACTACGATCTCTCCCTTGAGAAATACTTCGAACCGATTGGCAGCGTCTCTTTAGCCGTGTTCTACAAAGACCTTGACGGCCCTATTTACGACGAGCGCCGCATTGACGTTGGACCGGACGAGGAAACGAGGGAATTCGCCTTCCGTTACGATAGTCGGAATGCGCAGAAGTCGGGTCCGGATGATCCTGAGCTGGTCAATTCCTCTCCCTGGACCCTGACGCGAACGACCAACGCGGGGGATGCGGAATTGTACGGGTTCGAGTTTTCTTTCTCGCGTCGCCTTGACGATCTGCTTCCCGACCTTCTGCGCGGATTCACTTTTGAGGGAAACTACGCCGCTTTCGAGTCCGAGGTGGAATTGCTTGCCGAAGAGCGGATCCGGCCGGTTTCGCGCACGGGGGAAGTGGTGGAAGTCGATCCTACGGTCCCCCTTTTCAAGCAGCCGGACAAAACGTCCAATCTTTCACTCCTCTTTGAGCGCTGGGGTATTTTCGCCCGCATCAGTTACAACTTGCGCGGTAAATACCTTGACGGCGTTTTCACCGGGGATGACGTCGGCGCGCTTCTCCGCTTTGAGGATACGCCCGCTGCCCTCGATCGCTACGTGGACGAGACGGACCGGTGGGACTTCACCTTGCGCTACAATGCCACCGACTGGCTGCAGATCTTCTTTGAGGCGGTGAACTTCACCAATGAACCGCAACTGGAGTACCTTGGGACAACAGAGCGTCCTCACTCCCTTCGCTACACCGAAGCAATTTATACCGTGGGGGTAAAAATCGCCCTCTGAAAATGAAAGTTTCCTAACAAGAATCGAAAACATACCTGAACACTATGAAATTAAGACAAAACCAACGAATGGGCGGACTCGCCCTCTGTGGTCTCTTCGGTCTGGCTGCGGCCGGTCTGCAGGGAGCGGAGGTCACTGCCCTGTCCGAAAGCTTCGAGACAGACGGTCTCGGATCCCGTTATTTCGCCATTGGTGGTGGAGATAATGGGGAAACCGACTTCTTCGCACGCCGTGCGGAGTTTTCTGCCGGTACCGACGCCAGCGGCGGTACCATTGATGGAAACTGGTTTTGGGGAGCCAGTGACATTGACAATATTAACGAGGATCTGCCCAGCGATACGTTTCCGGGACTCGGAGCCCGGGACGGGGTCCTGGTCTTTGACGACGTGGATGTCTCCGGACTTGGTAACCTCCGTCTTGAAATGGCGGTTGCCCAAGGGCAGGGGACTTTCGAACCGGATAACCACTTCCGTATTCAGATCCGCTTCGATGACGTCGACCCGGACAGTCCGACTTTCGGCGACGGCGAGTGGATCACCATCGGCGGCTTTCGGTCCGTTTCCACGAACGTCCCGGCGCGTTATTTCAGCGGGCCCCTGCGCCTTACAACGGAGGACGATCCTCGATTGACCAGTCAGTTCCAGGATTGGTCATGGGATCTCTGGGGCTTCGGTGAAACTGTCGATATCCGTATTATCGCCAATTCCAACTGGCGGGATGAGGACTACTATATCGACAACATCCAGCTGGTCGGCGAGGACGACGTTGTGCGCGTAAGCGCCAGCCTCCCCACGACGGAGCTTGTCGAGCCGGCTGATAGCGAGCAGGTGGAGGTCACCTTCACGGCAAGCGAAGCCGCGCCCGCAGGCGGACTTAATCTCCAAGTGACCCCCGATGACTGGCTCGGTCAAACTCTCCCGATGCCGGAAGAAGTGGTGATTCCGGCAGGGGACACTTCCCTCACTGTGAACCTTGACCACATTGCTGACGGTCGCTTTACCGGCAAAAAAGTCGTGGAGGCACGTTTCAGTGGTAACGGGGTCTCCCGGGAATCTCTCCGTTTCAAAGTGGAAAACACTACGCCAAAACCGAAGGTTTTGATTATGGAAGTCCTGAATGTGTTTCCCGGGACAATCCAGAGCGATCTCATCGGTGATGCAAACGGCGACGGTGCGCGAACCTATCCCGGCGACCTTTTGGTCGAGCTGGTGAACTTCGAGGACGAGCCGGTCGACATCAGCGGTTGGGTTGTGCAAGACGATCTTGGGCCGCGTCATCAGTATCCGGAGGGAACCGTTATTCCAGCCGGACGCGCGCATGTTACCTTCGGCGGGGGAGAACCTCTGGGGGTCTTCGGCGGAGCCGACATCCTGACGGTCGGCACCTCGAATGGGTTTGCCTTCAATACAACCCGTGCCGAGATCGCGGGATTATTTGCTCCTTTTAACGGGGAAATGGAGATCATCGATCTTCCCTTTCGTTCCCAGATTCTGGAAACGACCCTCGCCCTCCCGGAATCCGATCCGGCTTTCGGGGAGACGGCTTCCATTCATCGGACTTCCGATGAGGAGGGTAGTGAATTCACACTACATTCCTTGATTGATGGAGCCGAAGGCGGCAAGAGTCTCTTCTTTTCGCCGGGAACGCGTCCGAATGGCGAACCCTACTTCACTCCGAGCAACGAGGCAACGGTGCAACTCGCCGCTGAAACGGCCATGGAAGGGGATGGACCCGTCCAAGGAACCATCAGCCTTTCCGCCGGTGCTCCTGCGGGCGGCCAGGAGTTACTCCTTTCCGCCACCGAAAGCGGGGAGCAGGTAACCTTGAGCGAAGGTGCAATCACGATTCCGGCCGGGAACACGGAGGCCACTTTTGAAATCACTCCGATTGACGATACCTTCCTTGATGGAGCTGTTGACATTACCGTGGTCGTCTCCGGCCCTCAAGGCAGTGATGTCCTCGGCAGTTTTGATCGGATTACGATCGAGGACAACGAAAGCAACAACTTTGATTTCGAAATCACGGAGTTTCTTATCGACCTGTCCGGTACCGGTGCGGATCCGAATTTGAACGGCGAGGTTGAAGAAGGCATCGCCGACCAGTTCATTGAAGTCGTCAACCGTTCCGGCTTTCCCGTCGTGATTGAAGACTGGAGCCTGCTGATGCGGGTGGACGGCGAATTTTCCATTCGCCGCCTTGGTCATACCTTTGCCGGCGGAACTGTTCTGCAGAACGATGGGGCCGCGTTGGCTTTCGGGGAAATTGGCAACGACAACAAAGGTGATGATAGTTTCGCCGGTGCGATCGTGGATGACGCTTCCAACGATGACAGCAACGGAGGTCTGCATGCGGCAGCCGGGGAGTCAGTTTTCGTGGACCTCGTCAACGAGTTCGGATTTGTCGTCACTTCCGTGGAAATTCCGGCTGAGCTGACCGGCCAGGGCATGTCCGTAGTCATTGAAGATGGAACGCCTACTCTGCACCTTGATGCAGCGGGAGGTTCCTTTAATATTCTATCGCCCGGAACGCAGCCCGACGGCACGCCCTACGCCGGGAACGGACCATGGGTTCCGCAGGAAATCATTGGCGACATTGAGCGCACGATTCCCACCGCCGGCGGTGTCATTGCCGAAAGTGAATCCCTTGGTTTTCTGTTCGTCGAACTCTGGCCTGTGGTTTACAACTACACTGTCGACTCGTGGTGGGCTCACCTTGTCAAAGATGAGGCGGGCAACCACTGGTTCTACGATTATCCGACCGGGGACTTTGTCTGGCTGAGTCCGGTCTTCTATCCGTGGGTGTTTTCCACCTCCACCGGTGACTGGGTCTTTATCCAGTAACCTTTGATCACGGTTCCCGGGTGATGACGGGTTCCTAACCTTAAGCCGCCTGGCCGTTCCGTTCGGACAGGCGGCTTTTTTTTATCTTTTTTTCTTCACACCAAAACCATTCAAAAATCATGAAATCGAAACTCCTATCATGGGCTTTTACAGCTCTTCTTCCTTTAACCGGCTTTGGCAATGCGGAAGCATGGCACGCCGGACCTGAAATTGTGCGGGATACCTCCGCAACTCCATCCAACGTTATTCGCGGGCATGTCTTTGCGGATCGAAATGGCGATGGAACTCGACAATCGGGAGAACTCGGTGTCCCGGGCGTCAAGGTCTCCAATGGTCTTGAAGTGGTGCTCACGAACGATGGCGGGTATTATGAATTACCCGTGCGCCCTGATATGAACCTGACTGTGGTGCAGCCCGCCGGCTGGGAAGTTCCGGTCGACGAACGCAGGCTTCCCCAGTTTTTCTACGTCCATAAAGAAGGCGGTTCGCCGGAACCTCTCCGGTTCGGTGGACTCGAGGATACCGGTCCGGCACCGAAGGCGGTCAATTTTCCGTTACGCCGGAAATCCGACGACCTAACCTTCCGGGTTGCCGTTGTCGGGGACAGCCAGACGTATGCGAACGCGGAGATCGGTCATTTCCGGGACAGTGTCATCACCAACCTGTTGGAACAAAGCGGGCAAGAGCCCGATTTCCTCTTGTACGTGGGTGATGTGGTCGGAGATGACCTCGGTTTATTGGACCGCATCACGGAGGTCGGCTCGGCCGTCGGTAAGCCGCAGTGGCTAGTGCATGGAAATCACGATCTCGACTTTGATGCCAGCGATGACGCCCATTCCTCCGACAGTTGGCGTCAGATGATCGGACCGAATTATTATGCCTTCGAGGAAGGGAATGCCCTTTTTGTCGTCCTCGACAATGTTGTCTATCCCTGTGGCGAAGAAGATATGAAGAGGCCCGGCCGGGAATTCTGTGCCGAAGGTGAGCGACCGACCTATAATGGCCGCGTGCCGGAGGAGCAGATGCTTTGGCTGGAAAACCTCCTGAAACACACGCCAAAGGATCGGATGGTCGTCCTCGCGCACCACATTCCGTTCGTCAGCTTCGCCGACCCGGATTCAACCAAGCATCAGACCGACAACCTACCGGAGATTTACCGCCTTATAGACGGCCGCAAAGCGGTTTCCCTTTCCGGACACACGCACACCACGGAAAATCATGCCCCCGGGCAAATGTTCGATGGTTGGCAGCGTGCCGTAGGAATCGAGGAAATCGCCTTTCGCCATATTGTCGCGGGAGCGGCCTCCGGGTCATGGTACTTGGGGGATCTTGATCACCGCGGAATTCCCATGAGCTTCCAGCGACTGGGAGCACCAAGGGGCGTTCTGCTGATGGATTTCGAAGGTTCATGGTACCGGGAGGATTATCTCGGCGACGGTGTGGCCGAGGACACTACCCAGTGGATCGGCCTCAATACGCCCCGTTTCCGCCATTGGTTCACCACTTTGATGGATTGGAGCGAGTCCGCGTCCCGCGAAGAACGGATGCAGAATCCCCCGCCCCTTTCTATCAATGACTTGGGCGATAATCGATTCCTTACCCGGGCGGACCTATCCGAAGGGGTCTGGCTCACCGCTAATGTCTGGGCCGGTTCCAGCGAGAATGCGGTCCGGTATTCCATCAATGGAGGTCCGCTTGTACGCATGGAGCGAACGCAGAGCGGCAATGGAGAATCCGTGAAAATCGGTGCCGAATGGGCCGATCCTTTCGCCGCCCAACGGCAACTGGCGGTCGCCCGGGTGGCCTTCCGCAGTACCTCCGGAAATGAACGCAACCAAGGCTATGAGGCCTTCCGCGGTTCTCGTATGGGCCCCGCCGATCCTCAGCCGATGGGGCGCGTCGCCGATCGCAATATGCACCTCTGGCGAGCCCGACTCCCGGTTGATCTACCGAAGGGGACGCACAAAGTGCGGGTCCACAACACCGACCGGAGCGGGAAGTCCTCCGAGGCGACCCTGCTGTTCGAGGTGGGCGAAGAACGTCCGCCCCTGCGCTGGCGCGAGGAACCCTGGCAATAAAAAATCAACAAGGACTCGGCGAAGGGGTCAGCCCTTGGATTTTGGTATATGTCAAAATCCAAGGGCTGACCCCTTTGCTATTTCATCTCTGCTTGGCGCATGGGCATGCTGTCGATGCGGGCGAAAACCTCGGCGAGGTCGAGGTCGGCCTCGCGCATTTTCACGCCTCCATCTTTGCCAACAAGGACGGCCCTGGTCTCCGTTGCGGTAAAGTGCTGTCGGCGGATGTCGCGGGCGAAGCCTTTCGGGAGGAGGTCGTCGGTGTTGGTGCGGACTTCGTCGTCGGTCAGGATGAACCAGAGCAAGTGACGTTCCTCGATTTCGTGTTTATTTACTTCCATGAGGAGGAGCAGGTCGTCGAGGTCGTCCTCGCGACCGTCAACGAGGAGAATCCGGTTCGCCCATTGCCACGGGTCGAGCGGTTTGTCGGAGGCGGGGCCACCGGAGGCGGAAAAACCCAGGGTGATCGGAAAGACGAAGAGGAGAAAGGGGAATTTTTTCATTTCGGTGTAACGTTTAAATGAAAACGACCGTACAGGCAAGCGGAGCCTGCCCGCTGCTCGATTTCAGCATCTTTGCATTCACATACCTTTTTATTCGGATTCGAAGGTCACAGACCATTCACCTTTTGCGGAGGTTGGTTCGCCTTGGAATTGGGTTTGTGTAAACCGGCAGATCAGAGGTCCAGGGTAGGGAAAAAGTGCGCTGTTCTTCCCGGCGAAGACAGAGAATCTTTCTGCCCGAGGGGAAACGGCGGCTTTAACCCCGGTCGAAAAGAAACCCGAGTTCCCGAAGGTAGGAGGCACAGGCGGCGATCCGGCTGAACTGGTCGTTGGTCAGGCGCCAATGCCAGTTGCCCTGGGCTTCCCCGGGCCGGTTCATGCGCGCCTCCGAGCCGAGGCCGAGCAGATCCTGAGCGGGGAGCACCGCCATGCGGCTTACCGAACCATAACTTGCCCGGATGAGGTCCCATGCGGGATCGCTACCGTCGACGCGAAAATAACGGCGGAACTGGTCCTTACTTTCCGGTGGGGCGGATTCGTACCAGCCTCGTGAGGTGTCGTTGTCGTGGGTTCCTGGGTACACAACCGCATTCTTGTTGTGATGGTGAGGCAGGTACAGGTTGTCCGGTGAGCCGCCGAAGGCAAATTGGAGGATTTCCATGCCGGGCAGCCCAAGCTCATCACGGAATCGGCGGACGCGCTGGTCGATCATACCAAGGTCCTCGGCGATAAGCTGCGCCTCGGGAAGTTCGCGGAAGAGGGCGTTGAAGAAGTCTTGGCGCGGCCCATCCGCCCATTCCCCTTCGCGGGCGTCAGTGGCTTCGGCGGGAATGCGCCAGTAATCGTAAAAGCCCCGAAAATGGTCGAGGCGGACCACGTCGAAGAGGCGGAAGTTGGACCGCAGCCGCTCAATCCACCAGCGATAGCCATCTTCTTTCAGGGCATTCCAATCGTAGAGCGGATTTCCCCACAACTGGCCGGTGGCGGAAAAGTCATCGGGGGGGACGCCGGCCACCACGTCGGGCGCGCCCGGGTTGCTCATTTCAAACCACTGCGGGGAGGCCCAGACATCGGCGCTGTCGAGGGCGACGAAGATGGGCGCGTCGCCGATGATGGCGATGCCCTCCGCATGGGCTGCTTCTTTCAATTGGCTCCATTGACCAAAGAAAACATACTGGAAAAACGCATGGGCCTCCTGCGCAGCCCGGGTCTCTTCCCAGAAAGAGGAAGCTTTGGCGTCGGCGAGGGTCCTGCACTCCATGGGCCAGTTTCCCCAGAATTCTCCCCCGAAGCGTTCCTTCAGGGCCATGAAGGCGCAAAAGGGTTCCAGCCATTGGGCCTCCTGCTGGCGGAATTCGGAAAAGAGGCCGTAGTTGGGAAGATAGCTTCGTTTTTGTTCGTGAAAGCGCTTATGGGCGAGACGCAGGAGGGGCCATTTCAGGTGGTAGAGCTTGCCGAAATCGACACGGTGTTGTGGCAATTCCCGCAGGTGCTGGCATTCCGCCTCCTGCAGAAGCCCGTTTTCCAGAAGCGGGCATTCATCAATGAGGTAGGGGTTGCCGGCAAAGGCCGAAAACGTGGAATACGGAGAATCCCCAAACCCGGTCGGACCGAGCGGAAGCATCTGCCAGTAGTAAATGCCGGCTTCGCGGAGAAAGGAGAGGAACTGGCGTGCTTCGGCCCCGAGGACACCGATGCCTTGACCGCCATGCAGGGACGTCGGATGCAGAAGAATGCCGGCGGCACGCTCGTGCAGCCATGAAGGGCCGGAGGAAGTCGACATAAAGAAGCCTGCGCGGAGGATCTCAGTTGTGCGGAATGCGGCGAATGGCCGAAATATCGTAGCCGAGGTTCTGGAGCTTCACAACAAGGTCGGAATAAAGCGGGGCTCTGATACGCGGTTGCCGGGAGAGGATCCGCACGTCTTTGCGGTCGGGGCTTCCGATGACGGCGACGGAATAGTCCGGTTCAAGGTGCAGAACCCGGTGGTCCGCTTTGAATGGCCAGGTTTGTTGGACCGTCCACATTGAGTTAATGCCCGGGTTGTCGACCATGATGGAGGAGGTGTAGGTTTTCTGTTCCCCGGTCGGTTCGCCTTTGTTGAAGGTGTAGGTGACCGTGAAACCTCGCTGCGCCCGAGCGAAAGTTTGCCTGGAGTTGTACGCCTTTCCGTCGACAAGTCCCGGGGTCGTGGCGATTACGTACCAATCGCCCATGAAGCGGTCCAGGTCGACACGGTCCGCAGTCGGCGGAGGAGGCGGTTTTTCTGTGGTTACGCACCCTGCGAGGGCGAGACAGGAAAGGAGAACAACGAGAAGGCGTTTCATCTTGGATAAAACACTGCAAGGCCCCCTTTTACTGTTCAAGCTTCTTTAGCTTCGGAGCGATGACGTACTGGCAGTATGCAGCGTTGGGATTCTTCTCGAAGAAATCCTGGTGGTAGCCCTCCGCCGGGTAAAACGTTTCAAGAGGCACGATTTCCGTCACGATTGGGTCAGTAAAGTTTTTGCCCGTTTTTTCGAGGGAGGCCTCCGCAGCAGCTTTTTGCTCCTCGGAGTCGTACAGAATTATGGAGCGGTATTGAGGGCCGACGTCCGCTCCCTGGCGGTTCAGGGTCGTGGGGTCATGGGCCTCCCAGAAAAAGTCGAGCAGTTCCCGGAGGCTGATTTTGCCGGGGTCGAAGGTGATTCGCACGAC
>CAYFRH010000059.1:0-15948 GCA_964345345.1 uncultured Puniceicoccaceae bacterium | reverse complement strand
GCCGCCGGCGGCACGATGCTCGGACTACAACTACTGGCGTTTTCCACAGTCGCCGTGGCGGCCGACCGTCCCTCCTTTCGGACGGCATGGCCGAAGCTGCAACACTGGCTGGACTTCGGAATCTCTTATCTGCTCCTTTTTCTTGGCGTATGGATCTGGATTTCCACTCTTGCTTCCCTCGCGGCCTGATCCAGGTCGCCGGTGTCCGGAACGAGGAAGAAGCCCGCATGCTCGTCGAGGAAGACGTCGATCTGCTCGGCCTCCCTCTTCATCTTCCCGTACACGAACCGGACCTGAAAGAGGAGGAAGCAGCGGACCTGAGCCGGCGTTTTCCTGGCCGCTGCTGCCTGATCACCTACCACACGGAAGCGGCGGAACTGGTTCGCGCGGCCGACGACCTTGCGATCGGATGGATTCAACTCCACGGCGAAGTTCCGCCGGCGGAAGTTGCGATCCTGCGCCAGGCCCGGCCGCGACTGCGCCTGATAAAGAGCCTTGTCGTCGGGCGGGAAGCCCCGTCGGAGCTGCGACAACGGGCCCGGCAGTGGGAGCCCCATGTCGATGCTTTTATTACCGATACTTTCGAAGCCTCGAGCGGCGCAGAGGGAGCGACGGGCAAATGCCACGACTGGACCATCAGCCGTTTCCTGCGGGAGTCTCTCCATCGGCCCCTCCTCCTTGCAGGGGGGCTCAATCCGGATAATATTCTCCTCGCCCTGCGTACGGTGCGGCCTGCCGGAGCCGACAGCCATACCGGGCTCGAAGACGTCGCGGGGACCAAGGTCCGCGCAAATGTCCGTGATTTTGTTCAATCGATCCGGTCTCATTTTTCCTGATGCATTGCCAAGTCCTTATCGTTGGCGCCGGCGTGGCCGGACTTGCCTGTGCGCGTCTTCTTGAAGAAGCGGGGATTGACTGGCACCTTTTCGAGGCGGCAGACCGTGTCGGGGGCCGCGTGCGGACGGATTCTCAGGACGGCTTTCTGCTTGACCGAGGCTTCCAGGTCCTTCTTTCCGCCTACCCTGAGGCCCGCCATTTCCTCGATTATGCGGAGCTGGATCTTGGCTCCTTTCCCTCCGGAGCCCGCGTTTTCACACATGATAAGTGGCGGACTTTTGCCGACCCTCTTCGTGAGCCGATGGCGGCCCTGCCCTCCCTCTTCAATCCCGCCGCGACAACCCTCGACCTGTTCCGCCTCGCCCGCTGGAAATCCGCTGCCCGTGGAAAGAACAGCGAAGCCATTTTCGCAGAAAAAGAGCAGACCACCGCGGACTACTTCCGGGAAAAGGGATTCTCCGCGCAACTGCGCCATGCCTTTCTTGAGCCCTTCTTCCGGGGCATCCTGCTCGATCCTGAACTGCGGGTATCCAGTCGCATGACGGAATTGACCTTCAAGTATTTCAGTGAAGGGACTGCCTGTCTCCCCCGCGAGGGCATGGAAGCGATCCCGCGGCAGCTTGCCAATAAACTGCCTTTGAACCGGCTTCATTTTGGCACGCCGGTGGAACGGGTCGAACCGGGGGTGATCGACCTCGCCGAGGGCAGGAGGCTCACGGCGGCCGCCGTGGTCGTCGCCGTGGATGGAGCGAATGCCGCTCGTTTGTACCCGGAAATCCCGGAACCTTCGTTTCAATGGACAACCGCATTGTATTTCGACCTTCCCGATTTACCTCCGGGAGGCCGCTGGCTCCACCTTTGCCCGGCGGACCCCGACTTCGCCCCCATTAACAATGTCGCCTTCCCCTCCGCCGTACGGGGCAACTACGCCCCGCCGAAACGCCACCTCGCCTGCGTCAATCTGCGCCAGCCGGCCGAACCGGAAGATATTCGCGATCCCCTGCGCCGGCTTTTCGGGGATGCGTCTGAAGAATGGCGTTTTCTGCACCGTTACGACATTCCGCAGGCTCTCCCTTTTCGCTTGCCGCTGGAGCCGCCTTATCTGCCCGAAGAACAGCAACGGGGCCTTTTGTTTGCGGGGGACCACCGGGGGCTGCCTTCCCTTAACGGTGCCCTCGCAAGCGGTCGTCGCGCCGCTGTAACGTTATTAACTGGCCAGCCCGTCGCTTCTGATTAAGGTTATTTTCAGGAATGGACGAAAAAAGCCGAACAACAGACTGGGGACCTTCCACAAGTTTATGAGCAAGAGAGATTCCTGCATTATCGTCGGCACCGGCATTGCCGGCCTCATGGCAGCGGAGCGACTGCGCATGTACGACTTCGACGTTACTTTGCTTGAAAAGAGCCGTGGGTTAGGAGGCCGCATGGCGGTCAAGCGCATCGGCGAGGCCATTTTTGACGCCGGGGCACAGTTTATGACCACGCGTGAGTTGAGCTTCCGGCAGAAAGTCGAGGCATGGCTGGACCGGGGACTGGTGCAGCCGTGGTACCTTGGGCCGTTGCGCAACATGCGCTATGTAGGGGTGGAGGGAATGACCTCCGTCGCGCGGGAAATGGGCCGTTCGCTGAATGTCCGCCTCTCCGAAAAAGTTCTCCGCATGAACCGGGTCTCGGACCGCTGGAAGGTGACCACTCAGCCGCATGGTTCCGATGAGGAAATAAGCTATGAAGCGGACTGGCTTATCCTCACTCCGCCGGTGCCCCAATGCCTCGGCCTTCTCGAAGCCTCCGGCATCGAGCTCGATTACGACGAAGAGGTGGAGTTGAAACGCATTCGTTACCTGCGCTGCCTGACCGTCATGGCCGTGCTCAAAGGTTCCGCCGGCATCGCCAATCCCGGAGCCATGGATCTGAACCACGACACCCTTCGCTGGATCGGCGACAACGCGACCAAGGGCGTCTCTCCCGTTCCCGGAAGCGTGACCATCCACAGCTCGCCTAAATTCGCAGAGGCGCACTGGGACAAGCCGGAGGAGGAACGCATCTCCCTGATGTGCGCCGCCGCCAAACCCTTTCTTAAAAGCGACGTCACCGAGGCGATTTCCCACCGTTGGGGCATGAGTGACCCGGTTCGCGTGTACAAGGAAAAGCAACCCTTCCGGAAACCGTACTTCATTGACGAGGATCTCCAACTGGGAATGGCCGGGGACGGATTTAACGGCCCGCGGATCGAGGCGGCCGCCGTGAGTGGACGCGAGCTGGCCTCCGCCATTACATCGCCCGCCTGAAATGCGCGCTTTTCATCCCCGCAAGTTGACGCCGCCGACCCACCGCCAACCTTTTCCGCCATGTCCAAAGCTGTTCTGCTTGTGAACCTTGGTTCGCCCTCCTCCACGAAGCCGGAGGACGTCAAGGCCTACCTCCGCGAATTCCTCACCGATGCCCGCGTCATCGACAAAGCTTTTGTCCGGAAAGTGATTGTTCCGGCCATCATCCTGAATACCCGACCGCGCAAATCCGCCGAAGCCTACCGGGAGGTATGGACGGAGGAGGGTTCTCCGCTGATCGTCACCAGCGAGCATCAGGCGGCACTGCTGCGGGAGCGGATCGAGGAACCGGTCTATGTGGCCATGCGCTACGGGGAACCGTCCATTTCCTCGACTCTTCAACAAATCCGGGAGGCCGGGCACACTGAGCTGTTCTGCGTTCCCCTCTATCCGCAGTACGCCATGTCGAGTTACGAAACGGTCGTAGTGAAGGTGGAAGAGGATGCCCGCGCGATCTGCCCGGACATCGACCTCACTTTTCAGCAGCCGTTTTACCAGCATCCCGAGTACCTCGATATCCTGGCGGCCTCTATTCGCGAAAACCTGCCCGCGGATACCGATAAGCTTCTCTTCAGTTTCCACGGTATCCCGGAGCGCCACCTGCGTGTTTCAGACCCAAGTCATGCCCATTGCCTCTGCCGTTCCGACTGCTGTCACAAGCCCAATCCCGCCCACGCCACCTGCTACCGGCACCAGTGTTTCACCACCGTGCAGGGCGTGATGGAAAGGCTCGGTATCGAGCGCGAGCGCACTTTTGTCTCCTTCCAGAGCCGACTCGGGCGCGACCCCTGGTTGACGCCCTACACGGACCGCACACTCGATGAATGGGGACGCTCCGGCATCCGCAAGGTCCGGGTGGTCTGTCCGGCCTTTGTCACCGACTGCCTGGAAACCCTTGAGGAAATCGCCGGCGAGGGGAAAGAGATTTTCGAAGAAGCCGGGGGCGAGGATTTTGGCCTGATCCCCTGCTTAAATGAAGATTCACGGTGGATTGATTTTCTCAGGGACCGCGTTCATGAATGGTCCCGCCGGGGAGCTGCGACTCCCCTTCCCTGATGGCCGCCACGCACCCACTTCTGCTTTTTCTCGGCACCCTCGCCTACCTGAGCGCCCTCGGCATAACCCTGATTCGCGTTCTTCATCGGCGTCCGCCGGTACACTCCCTCAATTTTCTTCTTATTCTCGGAGGCTGGATTTTGCAAAGCAGCGGCCTCTACTTCCGCGGCATGGAAGCGGGGGGTTGTCCGGTCCGCAACCTCTTCGAGATATTCCAGTTCGTCAGTTGGTCGGTCGTCCTCGTGTACCTGATCACGGGTCAGGTTTTCCGCCTTTCCCTGTTCGGCACCAGCAGTGCTACCCTGGCCGCCCTGCTGAGCGCGCTTGCCTTTCTCCTCCCGGGAATTGACGAGACGCCCGTCCAATCGCTTCTCGGCGGCAATCCATGGATTGAGGCCCACGCAGCGATCGCCGTTTTCAGCTACGGAATTTTCGGTCTCCTAAGCGCGCTCTCCGCGCTGTACCTTCTTCAGAACCACAGTCTTAAGGTAAAGCGCTTTAACGGAATCTTCCGGTTTCTTCCCCCCATCATGGAGATGGATACGCTCCTTTTTCGGCTGCTCCTCACGGCGTGCCTCGTCTTTACCTCGGCCGTGGCTATCGGGGCGGTTTACTGGGTTGCTCACCCCGAGCAAGTCGGGACATGGAAACTTCTCACCACCGTCACCCTCTGGATTGCCTATCTCCTCACGCTTTTCCTTCGTCTTCGGAACATTTTGTATGGAACGCGGCTGGCTATGCTCAGCATTTTCCTGTTCATGGCCGCCCTCTTGACGCTTTGGCCCGTCGAGGCCAACCGGGACCACCCCGCCTTGTCGGCGGAAAGCCCCCCCGCGTCCGGACCGACCCTGCTCCGCGATGTTGCCTGATACCGCGCGCCTCGTTGTCCTCGGTTGCAACCATCACCGCACCGCCCTTGCGCTTCGGGAGAAAATGGCGCTTGAGGGGGAGGCGGTGACCCATCTCCAGGAACGCCTCCACGCGGAAGAGAACGTTGCCGAGGCGGTTGTTCTCAACACCTGTAATCGGATAGAAATCTATGCCGTAACACGGGCGGAGAACTGGCGGCAGCTCCTTGCCGGATTTCTCGAGGAGCAGAACAGCTTTCCCGCCGGGGCCTTTCTTGAGCACGCTTACGGATATGAAGGGGAGGAAGCCGTTCGGCACGCTTTCGCAGTCGCTTCCGGACTGGATTCCCAAATGGTGGGGGAAACCCAGATCCTCGGGCAGATGAAAGATGCCTACCGGGAGTCGGTCGAGGTCGGCAATGTCGGAAGCATCTTTCACCGGATTTTTCAGAAGGCTTTCCAGGCCGCAAAATGGTCTCGTAGTGAAACCGGCATTACCTCCGGCCAGGTCAGCCTTGGAAATGTGGCCGTGGAACTGGCCACGCGCATTTTCGGGCGCTTGAAAGTGAGCCGGACCCTTGTCGTCGGCTCCGGCGAGGTGGGCCGCGAAGTGGCCCGCGCTTTTCGCAGTCGCGGAGTCGCCTGCATTTCCATCGCCAGCCGGACACCTGAACGGGCCCATAGCCTTTCCCGCGAAATCGACGGGCTCGTCATTCCTTATGCGACTTGGGCGGAGACACTTCCCTATATCGACATTGCCATTTTCGCCACTTCCGCCCCCGGACCGATTCTCAGCGCCGCCACCCTTCGCCCCGCCCTAGCCAAACGGCGCCAGCGACCGTTTTTTCTCATCGATCTCGCCGTACCAAGGGATGTCGATGCCGGTATCAACCGGATGGGCAACTGTTACCTGTACAACCTTGAAGACCTTGCCGGGATCGCCAACGAGAACCTCGCCAGCCGCCATGGCGAGGTGGAGGATTGCCGCCACGGCCTGCGGGAGCGCGCCGGTCGGGTCTGGCAGCAGCTCAGGGGATAGTGCGGCCCCGGTTGCGCTATCCTCTGGCGGCAAGATCCCGTAGGCGCTCCGCAACAGGGGCGGAACTCTCCGCGCAGAGGACCGACCGCAGTTCTTTGGCTCCCGCCGCGAAATCCCGGTGCCGCTCTTCCTCGTGCAGGCAGCGCTGGAGTTCCCTGGCCAGCGCCTCCGGCCTTGCCGCCGCCTGCAGGTACTCCGGATACAGTTCCCGCTCAAGAACGAGATTGGCAATGCCGAGATGCGCCACTTTGACGAGGCGACGCCCGATCCAGACCGTTACCGGATGGGCACGGTACACGACGGCCCCGGGAATGCCGGCCAGAGCGCAATTCAGAGACATCGTCCCCGAGCTGGTCAGAACGGCGGCGGCGCTGGTCCCGCGTTCCACGGAGCGTAGGGAAAGATCGAGAGGGCGGCCGGATTCCCTGCCGAGGCAAAGCTCGAGAAGAACGTGGATGGCTTCGTCCGGATACAAGCACACCGCCGGGCGTTGCTCCCCATGCCCGCGAAGGTGCCGCAGGGCCGCCAGCATGACCGGGAAGATCCGTTCCACGGCTTGGCTGCGGCTACCCGGAAGAAGTAGAATCGGCCCTTCAGGATCATGGCTGAGGGGGTTGGCGTAGTTGGGCCGGACGAAGGGATGCCCGACAAAATGGACCGGCAGTTCCGTGTCCGCGTAGCATTCCGTCTCAAAAGGGAAAATCACTCCCAGCTCGTCGAAATTGCGCGCCATCTTGAAGCGGCGTCCCGTTTTCCACGCCCAGATCTGGGGAGAGATGTATTGATATACCGCTACATTGCCTCCGCCCTTGCGGCTGATCCGGCGTTTGCGCAGGGCTTCGGCAAAACGCAGATTGAAACCCGGATAATCGACAAGGACCACCACGGCGGGCTGATGGCGCTCCACCCAGTCGAGGAGAGAATGAAAAAGTTCGCGGAAACGCCCGTAGTTGCGAAGAACTTCGACGAGACCGACCACCGCGTCGCGGGTGAGATCATACAGGAGACGCGCCCCCGCCCGTTCGAGTTCATGTCCCCCGACGGCGGCCATTCGCCAGTTTGGACAGACTTCGCGGAGTCGTCGCGCCACCCGCGAGGCATGCTGATCCCCGGAATGTTCCCCGGCGACAAAAAGAACATCGCCACCGTCCCGGTCTTCCCGCACACGCGCAAGGCGGTCGGGGGGAAGCGCAGGGGCTCCGTCCGCGTCCTCACCCGTCATGGCCGGCTCTCCCGGAATTTTCCTCGCGGGCCAGGATCTGTTTGCGGATGTCTTCCGTGATACGAATGGCCACCTCAAGGGCGGAAGCGGCCGCATGTCCGCCCACCTTGGGATCTCGTTGCTCGCGCACACAGCCAAGAAAGGCTTTCAGTTCCGATTTGAGCGGTTCCTCCCTCTCAAGGGGAATGGCCTCTTTTACCAGTTGACCTTCCCGTTTGCGGATCAGGTGGCCGCCCTGTTCCATGAAATTGAGAGACAGATAACCGGAATTCTGGAAGACGCGGATTTCGCGCACCTTCTTCGTGCTGACCCGGCTGGTGTTGATGTTGGCGACACAGCCGTTGGCAAACTGGATCCGCGCGTTGGCGATGTCCTCCCGGTCGGAAAGTACGTTAACCCCGACGGAATCGATCCGCTCCATAGGCGATCGTACCAGCTGCTGGATGATACCGATGTCGTGAATCATGAGATCAAGCACCACGCCGACCTCCGTTCCCCGGCGCATAAAGGGAGCTAACCGGTCCGCGGTTATGTACAGCGGATCGGTGACATGCTCCTCAAGGTAACTCATGACCGGATTGAAATGCTCGATATGACCGACCTGGACGAGGCGGTCGCACCGCTTGGCCACCGCCAAAAGCGCCTCCGCATCGTCGAGGTTTGCACAGATTGGTTTTTCCACCAACACGTGTGCCCCCGCTTCCATCACGGGAATGGCCACTTTGGCATGCAAGTCCGTCGGCACGGCAATACTCAGGGCCTCGCAGGCGGAAGCAAGTTCCTCGGGAGAGGCATAGACCCGCCCGCCGTATTGGGAGGCGATCTCCGCGGCCCGTTCCGGATCACTGTCCGTGACGCCGACAAGTTCGGCCTCTCCCAGTTCACCGTAGATCCGCGCATGATGCTGACCCAGCGAGCCGACGCCGACCACCCCGCAACGTACTTTCCCCTTAGATTCCATTCCCGAAGCCAAACAAGGCTGCGCCAGCAATTCAAGCTCCGCCCGGGAAGACGGACCGAAATCAGGTCCTTTATTCAGGTTACTACCAAAATTCAAGCGACCCCTAGGCCTTTGTAAGGAGGGCCGAAAACAGGATCGTTTTGCCCCCCTGATATGAATGCGATCCGGCTTTCGGCCCAATCGGAGGTTATCCGAATTCGGCTTCCCCGGATACTCGATGAAAAGTGGGGCTCGGTAAAAATTCCGGGGAAGAAAGGGTGAGGAAGTAGTATGCGATAGTTGAAGCTAAACTTGTTATAAGGCTTCTTCCCTGTCATGCAATGGTTATTTACTCAAATTTAAAAGTTGTGACCATGAACATCCATTTACGCGCAACTCTCGAGCGCTGGGGATAAGCACCGGTACAGGTTCTTTTCGATATCGGTTTCGAGGAATAAGCTTGCTTGACAAGAAAGCCAAGCCCGAACCTATTCATCATATAATTTTACCCAGGGGCGATCTGAATGGATCTGAGATGTCACCCCGGTCCCCGTAAAGCGGGATCGTCAGCGGCAAACCCTTTGAACCTGATCCGGCTGATACCGGCGTAGGGACGGGATTCGCGATCGTCTGGTTTGATCGTTATGCCGCCAATGCGCTGGAGCCGGCAAAAACAAGCTTATGAACCAGACATTATCCGTTTCTTGCCCGCAACCTTCGCGCCTGCGCCTTGCTCTCGCGGGAGGATTGCTTTGCACCGGGCTTCCTGGCCTTTTCGCACAGGCTCCCGATTCGACGGAACCGGTTACCGAGCTGGAACCTATCGTCGTGCGCGGAGATCTTCTGCTCACCTCCTCCGACGAATTGTCGACCAGCACCACGCTCCTCGGAAACGGGGAATTGCAGCGGCACGGTTCCTTTCATTTCGAGGATGTACTCGCGCGCATACCAAACCTGACATTTGCCGGCGGTACCTCGCGACCACGCTTCTTCCAGATCCGCGGCATCGGGGAAAACAGCCAGTTCGGGAGCGAAATCCCCGCTACATCGGTGGGATTTCTTGTCGACGGCATCGACTTTACCGGGATGGCCTCGGCGGTTTCCCTTTATGATGCGGACCACGTCGAGGTTCTGCGGGGACCACAGGCAGCCGCCTTCGGGGCCAGCGCCATGGCCGGTCTCGTCGTCGTGGAATCGCGTGCTCCCACCTCTTATCCGACGGCAAGGGCCGAAGTTTCCCTTGGTGAGGACAATTTCCACCGCTTCGCCGCCGCCGCGGGGGGACCGCTCGGGGATCGCGAGAGTCCGGTGCAAATCCGCGTGAGCGGGGAGCGGCTCCGCTACGACGGCTATGTCACGAACACTTTTCTCGGGCGCGAGGACACCAACGAACGCGACGAGACCACCGCGCGCTTGAAACTGCGCTGGGAAGCGACTCCGAAGCTAACCTTTGACGCCACCGCTCTGTACGCCGACTTCAACAACGGCTATGATGCCTTTTCGCTCGAACAGATTCCGTACAGGACAAGCACGGATGAACCGGGACGCGACCAGCAACGAACCCGCGCAGCCAGCCTCAAGGGCGACCTGAACCTCACGGACGCTATGGACCTTCTCTACCTTGGTTCCTATTCCGACAGCGACATTCTCTACAGCTTCGACTGGGATTGGAGCAATCCGGAGGAATTGCGCGAAAAGTTTGGCCCGGTCGTCTTTTTCGGTACCGACGTGACGGAACGGCGCCGTACCCGCATGACCCACGACCTTCGCCTCCGCTCTCTGCAACGCGGCGTGGAAGGCGGCCTCGGCTCATGGGCGGCCGGGTTGTACTACCGTGACTTTGAAGAGGACCAGGTTTACTTTGGCGTCAACAGCACTTATGCCACCGACGCCCTCGCCGCTTACGGGCAAACCAGTTACCACCTTCTGCCGAGCTTGACGGTCGACGCTGCCGCCCGCGTGGAGGAAGCTTCCATCGACTACCGGCGCGCCCGGGATCCGGCCATCGGCAACGAGGAAACCCTCTACGGGGGTCGACTCGCCCTCAATTGGGAAGCCCGCGAACACCACCGCTTCTTTGCCAGCGTGGACCGCGGCTACAAGATGGGCGGGGTCAACCTCGATGAGGAAGTACCGGCCTTCGCCCGCGTCTACGATACGGAAACTCTCTGGAGTTACGAGCTCGGTTGGCGGGCATGGTGGCCGGAGGCAAAATTCCGGTCCGGTCTTACTCTCTTCTTTATGGACCGGGAGGATATCCAGGTGGACAGCTCCGTGCAGGTGGGCGACGGCAACACCTTCACACTCTTCAAGGACAACGCCGCCAGCGGAACGAATCTCGGCGCGGAATGGGAGATGTCGTGGTTTTTTCATGACAATATTGAGCTTTTCGGTTCCCTCGGCCTCCTCGAGGCGGAATTCGACGATTACCGCTTCACCGATCCCGAAAATCCGGATGTGGAGCGGGTCTTTGACGGCCGCGACCAGACCTACGCTCCCGCCTTCACCTACCGGGCCGGGTTGGCCGCGGAATGGAATAACGGTCTCTTTTTCGATATTTCCGTGCAGGGACGTGATGACTACGTTTTCGACCTTGAATCAGGCAGTACGCTGGACAGTTACGCCGTCACCAACCTGGGCACGGGCTACCGGAAAGACCACTGGGAACTTACCTTCTGGATAAAGAACCTTTTTGATGAGCGCTACGAGCGGCGGGGATTCTATTTCGCCAACGAACCTCCGGACTACGACAATCCGCGCAAATGGGTGAGTTTCGCCGCGCCGCGGCAGGCCGGCGTCACGGTGCGCTGGCGTTTCTGAGGAAGCGGATGTGAACCTCTCACCGCTCGATCTGCTCCCCCTTGGGGCCTACTTTCTTGTCATTGCCGGCCTTGGCTGGCTGAAGAAACGAAACTTTAAGGGAGAAGCCTACCTCCTCATGGGCCGGCAGCTGACGCTGCCGGGGTTCGTCCTGTCCCTCGTCTCGACATGGTACGGCGGCATCCTCGGCTCGAGCGAATATTCCTACACGGTCGGCCTCAGCAACTGGATTGTCTTCGGGATTCCTTACTACGTTTTCGCCGCCGTTTTCGCCCTCTTCCTCGCAAAACAGGCCCGGCGGCGTTATGTCTACTCAGTACCGGATCTACTCGCCGGTTGTTACGGGGAAAAGGCCCGCCTCCCCGCCAGCCTGCTTGTCCTCGTGCTGGCCTCGCCGGCCCCTTATGTCCTGACCGTCGGCGTATTGCTGCATTTTCTCTTCGGACTTCCGGTCATCCCCGGCATCCTTTTCGGCGGCATTTTCTCCTACCTGTACGTTTACCGCGACGGCCTCGCCGTCATTGTGCGGACGGACTTCTTCCAGTGCGTACTGATGTACACCGGCTACGGCCTGTTGCTCATGGGAGCGTGGTTAAGTTTTGGCAGTCCTTTCACCTTGTTAAAAGAACTGTCGGAATCCGCTCCCGACCACGTCAGCATGACCGGGGGCAAGCCGCTCTCCTATGTTCTGGTCTGGTTCTTCATCGCGTGCTGGACGCTCGTAGCGCCGATGTTTCACCAGCGGGTCTACGCCCTTCGACACGAACGCCATGCCCGGCGCGGCATCTTTCTCTCCATCGCGGCATGGACGGTCTTTGACTTATTCACGACCTTTGCCGGCCTTTACGCTTTCGCGAATTTCCCCGGCATCGAAGATCCCCGCATCAGCCATTTCCTGATGGCGGAGACGTTACTGCCGGCCGGCGTCTACGGCCTTTTTCTGACCGGCATCTTCGCCACCGTCATGTCCACGTTGGACAGCGAGCTGTTCGTCTCCGGAGTCGCCCTCGGCCCGGATATCCTCGGCCGGACAAGGGTCTTCCAGCGCCTGAGCGAACCCGTGCTCACGCGGATCGGGATGGCCGGGGTCCTCGTCGCGGCGATCCTGCTGGCCATTTTCGTTCCCAGTGTCGTGGATTTGTACTACACGATCGGAACGGTGGCGGTTCCCGGCCTTCTTGTCCCGGTTCTTGGCGCGACGGGCCTCATCCGGCCTTTGCCCGCAAGGTTCATCCGTCTGCACCTGCTTGGCGTTCCCCTCTTTTCGCTCCTTTGGTTTCTCGGTGGGAAAGCGACGGGATGGTACCCACTCATCCGCATTGAACCGTTTTATCCGGGAATTCTCTTCAGTGGAATTATTCTATTGGTCGCCAACGGAAAATCCTTTCTCCTCGGCGTAATCCACCGCAAGCGATGATCACGACTGTCCTTATTCTCGGAGGGGAGCCTCCATCAAGCGAACTCGTCCGCCATACATGCCGCCAACCTGCTTTCCTCATCGCCGCAGACGGAGGGTACGAGGCCTTCCACGGCGCGGGGGTCGAGCCGGATGTGCTGGTCGGCGACTTTGACTCCCTTACTACGCCCGTCCGGAAAATCCGTTGCCGCAAAATCCAAGCACCCGAACAGACCGCCACCGATTTTGAAAAGGCCCTGCGATTGCTACCCGAGGAGACCACGGAACTTCGCATCCTCGGGGGCATGGGACGACGGATGGACCACTGCCTCAACAATCTCCTCATCGCCGCCGCGCTTCACCCCGCCCTTTGTCTGACTTTCCTTGATGAAAAACAGGAGTTGATCCGGACGACGCCGGAATGTCCCTTTCGCAATCGCGTCACGACGGGCAGCCTGGTCAGCATCGTTCCGTTTCCGCGCTGCGAACGGGTCAGTACCAGCGGCTTCCAGTGGAATTTGTCCAATTCGCCCCTGAATGCCGAACAGCAGCTCAGCCAATCCAACCGGGCGGCGGAAACGGAACTGAGTGTTACTGTCGGCGTTGGCGTTCTCTACGTCGTAACCAACTTTTCCGCCGGCTGATCGCAAAAACGGACCTTATTCTTTGAGGGAACGGGCCACCGAGAGGATCTTATCCGGGTCCATGCGTTCCTTGTAATCCGGGCTCGTGTGAACGTAGCGGACGATGCCTTCCGGGCCCACCACATACACGGATGGGTGCGGAAGCAAATGGTGATCATGACCGGAATCGCCCTCAAGATCGATCCCGTGGTCGCGTTTGTAGGTTTCCACGAGATTATCGGGCACGCGGTGTGCGATTCCGAAGGACCGCGTCACCTTCATCGAGCTGTCACTGAAAAGCTGATACGGGGCCTTTTCCATGGGCGGTTTTTCCCGGAGGATTTCCGGTCGGTCCGGACTGATGGCAAGGAGTTGATAACCGGCCTTTTTTAGCTCCGGAGCAATGTCGTTAAGGCCGCTCAGGTGGCGCCGACAGAAGGGGCACCAGCCACCGCGGTAGAAAATGAGGATGCTGTGTTTCTCCTTTGTCAGCTCCTCCAGCTGAACGGCGGTAGTATCCGGCCGATGCAGAGTTCCCGACGGCAACGGGTCCCCGGGATTCAGGGCTTCGGCCTGATCCAAAGCGTGGAGAGAAAAAGAGGCGGCAAAAAGTCCCGCCGCCAGGAGTACGATTCGTTGGTAGAATTTCGTCATGATTTGTCCTTTTCGCCAATGGGAGAGGTGAATCAAAGGATTCTTCCGAATTTCCCCTGAAAAAAAAATCCCCCGGGACCGTACGGGCCACCGGGGGATGAAAAAAAGCGTGGAACGTATTGCCCGACCGGATCAGCTGTCCGCCGGCTTTTCGTAGTGCAGGATACCCCAGCGCAGTAGGCCTTCCCCTCCGGACCGGACCCAGTGCTGAAGGCCCGTCTTCATACGGTCGAGGTACTCGGTACTGATGGTTTCCTTCAATTCGTCGTAGCGCTCGGTGAGGATGTCGTGCACTCGCTGGTAATGCCGCGGCAGCTGATGCGAGTGATCCTCGAACGCTACCTTGCGCCAGCCAAGTTCGTCCGCATAGCGATCATAAGCTTCGACCGAACCGAGGTTATTGAGGTGGATCCGATCGTAGACCGGCTGCAGTGCCGTCTTGTCAACGTCTTCCCGCTGCATCGGATCCGTGATAATCACGGCCCCGCCCGGCTTGAGGACGCGGTCCACTTCCTCGAAGACCCGGCGCCGGTCCCCGGAATGGAGAATGGCGTCCTGGCTCCAGATGACATCGAAGCTGTTGTCTTTGTAGGGAAGGTGCTCGAAGTCCCCGTCTACGACGTTGATCAGGTCCGCGAGGCCTTGCTCCTTGTTCATTTCGCGGTCGCGCTCGTTTTCTACTTCGCTGAGATTGAGAGCTTCCACCTTGCATCCGTACTCACGGGCCAGAAACCGCGCGGAACCTCCATACCCGGCGCCGATATCGAGGACTTCCGTCCCTTTCCCGAGGCCGACTTTTCTCGCCATGGTTTCCACCGTCCGGCGACTGGCATCGAAAATCGGCTCCTTTTCGTCCTTGTACAGGCCGATGTGGATATCTTCCCCACCCCAGACGGTGAAGTAAAAGGTGTCGGCATCCGTGCTGTTGTAATAACTACGGGCTTTTTCGACAACGTTTGTATTCGTTTCGTTACTCATTACGATTCTTCCTCTTTATCTCTCGCTTCGTCTACTTCATAGGTCTTGTCCGCGACGTGAATGTAGAAGTCGGGATCTTCTGTTCGGTAGGTCTCTTGAAAATCGGCGTAGGTCTTTACATTTTGAAAGCCGACTTCGAGCATCAGCCGTTCCGTGTAAGATTTTCGCAACGGAAACATATTCAGGTGGTACTGGCTTCCGTCCGGAAAGCTGTACTTAAAGCGGGCAAGCCCTTCGTCCACGTGTTCCGGCTCAGCGCTTACCTGGTCGCCGCAATAATAATACGTGTGCTTTGACGAGAAATCCCCGTCGAGCATGCCATCGTAGTTGCGCTGATCGAGAATCAGGATTCCGTCATGGCGAAGCTTGGCGTAGAATTCCGCAAGGGTTTTCCGGCGGTCGCGCTCCGTGTGAAGATGAGTAAAGGAATTCCCAAGGCAGATGACCGCATCGAACTTACCGTGGATGTCCTTGTTTAGCCAGCGCCAGTCGGCCTGTGTTGTGCGCAGGATGTGATCATGTTGCAGTCCGTTTTCAAAAGCCTTTGCCAGCATCACCGGACTGCCGTCCGCACTGATCACTTCAAAGCCCTCGTTCAAAAGGCGGATGGAGTGGAAACCCGTTCCCGTCGCAACGTCGAGAATACGGTGGCAACCCCGCTCCTTGAGAAGATCAATGAAAAAAGATCCTTCGCTCTTGGCACGGCCGTCCCAGTCGATCAGCTCGTCCCACTTGTCAACAAAAGAGCCGACGTACTCGCTCTGGTACTTGTCCGTCTTCCGAATAGAGATGGGATTCTTCCCATATTGTTGTTTTTCCTGCGTGAGAGTGTCTGTTAGCTTGGTCATAACGTGCGGCTCTCCGGCATGAATGCAGTGCGCTCATGCCAATCGCCAAGTCTCCATTTTAGTTGTTTCATACTTTAGATTTCAGATTAGGAAAACCATGTTCGGTTTAGGACATGGGTTACTCAACTTACCAAGGTACGCGATTCCGTGCCCTCATCCAAGGAATTATTCTCCTATCCTTCCCGAGAATTTCGTAAACCCCCAATTGCAAGAGCTTTCCAAAGCGGATTTTTTCACCTTCCAAAAATTTGTGTGATTTTTTCTTGCCCAACTTAGGGCTTTGTCCATTTTGCCTATCTTCCACAGATAATTCTCTCTATTTAAAACTTTATTGCAGGGTGGAGCAGCCCGGTAGCTCGT
>CAYFRH010000058.1:1571-15956 GCA_964345345.1 uncultured Puniceicoccaceae bacterium | reverse complement strand
CGTCCTTATTTCGCATGGGAACACGAGGGAAAATGCGGGTACCGAAAAGGCCGCTACAAGCTTGTTCGCGAGCACAAACAACCGTGGGAACTCTACGACATCGAAACTGACCGCTCCGAGCGCGTCGGCGTCCTCCCGTGGGAGGAAATCCTGCGCCGACGCAAATGGCCCTGAACGGCGCTCGCGCAACTTATCCCGTGAAATAGCGGACCCCGGCTTCGAAGAGGGGCTGTCGCTGCTCACCCGGAACATTAATTCCGACCCCGGCCCCTGTTCGTTCCGTATGCCCCATTCGGCCGTAAATGCGGCCGCAGGAACTCGTGATTCCCTCAATTGCCTGCAGGGAACCGTTGGGACTGTGCGGCGGCCGGGTAGCCGGCCGGCCGGCCGGATCCACGTACTGCGTAGCGACTTGGTCATTACGAAATAATTCCTCCAGCACGCTGTCTTCGGCGACGAAACGCCCCTCCCCGTGCGAAAACGGGGTCAGGTATTCGGCCCCCAATGGACAGAGGCTCATCCACGGGGACTTCCGCGAAACCACCTTTGTCCGCGCGTAGCAGGAAACATGGCGTTGGAGCGTGTTGACCGTCAGGCTCGGCCCTTCGCGCCGCATCGCTCCGATTTCGCCATACGGGAGCAGCCCGAGTTTCACGAGGGCCTGGAATCCGTTGCAGATTCCAAGGACGAGACCGTCGTGTTCGCGGAGGTGGCGGTGAACCGCGTCGGCAAGACGGGGATGACGGAAGAGAGAAGCGATGAACTTGCCCGATCCGCCAGGTTCGTCCCCCGCGCTGAATCCACCCGCCAGCATGAGGATCTGTGCTTCTTCGAGGCCCTCCGCAAGTGCCGCGACACTTTCCTCGACCTCCTCGTGGCTGAGATTGCGAACGACGAGTTCCCGCACTTCGGCCCCGGCCTCCCGGAATGCCCGCGCGCTGTCATATTCACAATTTGTGCCCGGAAAGACCGGCAGAAGAACCCGCGGTTTTGTCCGCGTTCGCAATCCTTTTTTCGGATGGTGAGGTTCGTGAAGCTGCGTGCGCACCGAATCCGAATCCTCGCCTTTGCGGGTCCGGGTCGGAAAAACCGATTCAAGGGTGGCCTCCCATTCCGCGCGCAACTCCGCCAATGGCAGCTCCTCTCCATTTACGAGAATGGCCGCCTCGGCGCAACTGCGGCCGAGGTACGTTGCGGGAAGGGATGCCGGGTCCACCCCCGGCTCCAGTTCAAGCAGCAGGTCTCCGAAGGCGGCCTTGAACAACTCTTCCCCGCGAATTGTCTGCGCAAAAGAGAAGCCGTATTCATTGCCGAAGGTCATGCGGCTCAAAGCGGCGGCGACGCCTCCCTCCCCGACACAGGCCGCGGCGAGGACCTCGCCACGGCCGACGGCGTCCGCGACTGCACTGTAGCGATCCCGCAGCGACGGCCAGTCCGGAAGGCCCGCCTCATCAAGCGGTAGGCGGACCCGCACTACGGCATGATCGCCACCCTTGAACTCAGGCGAGAGAACCCGGCCCACTTCGGACACGCAAACCGCAAAGGCCACGAGCGTCGGCGGAACATCGAGGTCACGGAAACTTCCCGACATGGAATCCTTTCCTCCGATGGCTGCGATGCCAAGTTCCCGTTGCGCGTTCCATGCCCCCAGCAAGGCGGCCAAAGGCTTGCCCCAGCGCACCGGATCATCCCGCAGGCGTTCGAAATATTCCTGCAGCGTAAGCCAGCAATCCTCCCGCCGGCCTCCGCTCGCGACAATGCGTCCGACCGCCTCCACAATCGCAAACGTCGCCCCGTGAAATGGACTCCAGCTGGAAAGGCGCGGATGAAAACCGAAGCTCATGAGGGTGGTGGTGCGGGTCCGGCCCTCCGGCACGGGCACGAGGGCGGCCATCGCCTCCGGCGGCGTGACCCGTTCCCGCCCGCCGTGCGGATGCAGCACCGTCAAACCGCCGACCGTACTGTCGAAGCGCTCGCTGAGGCCGCGTTGCGAGCACACATTCAGGCTGCGGAGCACCTGTTTCCACTGTTCCCCGACAGTTGCTCCCTCCGGCATAGCTTCCAGCGGAGAGGCTCCCTCCGGATGCGTCACCTGCGCCCTCGTCTGTTGCCGCACTCCATTACTGTCGAGGAAGTCCCGCGCGATCTCGACGATTCCGTCCCCCTGCCAGACCATTCGCAGCACGGGCTCCTGCGTCACTTCCGCGACTACGCTCGCTTCAAGATTTTCCTTCCGGGCCCACGCGAGGAAGGCCTCCCGATCCCCCGGCGAGAGCACCACCGCCATGCGCTCCTGTGACTCGGACAAAGCGATCTCCGTGCCGTCGAGCCCCGCGTACTTCAAGGGGACCGCATCAAGATCCACCTTCACGCCCGGAGCCAGCTCCCCGATGGCCACGGAAACTCCACCCGCTCCAAAATCATTGCAGCGTTTGATCATTGCACTGACCTCGGGATGGCGAAAGAGGCGCTGTAATTTGCGCTCCGTGGGCGGATCTCCCTTCTGGACCTCGGCGGCGTTTTCAAGAGCGGTTTCACTGTGAGCCTTGGAAGAGCCGGTGGCCCCCCCGATTCCATCGCGCCCGGTACGCCCGCCGACGAGGAGAATTAGGTCGCCGGGGGCCGGAGTTCCTCGTTGGATCTGACCGCGCGGGACCGCGCCGATGACCGCGCCGATTTCCAGACGCTTGGCGACATAGCCGGGATGATACAGTTCCCGGACCAATCCCGTCGCCACCCCGATCTGGTTGCCGTAACTGCTGTAGCCTTCCGCCGCCGCAAGGCTGATTTTCCGCTGCGGCAACTTACCCGGAAGGGTGTTCTCGATCGGTTGGCGCGGCTCTCCCGCACCCGTCAGCCGCATGGCCTGGTACACATAGCTCCGCCCGGAAAGAGGATCGCGGATGGCGCCTCCAAGGCAGGTCGCCGCCCCCCCGAACGGTTCGATTTCCGTCGGATGGTTGTGGGTCTCGTTTTTGAACATGACCAGCCAGTCTTCCCGCCTTCCGTCACGATCCACCGGGACGACAATGCTGGCCGCGTTCACTTCCTCGGATTCTTCCAAAGCGGAGAGGCGGCCTTCCGCGCGAAGGCATTTCATCCCCATTAACGCAAGATCCATCAGGCAGACCGGCCGCGTTTCCGCCTTTTCCCCGTAAACGGAGCGCCGAGCCCGGCTGTAGTCCTCCCAGGCCGCTTTGACGGGAGCTGTCAGCGGGCCGTCGGCAAAAGCGACGGAGGTAATCTCCGTCAGGAAAGTGGTATGACGGCAGTGATCCGACCAATACGTGTCCAGCAGCTTGATTTCGGTGACGGTCGGTTCCCGCCCGGCCTGCTCCCGGAACCACTTCCCGCAGAAAGCAAGGTCCTCCATGCTCATGGCAAGGCCCAGCTCCGCGTGCAGGCGTTCCCGGTAGGCGGCATCCCCTTCGCAAAAGCCCACCAGCCTCCGCACCGGTTCCGGCGTCTCCGTTTCCGGCCGCAGGCTCGCCGGCATCTCCAGCGCGCCCTCCCGCGAATCGACCGGATTGATGCGCAAGGCCTTGATTCGCTCCAGCTCCCCGGCACGCAGCTCTCCTTCAAGGACAAGAACGTCCGCGCAGCGAACCACCGGGGCGCAATCGGCAAGGACTTTCAGGCATTGCTCCGCCGAATCGGCCCGTTGATCAAACTGCCCCGGCAGGTATTCCACCGCAAAGACCGCCGCCGCTCCCGCCGAAGGAAGTTCCTCAACCGCATTCTCCGTCGCCGGCTCCGCGAAAAGGAGATTCCGCGCCGTCTCCCACGTGTTCTCGTCGATGCCTTCCACATCGTAGCGAAGAAAAATCCGCACCGCCGTCAGCCCCCGCACGCCAAGATCCCGGGCCAGTTCCGTCCGCAAGGTCTCCTCCCGGTATTCCGGACGCTTTTCCACGTAAACACGCCGAATCATGCCTCCCTTCTGGGTGCCCACCCTGTGGCGTCAAGCCTCCCTCGGGAAGGAGGAGCAAATCGCCGGGGAAAATAATTTGCCCTTCCGCGGCGCGGCTCCCACTTTGGAAATTTTCCTGCGCGGACCCACCAGCTTTCCCCCATGAGCGAGTTGATCAAGCACCACTGCGGCATCGCCCTTCTCCGACTGAAAAAACCGCTGGCCTTCTACCAGCAAAAGTACGGCTCCCCACTCTACGGTTTTAACAAGCTGTTTCTTCTGATGGAAAAACAGCACAACCGCGGTCAGGATGGGGCTGGTATCGGTTGTGTAAAACTGAACGTGGAGAAGGGCGTCAAGTTCATGCACCGGGAAAGGGTCCTCAGGGAGAACTCTCTCGGCCAGCTCTTCAAGAAGCCGCTCAAACGCTACGACAAAGCCGTTCAGCGGGGAATGATCATCCCCGAGTTCCCGGAAACGGTGAAGAGACATTTTGATTTCGGCGGCGAAGTCCTTCTCGGACACCTCCGCTACGGCACTTCCGGCGGTTTCAAGGAAAGCACCTGCCATCCCTACTTCCGGCGAAGCAACTGGCCCACCCGTAACCTCATGGTATGCGGCAACTTCAACATGACCAATACCGGCGAGCTCAACGAAATTCTCATCCGCCGGGGCCAGCATCCTATCTTCGACACCGATACCCTGACCATCCTCGAGGAAATCGGCTTTCACCTGGATGAGGCCCACGACGCCATTTACCGGCGCGTTCGGGACGAGGAACAGCTACCCGGCGAAGAAATTCCCAGCATCATCTCCCGCGAGCTGGACCTCATCCGCATTCTCCGGAAATCGGCCCGGTCATGGGATGGCGGTTACACCATTTCCGGGCTCATCGGCAACGGCGACGCCTTTGTCATGCGCGATCCGCGCGGAATCCGTCCGGCCTACTATTTCGAGGACGAGGAGGCCATCGCCTTCGCCTCCGAGCAGGTTCCCCTGCAGACGGCCTTCGATAAGGATAGCCGCGAAATCAGGGAAATTCCGCCCGGGCATGTCATTTCCATCAAGGCGGATGGCGAACTTCGGTCGGAGCCCTTCCACGAACCCCTCCCACGAACCTCCTGCTCTTTTGAGCGAATCTACTTTTCCCGTGGAAACGATCCGGAAATCTACCGCGAGCGAAAGGCTCTCGGCGGCGCTCTCTGCCCACAGATTCTCGACGAAATCGGGCATGAGCTTGAGCACGCCGTCTTTTCCTACATTCCCAACACGGCCGAGACTGCCAGTTACGGCCTCCTTCATGCCCTGCGCGAAAGCCGCCGCTCCGTCGTCAAACGGCAGCTTCTCGAGGCCCGGGAAAAGGGAACCCTCTCCGAAGAGCTGATCGATGACCTGATTCTCCGCAACTGGCCGCGCGCCGAAAAAATCGCCCACAAGGATATTAAGCTGCGCACCTTCATTTCCCAGGAGAAGGGCCGCAGCAAAATGGTCTCCCATATCTACGATATCACCTACGAGGTCGTCCGTCCGGAGGATCAGCTCGTCGTCCTCGACGACTCCATTGTCCGGGGTACCACCCTGCGCGAATCCATTATAAAAATTCTTTCCAGAACCAATCCGCGCAAGATCATTATCGCATCCACCGCCCCGCAGATCCGCTATCCGGACTGCTATGGCATCGACATGAGCGAACTCGGGAAATTTATCGCCTTCCAGGCCGCCATCGCGCTACTTAAGGACCACAATGCCGGGAACCGCATCCGCGAGGTCTACAAAGCTTGTCTTTCCGAAATGGAAAAGCCGAAGGAGGACCAGATCAATTGCGTGAAGGAAATCTATGCCGCCTTCTCCGCGCAGGAGATTTCCGTAAAAATCGCCGAACTCCTCTATCCGCGGGACATTTCCTGGAGAGGGGAGCTGCGCATTCTCTACCAGAACATCGGCGATCTCCACGCCGCTATCCCGGACCATACCGGGGATTGGTATTTTACCGGCAACTACCCCACTCCGGGGGGAAACCAGACGGTCAATCAGGCCTTCATCGACTACTTTGAAAACCGCAACGGCCGCAGCTACGATGCCTGACCGCAATCATTCCTCTTCCGCCTACGCCCGCGCAGGTGTGAATATCGCCCGCGCCGATGCCCTCCTTGACCGCGTCAAGCCCGCCCTTGCCAAAGCCACCCGGCCGGAATCCCTCGGTTCCATCGGCGGTTTCGGCGGCTTTTTCGACATTTCCCGCCTCGGCCTGCGGCAGCCCGTCCTCGTCAGCAGTACGGATTCCGTCGGGACCAAGGTCACGGCCGCCCGCCTCTGTGGAAATTACCGCCACCTCGGTGCCGATATCGTCAACCACTGCGCCAACGATATCGCCGTTTGCGGCGCCGAACCGTTGTATTTTCTCGACTACTACGCGACTGGGGTTCTCAACACCACCTACGTGACCCTAATGAAGGGTCTCGCAAAGGCCTGCCAGGAGGGGAATATCGCACTTGTCGGCGGCGAAACGGCCGAGCTTCCCGGCGTCTATGCCGAAGGCGAATGCGACCTTGTTGGCACCATCGTCGGGGCCGTCGAGAAAAGCCGAATTTTAACGGGTGAAGCCGTCCGCCCGGGAGACAAACTGCTCGGGCTGGCCTCCAGCGGCCTCCATACCAATGGCTTTTCCCTCGCCCGTCGGATTCTCTTCCACCACCTGCGCCTGGACCCCCGCGACCATCTGCCCGGGACCAAAACGCGAACCGGAACCGCCCTTCTCAAACCACATATCAACTACAGCCCGTTTCTCCGGAAAGCCCTCGCCTCCTTGAACGAGGGGAACCGCGCTACGGTGCGAAAGGATAACCATCTTCTCGCCGCCGCCCATATCACCGGCGGCGGATTCGCCGGCAACCTCCCCCGCGTCCTCCCTTCCCATTGCAGCGCCCGCATCGATCTTTCCACATGGAAGCCGCTGCCTCTCTTCCAATGCCTGCTCGAAAGCGGGGAAGTCGGTCGGGAAGAAGCTTATGAGGTCTTCAACATGGGGATGGGGTTGGTCCTTGTCGTCCGTGAGGAGGCCGTGGCCGACCTCAGTAAACTGGCACACTCTTGTGGTCACCGTCCCCGTGTCATCGGCGAAATCGAACGCGGGAAGGGAACCGTCGAACTCAACTCATGATGCGGTGGCGGCAGTCCAATGGGAGATTTACCTGGTGCCGGAGGCTTTCCCGGCCCGTCATCTTCTCCTTTCTTGTCCTGGCCGTCGCAAGCGCCTGCGCCGACGAATCGAACGACTCCGGGACGTCCGCTAGCTCATCGCGTACCACCGACGGGGAAGTGTCAGAGGAGCGCCTGTCCGCGTTGTTTGACGAAGTCGAAGCAGCCCTCATGGCACAGAACTACGCGGAGGCAAAGGGGGTTTTCGACGAAGTGGAAGAAATCTTCACCGCCTTCGACCAGGAAAAACTTGCCGCTCTTCCCCCCTCAACCCGTTGCCGCTATCATCTTACCAAAGCCCGGACCCTCCTTCACGAAAAAAAAGTCGTGGAAGCCCTGGAAGCCGCCGAGACCGCCCGCTTCCTTTGCGAGCAAAACGGCGATTCCCACCTGACGGCCACCATCCACCGCACGCTTGGCAACATCTTTATGGTGATGCGGGACTACGGTCGAGCCCTGCAATATTTTGAGCATACCCTAGCGCTTGCCGAGGACCTCGAAGACCACGAAATGACCGCCTTTACCCTCAACAGTATCGCCATCGCCTATTGGAGGATGAAGCAGTGGGAAGAGGCGGAAACCTACCTTCGTCAGGCCCGGAAAGCTCGCGGAGACGACCCTGGAAACGAGGCGGTGTTCAACAATAACATCGCCGTCGCCCTGCTCGAACAGGGGCGGTTCAATCGTGCCGAAAAGTTGTTCCGCGAGACCCTCGATTTTCAGAAAGAAGCCGATAACCCCTATGCCGTCGCCCTTCTGCAAAGCAACCTTGGCGATTTGTACCAGCGTAAGGGACAGCCGCAGCAGGCCCTCGGTTTCCTGGATAAATCCATGCAGATACCGGACACAGGGCGCAATCATTTTGTCTTCGCCCGCTCACTTCGCCACAAAGCCCGCGTCCTCGCCGATCTTGACAGGTTCGAAGAAGCGATTGCCGCCTGCGAAAAGTCCCTTGCCTACGGACGCGATCTACAGGACCGGGCGGAACTCATGGATTCCTACGAGGCTTTACTCGAACTCTACGAAAGCGCGGGAAATTACAAGGCTGCCCTTGAGGCCCTACGCAAACGCACCGGGTTGAAAGAGGAAATCCTTTCCGATCAGACGCGTCTTCAATCCGCTCAATTCAAGGCCCGGTACGAGTTCTCCGAACAGGAACGCCGAATGCGGGAGCTCCAGCAGGAGAAGAGGATCCAGCAGTTGCAGCGGAACGCCACTCTCCTTGTCCTTTTTCTGCTCCTCGTCATTATTGTTATCCTCATCTTCCGCAGCCGTCTCCACCGGCGCGCCAGCCGTCGGATCAGCGAACAGAAAGCGGAGATTGAGCAAAGCCATGCCTCTCTGCAGGAAGCCTACACCCGCCTTGAAGAGCTGAACCGGGAAAAGGATGAAATTCTCGGCATCGCTGCTCATGATTTGCGAAATCCCATTGGGGCCATCCGTCAGGTTGCCCATTTGCTGCGCGAGGACGGGGCCGTGGAGTCCCATTCCGAGCGGAAGGAGATGCTGGAGGGAATTACCCACTCTGCGGATACGGTCCTCGATATCCTGTCCAATCTCCTCGACCTGAATCGGCTTGAAAACAGCGCGATCAGCGTCACTTGGGAGAAAGTGGAGTGTACGGAAATCGTAGATGCTGCACTCCGTCACTACAATGCTGAAGCCATACGAAAGAAGCAGTCGATCAATCATCAGCCTTGCCCTGAAGGCCCGCCGGTTCACGGTGATCGCATCCTGCTCCAGCAAATCATCGGCAACCTCCTTTCCAATGCCATCAAGTACTCGCCCCCGGAATCCGCCATCCATATTGACGTTGGCCCTGCCGAAAACAGGAGCATGGTTCGATTCGTCGTCCGTGACGAGGGACCCGGATTGACGAAGGAGGATCAGCGGCGCCTATTCCTTAAGTTCGCGCGCCTCTCCACCCGTCCCACCGGGGGAGAAACCTCCACCGGGCTGGGTCTGTCCATCGTGAAGAAACTCGTCGGTATGATGCACGGTCGCGTTTACTGCGAGAGCGTCCTCGGGCACGGCTCCACCTTCATTGTGGAGATTCCGGCCGCCAAAGAAGACGAAGATTACGATTCCACAACTTCGGAAGGATTGTAATCAGGCTGCGCCCCCCGGCGCGAAGCCACATAAGCGCCGATTGCGAGAGCGCGCCGCAAGCGCTCCAGCGGCCCCACTCCGCAGAGGAAGGCGTCGAGAAAAGCGGCAGTGAAGGCGTCTCCGGCTCCCACTGTATCGGCCACTTCCACCTTGGGGGAAAGGCCTTCGTAGAGTTGTTGTTCCTCGAAAAGGACGGCCCCCGCTCCCCCGCGGGTCACGACGATCCTCTCTACTCCGGTCTGCTCGGAAAGCGAACGCAGTTTCCCTTCGAGACTTTCCGTAGCCGGTTGTTCAGTCAACAACTCCAGCTCTTCTTCATTTAATTTGATAACCGTCGCCCGCGAAGCCCAGGCAAGGGCGTTTTCCGCATCGTCATAGGGAGCCCGCAGGTTGACGTCGCACAGGCGCACCGGGACCCGCTCGATCAGTTCCGACAATGTGGCTTCATTGCGTTTGGAACGGGTACTCAAGGTGCCGTAAACGAGTGCGGTGGCTCCGCTCGCGGCGCGCAGCAGCTCCTCCCCGGCGGAGATCCCGTCCCATGCCGCATCTTCGAGGATCTCGTACCGGGCGTCGCCACCGGCGTCGAGCTTCACGATCACTGCGCCGGTTTCCGCTTCCGCGGTCTCCTCAATGAGTTCCGTTTCCACGCCTCTTTCCCGGAGGCGACGCAGCGTCTCGCGACCTAAAAAATCCTTTCCCAGCCGGGACACCGGAAGCGCTTTGCGGCCGAGGCAATGAAGGTGATAGGCGACATTCAGGGGGGCGCCACCGAGAAAGATGCCCTCAGGAAGCGCGTCCCAGACAATTTCTCCAAAACAGAGGATTGGGTTGTTCGTCATGTTGTCTTTCTCCCGTTGCGCGAACCCGGTCCCCCCGTGACCTTCAGGTCATGGCAGGCATGTAGAAATTCGCTGCAGCTCCATGCCTGATAAGCTTTTCCCATGGGCTTTCCGGTTTGCCCGTGCGCCCACTCGTTGAATTCCCATTCGTTGTGGATCCCGGTATGATTCAGTTTTGCCAGTTTTAGAAGTTCGTTCAGGGCCACCTCCCGCAGTCCGATCTGGTTGACGAAGCGAACCCACTGGGCCCCGATAAAAGGCCAAATACCGCCGTTGTGGTAATGGTGCGGAAGATTGAGAAGATTGACGACATAGTAGTTCCGCCAGCCCGGATCTCCCGCCTGCACCACCGGATAAAGGTTCGAGACGGGAAATGGATCGTTCACCCCGACGCCCCACATGAAACGAAACGAGATTTTTGCCCGCTCCATGTCGAGGACATTGTGTAGGGAAGCGAGAATGTTGCCGTACACGTCGCACCTCCAGTCAAAGTCGAAAGGCGTCACCTGCGCGATCAGGTAATTGGTGTCCCCGAGGGAAAATTGCTTTTCCGCGAAGCTGTAGTTGCAGATCTCTCCCTTTTGCGTGCTAGGCCAGAATTTGTGCAGGATGGCCGCTTTGATGGAGGAGGCCCAGCGGATATAATCCCCGGCACGGTGCCACTCCCCCAGCATTTCCAGCAGACGGCCAAAACAGATATTCGCCCGGAACCAGAGGATTTCATCGTAGAGAACATTATAGCTGCGCCCGAACAGGTCAGTCCAGTCCCCCGCCTCCGGAATTTCAAGCAGCGCATCATTGTTGCTATCGTGCGCGCTAAGCCAGTTCATCGCCCGTTGCAGGACCGGAAGATAGTGCCGCAGCAAGTCCATGTCTCCGGTCGCGTTGATGTACTCATAAAAGGCGATAATGACCCAAAGACCACTGTCGATGGAGCAGATCGCCCCGATCCCGCTGTAGTCGGGATGTCCGTGGTCGACACTCACATTGGCCGGCAACTGCCCCGTTGGCGAAACATGCTCCAGCAATGTTTTCAGGGTCGCCTGCGAACAGGCATGTAGCTGCTCATCCCCACAAACAAGAGCTCCGATGACCGCGATACTTCCGTCCCGCGCCCACACGCTCCGGTAATTGGTATCCGTCCCGCGGGTTTCATTATCCTCAAGCGAACAGGCTGAAAACCCCACCGGCGTAATGTTCCGACGCAGTCCTTCCTCCGCTTTTTCCCGGGCGAGACGAAGAAAGTCGAGGTCCTCTTTGCCAAGATGGGCGACCGGTTCCTCCTCCATGAAGTGATGGAGGCTTTCATGCTCCGCCACCTCGATCAGCTCGGTGTCCGGGGGGCCTTCCGCGCGATGGATTTCCGTGATGACTCCCATAGCCAGCAGCGCCTCCAGAACCCCGTCCGCGCACACTTCACGGGCAACATAAACTTCCCGGCCGATAATCGCCTCCAAAAGCTCCGGCTGCGCGTTGCCCACCACGATTCCCCGGACTCCCCGCTTCAGGATCATCGCGGAGTCATTGCCGGTGTCGCCCGCCACCGCGCATTGCGTCCGCGGCACATGAAGGTGCTTGAGCAGCCAGCTCAGGGCGTTGCCTTTGTTCGCGAACTTGGGCAGGATGTCGAGGTCGCGATTGCTTGAATACACAAGATTGATCTCGAGGCCCGCCTTCTCAAGGGCTTCGTCCAGTTCCCCGAGGGCGTCCCCTGTGAGGTCGTTCGCGTACCAGCTGGATTTGTAGTCGGTCTGAAAATGCGAGGGTTGCAGGGTGGCACCCGGAACCTTCTCCCGCAGCACCTGCTCCACCAGCTTTTTGTCCCAGCCTTCTTCAAGGATGGTTTGGAACGACTTGATCGGCTTTTTCGCCTTGAAGTCGTAGATCAATGTTCCGACCCCGCAGATCAAATAGTCCGGCGGAGGGAGAATCCGCTCTTTGATCAGGGACAGGGTGTCGTCAAGAAGGCGTCCCGTATTGTAGCACAACAGGGGACGTTGCTTCGCCGGCAACCGTATCCAGGTGTCCCGAAAGGATTGGGTCGCGTCGAGCTTCCCAAGCAGGGTTCCGTCAAGGTCGGAGGCAAAGAAACGGAGCGGGGCTTTCTTACCGGCCATATTTCCTTACTCGTCACTGACGACAATGGAGGGCGTGCGACGGCCTTCCACGGACTTGAGAATCTGCTGCGCGATGCCCGTCCAGGTAAAAAGGCTGCGGACGGTGTGCGCCCCTTCCGTGGACATGCGGTCGCGGATCTTCTTGTAACGAATGGCCTTTAGAATCGTAATCCCGAAGTCCACCTTGTCGAAGGTATCCGCGAAGAGGGCGTCCGTCCCGTAAGTAAGAGTTCGATACAGGCCCCCGTGCGTCGTAACCACCGTTGGCGTCCCACAGGCCATCGCCTCGATGGCGGTCATTCCGAAGGGTTCATACCGGCTGGGCAGGCAGAACACGTCGGCGGCCCGGTAAAAGTCGGCCATCTCCTCGTCGGGTAGAGAGTCGGTCAGTATGACCCGTTCCTCCAGCCCGTATGCCCGGATCTTTTCCTCAATTTCCTGGCGCAAAGGGTCCTCCGTCACAGCCTCGTTCTGGGAGCCCACGGCTAGACGAAGAAGGACATCGTCGGCGCGTTCCGCCACCACCGAAAACGCGTCCACCAGCAGATCGAATCCTTTGTTGTGGCTGAGTCGGCCGATGCTCGAAATGATTTTACGATCCTGTGGCAGCCGGAAATCCTCCCGTATCGCCACCTGCGTGGCTTCGCCCACCGGAAAGAAACGGTTGTCATCATAGCCCGGCGGAATCATGCGGACTTTCTCTTTTGGCAGGCCGTAATCACGGTAGAACATGTCCAGCTGAATGGGCGAGGTCGCAATAACCATGTCGCACTCCCGGTACAGGGTCGTCTCGTGATGAATCCGGCGTTCGAAGTTGTACGTTTCCTCCATCTTCTCCCGGTCGTCGGACGAGTCCGTTTCCATCTGCCGCTGCTTCCAGATCCCGATGCTGTGCGGGGTGTGGATATGCGGGACGCTCAGCACCTCGGCAAGATGCTGTCCGGCCAGTCCGGCGTCCCAGTAGTGGCTGTCGATGAATTCGTATTTCAGGCGGCGCGTCTTGATGAAGCGGAGGGCATTCTCCGTCCATTCGGGAAGCTTTTTGTACAGATACTCCTTGGGAATGAAGTCCTTTCCCCCGCATTGCATCCGGATGATCCGGACATTCTCTTCCACTTCCTCGATTTCCGGCTGATCCTCAAAGCGGCGGGTCCAGATATCCACTTTGTATCCCAACTGGGCCAGCTTCTTGGAAAGTTCCAGTACATAGACCACCTGCCCGCCGGTGTCCGGCATGCCAAGGGGAGGCTCCGCGGCCACATAGCCGTGAGTTGAAATCATCGCAATGCGTTCGCGTACCCGGACGCGTCGGCGTCGTTTAGCTTTCGTGGAATCTTCTGCCATAATATGAATGTGCATCATAGGTTCTCGATCGCCCTTCGCAACCATTAAGCGGGTCCGTCAATACAGACGACCTCCTCCGCAAGGGTATCTTCTTGCCGTTGCCTGCTCACCCTCCTCACGATGAGGAAGTGCAGAAATCCGCTTCCGTCGAATACCTCTACGGCCTCAATCCGGCTTTTGAATGCCTGCGCGCCGGCCGCCGTCGCCTCCATGCCGCCTATGTCAACGAGCGAACCTCCCCCAGAGGGCGCTTCGGCAGCCTGCTGCAACTTATCGGGAAGGCGGGTCTCCAGCCCGAGCCCGTTGACAAGGGTCGGCTGCAACAGCTCAGCGGTTCACGCGAACACCAGAATGTCGTTCTGAAGGTCGGGCGTTATCCCTACGCCGAACTTTCCGATTGCCTCGGACACCGCCGGCTCCTCCTCCTCGACAACGTCGAGGATCCGCACAATGTCGGGGCCATACTCCGCTCGGCCGAAGTCCTCGGATTCCATCACATCCTCCTCCCCACCAAGGGCGTTCCCGAAATCTATCCCAGTGTCGCGAAAGTCTCCGCCGGGGCCGTCGAATTTCTTCGCATCGCCCGGCATACTTCCGCCATCGGTTATGTCCGCGCCGCCCTCGAAGCGGATTACCACGTGGCTGCTCTCGACGCCGCCGGGAATACCCCGCTCGAGGATTTTCAGCCGGACAAAAACCTTCTTCTTGTCATCGGCGGGGAGGATAAAAGCGTACGCCAGTTTATCCTGAACAACTCCCACGCCGTCCTCGCCATCCCCCAGAAAGGACGCGTCAATTCCCTCAACGCCAGCGTCGCCGCCTCCCTCGCCATGTACGCGCTGCGTTAAGGGGTCAGCCCTTGGAT
>CAYFRH010000058.1:0-1471 GCA_964345345.1 uncultured Puniceicoccaceae bacterium | reverse complement strand
CCAAAACCTGTATCAAGATCCAAGGGCTGACCCCTTTGCCTCGACTTCCGAGAAAGCCTTATCGAGGACTTTCTCGGAGACTTTTTCGGCTGTCCCGAGTTCCTGTGCGAAGACCTGTACTTTGAATTCTTCGAGGAGCCAACGCAGGCGCAGCCTGCGTGCGCGCGAGGCCTTGGTAAGCGCGGCATAGCGCCGGATGTAGGCGAGGACCGGGCGGGCCTTCTCGGCGTCCCGGGCGGGACTGCGAAGCGCGCGTTCCCGGCGCCGACCGATTGCCCGGAGATAGCGCGGATAGTGATAAAGCCTTGGAAAATCGAGCTCGCGGAGGAAAGTGGCGTGCACGAGAGCGCCGACTTCGGCAGGCCAAGGGGAATTCGCGGGCAAACCTGCGAGGACGGCGTCGCGTTCCCAGAGAAGGCGTTCGAGCAGATCGGCGTATTGCTGAGCCAACCCGCGCATGCGTTCCCCCGCCTGCCGGACAAGTTCTTCCGCCGCTGTCCGACTCACCGGAAGAGGATCCCCGGGAGGGAAAAGATGCCCGCGCAGCAGGCGCAGCGAATCCTCGAAGAGCTGCTCCTTTGGCAAAATGGGGGAGAAACCGAGAGCGACGCGCTGCAATTCCTTCCCGAGATCCCGCTGGAACCAGCCAAACTCGCGCCCCATGGCCTGCTCGCAGAGAGCGGGCAGGGCCTTGCGGGCGGATGTCCGAGCCTCCGCCTTGGTGGGAAAGAGCCGCAGCGCGATGCCCTTGCTTTCTTCCCGCAGCCCCGGCCACGCTTTCACGGGGAGCCCGGCCAGATCGCCCAGGACCAGCTCGACCGGGAGTTCAGGCAGTTCGGAAAGAGTCGTTGCCTCTTTTTCATACTGGCGCCGGGCCTGTTGCCAGATCTCGAGGCGCGGCCGATCCTTGCCTTCACGGAAATCCGCCCGCAGGGCTTCCTCGTACTGACGTCGCACGGAGCGCCAATCACGCCCGCTGGCGACAGCCCGCTCCTTCCGGTCCACCACCTCGACCCGCGGTCGGAGATGTTCCGGCACCGCTTCCTCCTTCCAATCCTCGGCCCGCACGGGAAGGTCACGTTTCTCCCGCAGGAGGCGGGTCAACTGGACGGTCAGGCTCTCCGGTCCCGGGCACACCTCGAGGGCCAATTCCTGCGCAAGGTCGTTCAACGGGAAGAGCCGCTTGCGCAGTTGCTTGGGAAGCCCCCGTAGTAAACACTCGATACGTTGGCGGATGTAGCCGGGAACGAGCCAGTCCAGTTTTTCCGGCCCGATCTTCTCAAACTTCTCCACGGGAATGCGCAGGGTCGCTCCGTCGGTCTCCTGCCCAGGCTGATAGGCATATTCCAGCGGCAGACGAAGGCCGTTGATTTCGGTGTCATCAGGAAAGGCCTCCGCGGAAGGATCGCCGCCATCGGGAAGAAGATCCATCTCTTTTGCAAAAAGGACTTCCTCTTTTCCGCCATGGCGG
>CAYFRH010000057.1:12400-16080 GCA_964345345.1 uncultured Puniceicoccaceae bacterium | reverse complement strand
TCCTGCAGTACGTCGATCCCGGTGCCGAAGGCGAAACATTCATTGACTTCAATCCGGAAGAACCCCTCGGCACCGATATCCTCTGGGTGACCAAGTACGACATCGATAACGGCTTGATCAGTCACTACGCCTATCTCCCGGGTGACCCAATCGAGGAGGGTGCCGCCTCGTACGCGGTGGAAGACCTGCCCCTGATTGAAGCAAAACAGTTCCCAGTGGGAACGGTCTCCATCGCTGCATGGGATCAGGCCGTTAATTATTCATTCGTGCGGGTGGGCACACAGTTCCGGGACGTCGCCCCCGTTCCCAATTCCGTGGCCACGGCTCCGGCAGTCCGGAGCCCCATGACCATTGACGGCGTCGATGACGGCGAGTGGGAAAACGTGCCCTCCTACGGCTACCCCTTCGCACATGGAGAAACCCAACCCACGGGCGAGGCCGATGCCTCCGGCTCATGGAAAGCGGCTTGGGACAACGATAACCTCTACCTTCTCTTTATGGTCACCGACGACGAGCACATCGCCGGTACGGAAGGGGAGGAAGACCAGGTTGAATTCTGGACCGACACCAACTTCGCCCGCAACTTCTCGCCGGCATGGCCTCCCGCCTATGACGCCCATGATGCGCAGTGGATTACACGCTTTCTTGAAGACGGAAGCGGGGAAGGCTTTGCCGACCGTTGGCAACACGGCAGTAGCGAACTCCCCGCCTCCCGGACCGATATCTCCGAACTTGGAGACGATTCCATGGTTGTAGCAGGTTCCGTTGATGATAGCGGAGACAACATCCAAAAGACAGTGGAAGTCTCGGTTGCGTGGGAAGACCTGAACATGAACGCTCCCGTTTTCGGTCAAAAGATCGGCTTCGAAACGCAAATCAATGACCGCGACGAATCGACCGGAACGGATGAAAACGACGATCCGGTCTTTGATTCCAACGGAAAGCTTGCGTGGGCCGACGGAAACAATCTCGTTTGGCGCTCTCCCGCCACCATGGGCGTTTTGGAATTCGCTTCCGCCGCCGATCCCATCGCCGAATATGCCTTCGATGATGTGGCCGTGGGAGACCCGATCGACGGCTCCAACAGCGCTTCCACGGATCTTTGGGCCGGCCCATGGGTTGATGTTCTCGGCAATGCCGCCGCAGTGGTCACCGAGCCTTCCCCGTTTCTCGGGCAGTTTGTCCACGGGGGCAACGGAATCGTTCCTTCCGGCGAATTCAGCGTTGTTGCGCGCAGCATGAACACGACCTTCGACAGTGGGGTTCTCTGGGCCTCCATGGTCCTCGGAAATGGAACCGGCACCACCCAATTCTGGATGGGCGATGGCTCCGAATTCGAGCAGGGCAGCTCCGACGGCCTGACCGCCGGGGTGCGCATTCATAACCATCTCGTCCAGGTGATCGACACCACTCTGAGCGCTTCCTCCCGGGAAAATTACGTTCCCACCAGCGTGACCCCGAACGCCCCCGTGGTCGTGGTGGTGCAGCTCGACTATGAAAATGACAAAGTAAGCTACTGGTTGTTTGAGTCCGGCGAGCCCATCAATCCCGCGAATCCAGCCGCTTTCTACGAGTTTTCGGTTCCGCGGGTCCTCACGATGAATGCGTTTTCGGGCATTGCCGTGGCCGGGGAAAATTCCACCGCCGCAGTTTCGCACCTGCGCGTCGGCGATGACCTGCCGCAAGTGATTCCCGCTCCGGAAAATTCCTACAACTGTCCCGTCATCGTAAATGAGCTGCATGAGGACATTAGCGTGGACGGTGCCGTCTCCGAGTTTGCATGGGAACGGACCACTGGCCTCCCCGTCGATATCCCCTGGATGGACGGCGGCAACAATGTGATGCCCGAAGGACCTTCGGACTACACCGGTTCCTTCCATACGGGATGGTTCGGCGAGAACCTCTATGTCGCCGTTCTCGTGGAGGATGATGAAGTCCTCGAAGATCCCGACAGTACCGTGGATTCCATTGAAATCTATATGGACGGAGACAACAACGACAGCGTTTCCGACGGCTGGCCACCCGACTACGACGGTGTGGACGACTACCAGCTCGTCTTCAACCTCGACAATTCCACTGACGAGGGAGCCACCATCACTGGCTCATGGTTTGGAAATCCCGCCGGTAATCCGGAAGGCTATCGCGGCCTGAAAGGTGCCAATGACGGCCAGGATTTCGACGGCATTGACTGGGCTGTCAGCCCGACGGAAAGCGGCTATATCCTGGAAATTTCCATGGATATGACCGTGGTGCCCGGCCTCGACACCTTCCTTGCCAATGGCCTCATGGGCTTTGACGTGGCGATTGTCGATAATGACAGCACCGATCAGGTGGATGAGGATGACAATCCTGTCTTCGCTACATCCCATCACTTCTATTGCGACGACAGCAACTGGAACTGGGAAGTCACCGCTCATTACGGCATGGCCCACGTCGGCAGCCCCGAACCTGCGGTCGTCATCTTTGATGATGGTTCCGAGGAAACCGTGGCGCTTGAAGGCGATCCCGAAGCGGGCGATGCCGTCATGGAAATCACCACGAACTTCACCGACGTTGCCTATGTGATTGAGCCGGGAGGCGACTGGGCCACGATCGACTTCGATCCCATGGTCGGAAGCGGTGAAATGGAATTCAGCTGGTCGGCCAACCCCGGTTTGTACGCACGTTCCACCACCCTCAGTGTGGAAGGAGCGACCGGGTTCAATGAGATCGCGCTCTCCCAGGAAGGCATTGCCCCTGCCGGGATGCAGAGCCTCTTCCCCGAGGCCACTCCGGGCTCTGCGCCGGGAAGCGCCGATGCCTTCCTTGGTGGAGTGTTCTATGGCGATTTCCCATGGGTCTTCACTGACCCGATGAACTGGATCTACGCCGAGGAGGACGCCGCATGGATGTATGCCTTCGATATCAGCGACTTCGTCCATACCTCGGGTGATCTCTGGCCGTTGGTCTATGTCCTTGGCAACAGCGCCGAGGCCGCTGGCTGGAAGTACGTCTTCTACGTTGAAGGCGTCGGTAGCTACCTCTACGACTTCCAGACAGGTTCTTATTCCGAGGCACCCGTCTTCGTAGACTGAAAAATCACTTCAAAGGGGGGGCTTCATCGGGAAGCCCTCCCTTTTTTCTTTTTTTTCTTAACCAAACCAAAATTACAAATTTCCTCCTTTCTCTCCTCCTATGAAAGCATTCCGTTTTCTTCCTTCTATTTCATCCCCCTCCGCGGCTTTTCTCGTCTGCACCAGCCTCGTCGCCCCCCTCTGCGGACAAACCGGTACCGACGGGGAGGAACAGGTGTTCGAATTAAGCCCCTTTGAGGTCAGCTCTTCCGGTGAGATGGGCTACGAGCGCACGGACGCCGGCACCGCCACCCGCATTTCCATGGATATTCTGGATACGCCGTTATCCATTGATACTCTCACAGAAGAATTCCTGCGGGATACCGGTCGAACCCGCCTTGTCGATGCCTTCGATTACTCCTCCAGTATAGACACCAATCCGGATAATGTCATGCGAAACGATGACATCAAAATTCGCGGATTCAAAGCCGGATTTGTCCTCCGCAACGGTTTCAAAAAATACTACAATGCTCCCCTTGATGCCATTGACCGCGTCGAGGTCGTTAAAGGACCCAACGCCGTTTTCTTTGGTCAGGCGGAACCGGGCGGGGTCATCAACTACATCAC
>CAYFRH010000057.1:10849-12300 GCA_964345345.1 uncultured Puniceicoccaceae bacterium | reverse complement strand
GGCGATGTTCCCGTCGCCTTCCGGGAATGGGAACAGCCCGATCTTGGCAATACTCCGGAATTCCAAAGGAATGTAAAACTCCCCTTTCAGTTCCCTGTCCTTGAACTGTCAGCGGATGGGACAAAACAAGGAGCGGACTACGAGCCCGGATGGCGAATGCTGAAGTGGTTCGAAAGCGGTATGGAGGAATATCCTAGCAGATTCACAGGCCCCATTTTTCCGAACGGGAATGAAAATTTCAACGCCAACGGTAATGGCAATTTCCACGACACGGAGTCGCATATCCTCACCGCCGAATTTACCGTAAGCATTTTTGATTGGCTCGATTTGCGTTACGGTGGCAATTATCTGGAAAACAGCTTTTTACGCGTCCAGCAATTTAACTCGGATACCGACATGGACGGCTTTACCCTTTCTCCCGGGCAGGGCTTTGGAACAAGTCGGCAAACGTCCATATCGGGGGCAGCCGTCAATGAATTCGAAAACAAGATGACCATCCATCAATTGGACCTCACCAGTACCTTTGAAGTCGGGGAAACACGGCACACAATTTTTGTCTCTGGTGAATTACGTCGCGACCGCTTTACGAGCTTTAGCCATGATCGCGCTCCTTATTACTTCGAAAATGTCTTGCGGCCTACGCGCTTTTTCCCAGACGGAACACCCCGGAACTTTGCTTTTCAGGAGGGAGTTGCCAATTGGGATATCTTCAACGATGAGCCGGACAATCTTCTTCGTTGGGTTGATATTGATTCCGCACGGCCGAATACAGGAACCAGCAATTTCGCTGAGGACGTAGCTTTTGCAACTTCCTATCGGGGACAATTTTTCGATGAAAAACTTTCTTTCCTTGCCGGCTTACGTTGGGAAGAGAGCCGAAACTTTGGTTTCGATGGGGAAATTATCGGTTCCCAGAAGGGAGAAGCCGCCGACGACGTCACCCCGATGCTCGGTCTGAATTACACGATAACCGATGGCGTGAGCCTATATGGCAGCTACAGTGAAAGCTTCCTCCCGGCCAACCGACCGCAGAGTTCGGGAGGCGTGAATTTCTGGGAAGGAGATCCCAGTGACCCCGAACTGGTCAACCAGGAGCTGGAACCCTTGGGTAACGAAACCGGGATTGGTTACGAGGGCGGCATCAAAGCCTCCGGCTGGAACGGAAAACTCAGCGGAACCTTCACTGTTTTCCATCTAGAGAGACAGGACATTATTGTCACGGATTCCAATCTCATCGCCCTATTGCGGCAGAATTTCGAGGAATTCGACGTTGACTGGGATCCCGGTGTCGCCTTTGGCGCCGAGGCACCGCGGAAAAATTCCGGTGTCGAAGTTAGCGAAGGCATTGAAATCGACCTCCTCTATCGCCCTACTCCTCAGTGGACAATTGATCTCTCTCTTTCATGGTTGTGGACGTCCGAATTGGAATCTCCCGACCAAGTCGACTTCTT
>CAYFRH010000057.1:0-10749 GCA_964345345.1 uncultured Puniceicoccaceae bacterium | reverse complement strand
GACTTGCTCAGGTTTCGGATGTGCGCTTTTCCGTCTGGACGGTGTACAGTTTTGCCGAAGGGATGCTGGAAGGACTCACCATCGGAACCGGCGGCACCTTTCAATCCCGTCAGCGACCGACGCAGTCGACGGACCTCGATTATTATAACCCCGCCTTCTGGATTTTCGACGCGATGGCCCGGTACCAGCTGCCTTTGGAAAACCACGACATTACGCTTCAACTCAACGTGAACAACTTGTTTGAGCGGCGTGCCATCGACGGAGCCAGCTTTGCCATCAACGCCCCGAGGGAATGGCGGTTGACCGCGACCTACCGCTTTTGATTCGGGATGACCTTGATCTCCCCCACTGCCGCAAACTCCGACCGCTTCCCTCACCATTGGGCCATGGACGGGGTTTTCCCCGGCGCCTTTGAGACATGGCAGGGCGACCAGTGGAAAAACAGGCTGGCTTTCATTGCGGCCCACGGGTTTCACGGCACTTCGGTAGGACGACAAGCCGTTTTCGACACGGAGAAGCGGGCCTTTCTGGAACAACTCCATCGGAAGCAGGGACTCTGTTTCGGCGTGCATCTGTCCATCGACTATCATGAGGAACGGGGAGCCGGAAAAAAACGTCTTGAAGAAGAGGTCCACGAACTTTGCGAAATCCAGCAGTCCGTACCGATGTTCTCCGATATTGGCCTTGTTTTGGCCGGAGACGGGCACCGCTTCGATCGGGATGTCCCGGTAGGGCAGCAACTGGACATTCTCTCCGACCAGTTACGTTCCGCCGCCGCTTTAGCTGCGGCGGCGGAACTGCCTCTGGTGGTCGAAAATCACGCGGATTACTACATCAGCGATCTCGTCAGCCTCTGCAAGCGGGTCCCCGGCCTCGGTATTCAGCTCGATACGGGAAATTGTTTTCTCATCGGCGAACGGCCCGATCTCATTCCTGATGCTGCCTTCCCGTTTGTCCAGGCCACGCATTGGAAGGACCATTACGTTCACCCGAACGCAAGGGAACTGCGGTTTGAACTGACCGGGGCCACCCTTGGGCAGGGTCATGTCGGGCTCCACGGGATGTATGAACGACTCCTTCGCCTGCATCCCGATCCCGCCTCCGTTCGCATGCGCGTGGAATGGGTCCCGGACCCGGACCGCGATCCGTGGAATTGTTTCGATGATTCCCTCGCCCATTTGCGGGAGATTTCCGACGGACATTTTTCCGGCAGGATCAACAAAGAATGGAACAAGAAAGCGTGACCCCTTTGCAAACCGCCATCGTCGGGCTTGGCGGCATCGCCAAGCAACACATTCAAGCGATCGCCGACGATCCCGCTTTCGCCCTCACCGCCGTCTGTGACCTCGATCCGAATAGGCTCCACCAACGAGTCACGGAAACCGGAGCACAGGGATTTGCCGATATTGACGAAATGCTGCGGGAGGCCCGGCCCGAGGTCGTCATTGTGGCCACGGAGAATTCTTCGCACGCCCCCCTCACCCTCCGCTGCAGCGAATGCGAATGCGTGCGCGCCATCCACTGTGAAAAGCCCATGGCCGTACATCCGGACGATGCCCGCGCCATGGTCGCGGCCTGCGAAGAGAAAGGCATTCTGCTCACCATTAACCACCAGCGGCGCATGGGAGATCTTGCGGAAGCACGGGCCTATCTTTGTTCCGGCAAGACCGGCGTCCCTGTCGAGGTGCGCGGCTTCTGTGCCGGAGACCTGCTCAGTGACGGCACCCACCTTATCGACGGGCTGCTGGCCCTGATGGGAGATCCGCCCGTCCATTCAATCGATGCCTCCATGCGGATTGAGGACAAGCCCGGACAACGCTACGGCCATGCCGTTGAGGTGGCCGCCATGGTTTCCCTTGAAATCCGAAACGGACCCCTTTGCCGATTGCTTACCGGGGCGTGGGCAAAAGGGCACGCCTACCAGGAAATGCACCTGCTTTGCGAACATGCCCAGCTCTGGCGCACAGGTGACCGTTTCCGTCCGAACTGGTTCGTCAGTGACGGCTCCGAGGGCGACCACATCGCCGCCTTCGACCGCGAAAACTGGATGCCACGACCCCTGCCTGTCTCCGAAAAGGGCTCGTGGCGCGCGGCGCCCTTTGCCCAGGAGAAATCCGCGCCCGCCGCCGTTTTCGCCGCTATTGAGGAAAGCCTTCGGACCGGCGCCCCGCATCCCCTCAACGGACGGCGTACCCTGCAGGTGCAAACGATCCTTTGCGGTGCCTATTTCTCCGCCCTCCGCGAAAGACCGGTTTCATGGGAGGAAGCTGCGGGCCTTACCGCTTTCCCCCTCGCCGGCGACAATGCCACAAGGCCTACTTCCTGATTTTATGGACCTCATTGCCTCTACCTCCGCATGGAAAAACGACCTCGACGCCGCCCTCGGCGGCCTTGCCTCCCTCGGCTTTTCCGAGGTCGATCTTATCGTCATCGAATCATGGGGACTGGTCTCCCTCAAAGCCCTCCTCGAAGATGAAAAAGCGGAGACCGAACGCGTTCGCTCCCTTTTGCGCCACCACGGCCTGCGCGCACGCTCCCTCAACACGGCTTTCAGCGCCGCCATGTGGGACCGCTCCGAGGAAAGTCGGCAACAGCGCCAACGGGAACTGGAAGTCCTGCTCCGCTTTATGCGGGAACTGGGCATCGACCGGGGCACGCATTATCCCGGCCATATCGCCGACTGGAAAAATGATCCGGAGGGCGTCTGGCGGGCCACCACGGACAGTCTGCGCGAGATCCATGAGGCCCTGCCGGCGGAAGGTCCCCGCCTCTGTCCCGAACTGCACTTCAAGACGCCCTACGAAACGCCGTCGGCGGGACGGCGGCTGCGCGAAGAAATTCCCGGTCTTACCTATACGTATGAGCCGTCCCACTACATCGTGAATGGCTGGGATTACCGGGAAACCGCCGATCTGCTTGATGGGGCTTCCCATATCCACTTCCGCGGATGCGCCGAGGGCCGCCTGCAAGCTCCGCCCGAGGTTGCCGAAGAAGCCCTTGGCTGGGTCCTTGAACGTCTCCAGGCCCGCTCCTATAGTGGTATTCTTTCCATCGAATATCTTCCGGACGCGGATTTCAATGTCGAGGAGGCCATTCGCAATACCCGTGCTTTCATTGAGGGGAATTAATTTCCAACTGCATCAGGACACCGTAAAAAGCGCATGCCCCTCCATCTTCTCCTCCTCGCTTGCCTTTGTCTTTTGTCGTTCAACACCTTATTGGCTGCCGATCTTCATGTCAGCCGCGACGGCAATGGCTCGGGGGACGGTTCCTTTCGGCAGCCTTTTGCTTCCATTGCGGAGGCTCTCGCCAGAGCCCGTGCGGAGGACGAAATCCTTCTCCGCCGGGGCGATCTTTTCCGGGAAGGAGGTCTTACCGTTCCCGGGGGAATTCGGATTGGCACCTATGGAGCCTCCGATGACCCCAAGCCAATCGTCAGTGGTGCCATGGCAGTCTCGGGATTCCGCCCATGGCCGGGCAGAGAAGGGGTTTATTTTGTCCGGGTACAAGCGGAGGAAATTCACCAAGTGTATCTCGATGGAAATCTCCTCCGTCTGGCCCGCTATCCCAACGTAGGCTGGCTTCGCGCCGATGCCGGTTCCACCGCCGGGGAAATCCGCGACCTCTCCCTCGAGGAGATCGCCGGAGGCCGCAAAGGGAGTTGGGTGGACGGCAATGTCCGTTGGCGCCGCTGGACATGGTGGTACGAGACACGCCCTATTACCGGGGTTCCCGACGACCGTCATCTCCGCATAGGAGGGACTCCTTCCGTTTTCACGAAAACAGGTCTCAAAAGCGGGTACTATATCGATAATGTCCTTCGCGAACTCGATCATCCCGGCGAATGGTTTTTCAATGCGGAACAGGGGGTCCTTTACGTCTTTCCTCCCGACGGCACGGAGCCGGAGAATCTCATCGTCGAGGCGATCATCCGGGATCGCGCCTTTACGCTGAACGGGGGTACGTTGGAAAACACTGCCATTCGTCATTTTGCCGGCGAGGGGATCGGGATCAACGCGCCATCCTTTGTCCGCAACTGCGAGGTCCATTCCATGAGCCGGAACGGTATCCATCTTTCGTGGAATGCGAACGGTTCGGAAATCCGCGATTCCACCTTCCGGGATATTTTGAATGTCGCGATCTCCACCAACTGCAGCCCGTTCGGCGGAGAGGACACCCATATTGAAAATAATCGTTTTGCCGATATCGGAATGGTTCCCGGCTACGGCGGCAGCGGATCATGGCATGCCGCCGGCGTTGTCATTTTCAACGCCTCCCATGTGCGATTCCGCCTGAACCGGCTCTATCGTACGGGATATGCGGGCATTATTCTGGGCAGTGACGGACATACGGTGGAACGCAATGTTTTCCATTCCTGCATGAGTACCTTGAACGACGGGGGCGCCGTCTACACCAACAGTAATGGAAATATCATCCGCGAGAACATCATCCTGCATACCCTCGGCGATCTTGATTCCTCCCAGCGATGGGTTCCCCTTGGCCATGGCATCTGGCCCGAGTTCCTTTCCGAATTCCGCGATCACGTCATTGTCGGCAATACCGTGTACGGTTCCGGTGGGTACGGTATCTTCCTTCCCAATAACTTCGAAGCCGAGGTCGCCGAAAACACGCTCCTCTCCAACCGCGTCGCCGGCCTGCACCTCGAGGGTCGCGAAGCGGATCCGCAGACCGGAGAGTTGGACCAGCGGCATCGAATCGAGGACAATCTGATCGGCATTGGGGCGCGACCGTATTTTCCCGCTCACCCGGAAAACCTCGGTGCCAACACCAAGCGCTACGCCCACCTTCGGTACGAAGCGAAATCGGAGAAACCGTTCGATTTCGGAACCATGACCGGGACCACTTTTCTCCATCCCGCCCCCGACACCAGCATCGTCGCCGCAGGCCGGACCGCCATGACCACCGCAGAATGGCAATCCTCCGTCCCCGATTGGGCCGATCCGGACCCGCGCGTCGTCGAGGGGGAAGCGTATTTGTTCATTAACGACACCACCTCGCCGGCGGATATGGTGCTGCCGGAGAAGGTCGATTGGACCTCCCTTGAAGGAGACACGGTGGCCGGCACCATCTCCGTGGCGCCGTTCCGCTCGCGGGTCTTGCTCACCAACGGCGGAGACACCACCGACCTTCCTCCCTATTTTCTCCGGTCGGAACAGGAAACCGTTCCGGGCTTTTCCGCATGGATGGCCCGTTGGCCGGTCGCGGCCGGAAATTGGGCCATGCGCGCCGACCCCGACGCGGACGGTCTTCCCAATTTACTTGAAAGGGCGGCCGGGCGCTCTCCCGCCGAACCGTCGCCGCCCCTCCTGCACCATTCTTCCCTTCGGAAAGGTGAATTCCTTCTCCACCTTGGCATCGTCGCAGAGCCCCGACTCCTGCAATTCGAGACCTCCGCCGATTTACGGACATGGCAGGAACATCCCCTACCGGAGAAAGACCCCTTTCCCCTGCCCTCCGGACACGCTTTTGGCAGGGTTGGGGCGAAGGTCGAGGCCGATTGAAGGACCGACTTTGGCTCGACAATCCCAAGGCGCTTTCTTGTTCTCAGCCTTCATGGCAAGGGTTACCTTGAAAACAATCGCGGAGCGATGCGGGGTCTCCGTCTCAACGGTTTCCTTAGCCCTTAGCGGGAAGGGCAAAATTTCTCCCCAACAGGTCAAGCAAATCAAGGAAACTGCGGATGCTTTAGGCTACGTTCCCCATCCCCTGCTTGCTTCCCTTGCCTCGAAACCGTTCCGCTCCGGCTTGACCGTCCAGGGAAACCTGATCGCCATCCTCGACTTTCCTTTCGACCCGGAAACGCAGACGCACAACGGCCAATACACGCAGTTTCTCTATGAAAAGTCACGGGAACTGGGTTACCAACCGGAGGTTTTCGGCGTTCGCAAACGAAAATCCTATAAAGACATTGCCAATAGTTTATACCGACGCGGAACGCAGGGAATCCTTCTTTCCGGTCAGCCGAATGCGGACCTTTTCACCACCCCGGAAAAGTGGTCGTCTTTTGGAATGGTCCAGTGTGGCCGGTACGCCTACAATCTACCCCTGCATACGGTTAGGCCCGATATCTTTCACGCCGTCAAACTGGTCTTTCTTAAGGTTCGCAAGCTTGGCTATCGCCGGATCGGCTTCGCTTTTGGTCTGCATACTCCCATCCTTGAAGACGATGAAGCCCGGCATTCGGCGGCAGCTGCCATGCAGGAACTCTATCTTCCCTCCGAAGATCGCCTTCCCGCCTACGAGGGTCCCATCGGCAATGGCACGGAAATGCTGCAGTGGTTTCGCCGGCATAATCCCGAAGTGGTCATTAGTTTCAGCGCCGGGTTTTGGTATGTGCTCAAGGAAGCGGGTTATCAAATCCCGAAGGACATCGGCTTCGCCTGTCTGCACTTGCAGGAGACGCCGGACGAACAAGAGCACGCCCTCGCCGGGCTGAACCAGAACCGCGAACAGATTGCCCGCCGCAGTGTAGTTCTTCTCGATCAGATCATCCGCCATAATCATTCCGGGTGGCCTGCATCCGCCCGGCATTACCTTATTCGCTCGGATTGGGTACCGGGAGAAAGCTTACGCCCCCAAGGCCTCTAAGTTCCGGCAATCAACGGTTTCAATAATTGAAACCACGATCGGAAGAGATTTACCGCGCACCCTTTTCGGCTGCTTTGAATTCTGTCCCAATTGCTATGCCACACACCAACATATTGCTAATCACGGCCGACGAAATGCGCGCCGACTGTACCGGATTCATGGGCAATCCCGACATCCGGACACCTCACCTGGACAACCTTGCCCAAGGAGGTACCGTCCTCGACAACCATTTTGCCCCGTTTCCCAAATGCGTCCCCTCCCGCTGCGCCATGCATACCGGACGCCATCCTCATACCGACGGTTTGCGGACGGTCATGCCGGATAACCACCTTCCGAAAGGGGACCCTACTCTCGGGGAGTTTCTCCGCGAGCAAGGGTATGAAACGGCGGTTCTCGGGCTCAATCACGTCTGGAAGGCCGAATGGTTCTACGGGGAAGGAACAAACAAAAACAAAAAGTCCGCAGGCGTCGTGGATTACCATTCCTTTACCGAGGGCGCGATGGCGGACTGCCTCAAGCAATCCTATCCCTTTCCCGCAGGCAAGCCGCGTCCCCTCAGCGGGCATCCCGGCTTGCCCGAAACGGGCTTTACCGGCCTTACCACCGGGGAGGCGGGCAACTTTTCCGACCAACACCGCGCTGAGCAAGCGCGCGCCTACCTTGAAGAAATCCGTGATCCCGCGAAGCCTTTCTTCCTCCAGGTTAATTTCGGAAAACCGCATCCCCCTTACGCCATTCACGAGCCGTGGTATTCCTTGTACGATCCCGCCTCCCTTCGCCCTTTTCCTTACGCCCTGCCGGAAAACGCGCCCCTTGCCCTGCGTGCCCAGCGCCAATGGCGACTCGGCGAGGACGTTCCCGAGGAGGATCTTCGGGAAATGCAAGCCGTTTATTACGGCATGATTTCCTTTATCGACGAACAGGTCGGCACCATCATGGCGGCCCTTGATCGTGCCGGCCTGCGGGACAATACCCTCGTCCTCTTTCTCTCCGACCATGGCGACTACGCCGGACAATACGGCATTTGTGAGAAATGGGACGGCTCTTTGCAGGATTGCCTGCTTCATGTTCCCGCGCTGGTGGCCGGTCCGGGCATACCCCGTGGCCAACGTCGTGGGAGCTTCTCGGAAATGGTCGACCTCGCTCCCACAATCCTTGATTACCTCAACCTGACCAAGCCCGACGACTGGACATGGCACGGAGAATCCCTGCTTCCCGTGCTTGCTAAAGATGCTCCGGGCAAGGAAACGGTCTTCGCCTCCGGCGGCCACGAGAAGGCGATGCGGGACCGCTTCGTGACCCCGGCATGGTCGGAAAAAAACGGTATTCCCATGAAGGCGACCCAAGGAAAACAACTTACCTACCAGGAATGTCCCGACGCCATGGCCCGCTGCAAAATGGTCCGCACGCATGAATGGAAGCTGGTCATCCGTGAAACCGGCGACAACGAGTTGTATCATCTCCGCGAGGACCCGTCGGAAACGCGTAACTTGTACCCAACTGGTAAGTACGAAGAGGATATCCGCGATCTGCAGGAGCGGCTGCTCATCTGGACGCTGCAAACCGACCCCGACCGGCCTTTCCTTGCCGAATTCGGAGCTTGAATAACCAACCTTTTCGCAATGAGTTACCAAATCCGCATGACGAGGGAACAACTGCCCCGGACCGGGGTCGCCCTTGGCGGCATCGGCACGGGATGGTTCGAAATCCGCCAGGACGGCGGGTTCCACCACTGGCAAATCTACAATAACTGGCCGCTCTTTCCCGGGAAGCGCTATCCCTACAATGAAAAGCAGTCGCTTTTCTTTATGCTCTGGGTCCGGCCCGAAAATGAAGCCGCGCGTCTCGTTCTCCTGCAAATCGAGGACGGGCATGACGCGGCCGCCATCGAACGGCATGAGTTTCAATACATGTTTCCATGGATTTCGGGAGTCGATACCATTCACTTCCAAGCCAGCGTACCTTTCGCCGACCTTGCCTTCGAGCAGGATGGCCTGCCTCTTCGAATAAATTTACGTGCATGGTCGCCGCTCATTCCCGGCAATACCCGGGATTCGGGCCTGCCCACCGCCTTTTTCGACTTTACGATCACCTCCACCGGGGATCGTCCGGTCGATGTGCAGATCCTCGCCTCCGCCCGCAATGCCGTTGGCTACGATCAACCGGATCGCGTCTATCAGCATGATCGTGTCATGGAGGACGATTTTTCGGCGGTCGTCATGACCAACGGACAGATGGATCCCGAGGCCGCTACCACGGGCACCGTAACCCTCGCCTCCTTCGCGAAATCCTCCCGTGCCTACAGCGGATGGGAACATCACCATCCCTACTACGAGCGGCTTCTGCGGGAGTATCCCCTGCCGGAATACGATGACACGGAGGGACGTAATCACACCGACGAAGAAAGCGGACAAAAGCGCGCCGATCCGCGGTGTTTCATCACCATGGGACGCCCCCACCACCTGAAAGCACGCGGAGATTCTTTCGATCACACTTTTAGCCTGAGCTGGCATTTTCCCAACCTGTACGGGCGGCCCCTCGGGCAGAAAGGCGACGATCCGACCGGGGAAGACCGCTTCGAGGGCCATGCCTACGCCGATCATTTCCCTTCCTCTCTCGAGGTCGCACGCTATGGCTTTGCCGAAAAAGAACGTCTCCTGCGGGAAACCACCGCCTTTCACCGCGCCTTTTTCGACAGCGACCTCGAGCCGGAAATCCTCGACCAGGTGAATTCGCACCTCAACACCCTCCGCACCAGCACATGGCATACGAAAACCGGTCTCTACGGCGTTCTCGAGGGACTTAGCCACACAAAACCGTATGCCGGTATCGCCACCACCGACGTGGCCATGTACGGGCAAATCGCGACAAGCCTCCTTTTTCCGGAACTGGATCAAAAGACGGTCCGCTCATGGTGCCGTTTCCAAGCCCCAAACGGGATCGTTCCTCACTCCATTCCCTGCAATTCCCATGTTGCCGGGGAAACGGAAACCGACGGCAAGCGCCTCGATCTACCCGCGCAGTTCGCCTACCAAGCGCTCCGTTGTGCCCTCTGGAGCGGCGACGAGGCCTTCCTCGACGAGATCTGGGAACCCGTCAAACGGGCCCTTGCCTATGTTCTCCGCGAAAGGGATGCCAACGGAGATCACCTTCCGGACATGGAAGGGGTCATGTGTTCCTACGACAATTTTCCCATGTATGGCGTCGCTCCCTTTGTCGTGACACAGTGGCTCGCCGCCGTCGCCCTTGCCCTCAAAGTCGCCCGGCGAAAGGGGGATGAGGCTTTTCTGGCCGAATATGAGCCAAAGTACGAGGAAGGTCGCCAAACCTTCGCGCAGACAACATGGAACGGTCGCTACTTTAGTATTTCTTCCATCGAAGATCCCAATGGGACTTTCCGCAAGGATGGCTGCCTGACCGATCAGCTCATCGGCAACGGCTTGCGGCACCCTCTCGACCTGCCGCCCTTTCTTCCGCAGGAAAAGGTGGAGGTCGCCCTCGATTCCTGTTTGCGGATGAATTATCAGCCAAGCCAGGGCTTACGCAACTGCCAGTGGCCGGGCGAAGGTTTCCTCCACGACGTCGGTCCCGATGACTGGGTGGACCAAGCCAATACGGCATGGACCGGGGTGGAACTTCTCTTTGCCGCGCAACTGCTCTATGAAGGCCGGCGGGCCGAGGCGCGGGAGGTGATCCGAAACGTGGATGCCCGGTATCGCAAATGGGGGATTTACTTTGACCACCAGGAATTCGGGGGCCACTACTTCCGCGCCATGTCGGCCCTCGCCATCCCCAATGCCGCCATAGGACTTCGTTATGACGGCGAGACGCTGAAAATTCAACCTCCGGAAAGGAACGCCGCGGACGAGGAATCTCCACCGCTCTTACCCAAAGGACGCTGGTGCTTCCTGCTGCCCGGCGCTTACGGGACCTTCTTCCGCAACCCCGATCATTCGGTTGTTTTGCGCCTGCTTTCGGGAAATCCGCCTCTCCGCACGATTCTTGTCGGAGGCGCCTCCGATGCCCGCCTCGAAGGTTTCCCCGGTCAGTGGACGCAGCACACCGAAGCCGATGGGCAGCGGTTTTCGCGCTGCGAGGATCCGACATCCAGTGCTTAGCTACGGATATTCCGAAGCTTCT
>CAYFRH010000056.1:0-16087 GCA_964345345.1 uncultured Puniceicoccaceae bacterium | reverse complement strand
GTTGATATGGTTCTCCAGCGCGTTGAGGGCAGCCCGGAAATCCTGATCCTCTCCGCTGCGGAGAAAATCCCGGACTTGGGCGAGGACCTCGCGCGCTTGCTGATCTTCCGGAACGCCGGGTTCCACACCGGAGTTGACCCCGAAATAGCCCATGAAGGCTTTGTTCCACTCTTCCGTAGCGTAGAAAGCCTTTGCGGCGGAGTTATCAACGGAGATGACCGGGTCCTGACTATGGACCAGGGCGGGGGCGACTGAGGCCGCCATGGTAAGAAGGATGCTGATTCGTTTCATGGGAAAGAGGGGAATCGATCGTTACGAGAAATGGTTAATTTCCGACTGAGAAATTTATGGGGATGCGTACGCGTGCCGCGACCGCTTTCCCGTCCTTTTCGCCTGGCTGAAAACGCCACTTCCGAACGGCCCGGATGGCGTTTTCCTCGAATGCGGGATTGCTGGAGCGGATTACCTTGATGTTCCTGGTCGTACCTTCGGCGGTGACAACAAACTCAAGACGCACGGTTCCCGAAATCCCGGCCCGTTTCATTTCCGGGGGATGTACGGGTTTACGCTGGTAGGTGGGGCGGGGAGCCTGAGTAAGGTCCTCCAGCTCGTAGACCATTTTTTCGAGCTGACCACCCACATCAATGGAAGGAACGGTGAAGTCGGAGCTGGCAAAGCCGCTGAGATCGGCGGCCATGGAAATTTCGAGCTGCTCCAAGGTCGGCGGCTCGCGGTCTTCCTCGATATCCTTGATGTCGTCCTGCTCCTCATCCTCCTGGTCCGGCGGTGGCTCTTCAATGATGGGCGGTGGCTTGTATTCCACCACATCCACTTCCGTGCGGGACTTGCCCGTGAATTCGGTGATCAACTGGCTGATGGGGAGGGCGAGGAGGACGGCCGCCATGAAAAGAAAACCGGTCGTGAAAGAGACCGGAAATTCCTGTTTTAGATCCGGTGGATCCTGATGCTGCTTGTTGTTTGAGGCCATGACGCGACTCCTTTTTGCTTTAGGGGCTATCGGTGGAAATGCTGACAACCGAGGCCGGGTTGGCCAGTTTGGCTTCGTCGATGACCCGGATGACTGTATCAGAGGGCGCCGCACGGTCGGCTTGCAGAATGACCGGCATGCGTTTGTTGTCCGCCGTAAGGCGTTTGACGACGCCACGAACCCCGACCACCCCAATTTCGGAACCACCGTAGACGACATTGCCGTCGGGAGTGATAGCGATGAGGATGGAGTTCTTCTTGAGGTCAATTGCTGACCGGGCTATTTCCCGCTCCACTTCCACGCCGGGTTCCTGAACGAAGACCGTTGTCACAATAAAAAATATGAGCAAAATGAAGACCATATCAATCATCGGAGAGATATTGATATCGCTCATCTCCGCTTCGTCCTGAAGGATGCTGCCGCGTTTGCTCATGAGGATCGGTTTTGGTGGGATTTCTGAACAAGAACGGTCTCCAGTTCTGTCAGGAACGTCATGTAATGGTTCCGGCTGCGAATCACCAAGGAGATGAAAATGTAGCCCGGAATCGCGATCATCAGACCCGTCTGTGTTGTGATCAGGGCCACCCGAATCCCTTCAGCGACAAGATCGACTGCCTGGCCGGCGGATGTGGCGAGCCCGCGGAAAGTAGTCAGCATGCCAATTACGGTTCCGAGAAGGCCCATTAGCGGAGCCACCGTTACAAGGACGCTGAGAACGACGATGCGGTTATTGACGTCCGGGATAATCTTGGACTTGACCGCTTCCAACCTGAGGAGCGATTGGGCGCTTCCGGGGCCTTCCTTGCCCACGACAAAACGAATCACTTCGCCGATATGGCCTTTTCCTTCGGAAGGCTTGCCGATCCATTCTGTCCAGACGTTTCGGGGCGTCTTTTTTACCTTGGACCGGTTCAAACGCAGGATAATGGCCATGGCTTCAAAATAAATGAGCAAGGCGAGGCCAGCGAGGGGAATCATGAGCCAGCCACCCTCGGTCCATGTCCTCCAGACGAAGTCCAGGAATTCCTGGAAATTTTGGGGTCCGCCGAGGGTGCTGGCCGGATCCACGTTTTCGGGGGTTGCCATAAGATGCAGTTCCTATCGCGAAGATTCCGTCAAACTGTCAGGAGGAAGATTGCTCGTTGGTGTCGCCGCGCATTTCCGCCATTCCGTTGATAAAACTGACGGCGGATTGTTCCATGCTGCCGACGACGCTCTTGGCTTTCCGGTTCAGAAGCGCATGCATGATCAGCGTGGGAATGGCGACGATGAGTCCCCATTTGGTTGTGACCAGAGCCTCGGAGATCCCGGAGGAGAGGTTCCGGGCGTCGCCCGTCCCCACGATAGTGATCAGTTTGAAGGTCTTGATCATCCCGGTGACCGTCCCGAGGAGGCCCATGAGGGGTGCGGTCGCAGCCACGACGGCAATGAAGGCGAGGAAGCGTTCCAGCCGGGGCTGGGTCTTGATAATCGTTTCGTAGAGGACTTCCTCAATGACCTCGCGGTCCTCGTTGGCGTTCTCGACCGCGTCGCAAAGCATGGCTCCGACAGGACCCCCGACCGATTTCGCATGGGAGAGGGCGGCGTCGTGCTTGTTGTTGCGCAGGTGGTCGAGGATCACGTCGATATCCTTGGCCTTGGCTGACTTGACCCGGAAAAGTTCAAACGATTTGAAGATCGCGATCAGGATGGAGAGTGAGAAAAGGGTCAGAATTGGGTACATGACGAAACCGCCAAGAGCGAACTCCTCAAGGAGGGTGACCGTGTGAGTGATGCCCTCGAGGGCCTCGCCGTCGGTCGTATCCACGGGAATGGTCCCGGCCCCCGAAGTAACGGCTGCGGTGATACTCGCGGAGTATTCGGGGAGGAGGTAGATATTGGGACGCCCGTCCAGCATGCCGTTGGTGATGCCGGCAGAGGCGTCGTCCTCGGAAGAGAAATAGGAGACCGGGCCGGTAAGGGCAAAACTCCCGTCCATCAGGGTTCCATCGACAATGGCCGGACCGGTAAAGGTGTCGCCCCCGATAACCTGTTGAACGCGGTCCAAAGCCATGTTGATGACTTCGAGCTGCGCTTCGAAAACGGTGGCGTCATCGACGTCCTCCTCGGACTCCACATATGCGAGCGAATTCCGGATCTCATCAAGGTAAAGGTGGCGCTCGGCAGGATCGAGGGTCAGCTCCAGGCGGCGGATGTATTCGTTGAGCAGCGTCGACTGGATGTAGTTGTTGTTGTCGCTGATGCTTTGCTTTTCCTTTTCCAGCTGGCTGACCTCGACATCAAAGCTGGCTTTGATGCGGGCAATATCGGAGGATTTGCTTCGGAGACTCAAGGCCGTGGATTCGACATCATCGAGGCGTGCCCCCAATTCCGGGCGCTCTTCGTTGATTTCCTGCTGGACCTCGTCCAGCTCATTTAGGGCTGTTTCAAGCTTCTCTTCCGCCTTCTCGGCGGCAAGAGAGAAGGATTTTTCCACGGAATCGGACTGGGCGTGGAGGCCGAGGGCTCCGACGAGAGCGAGAAGCGTCGCGGTTTTCTTCATTTTTCTAAAAGGCATGGTCGGCAGCGGTTGGTGGTTTAGCTTAGTTGGAGGTGCCGAAAGTGATTTCTTTCAGATCGACGGGAAGTCCGACCATGAGAGCCGGTTTGATGTCGCCGTTGTAGTAGAGAACGGAGTTGTGAATGGCCTGGGCGAGGTCATTCCGTTCCGTCCATTCCCAGCCTCCTTCGGCAGGTACCCCAACGCCGCCGATCGTGGCATCCTTGTCGGCGTAATAGGCAACCGCAAGACCAAGATAAATAACGTCGACGAGTTTGGTTTCGCCACCGACCGTCTTCTCATCGGTGTCAAAATTGAATTCGGAATTGAATTTGTCGACCTCGTTAAGGATCCCAATTAGGACCGCCATGCGGTTGGAGGCCTGATTGCCCTTGCCGAGTTGTTTAACGAGGCGCTCAACTTTGCTTTTCAGGGGCTTGGGAAAATACTGGTATAATTCGCGCATGGTCTGCTCCATATCGGGCAGCGCCTTGGCGACGAGATTATTGGCATCCCGCAAAACCTGGATTTCCTCCTGAATACGGGCGATTTCCTTTTCGGCCTGGGTGGTGTCGGCCTCCGCCGCGGAAATGGTTTCGCGGAGATTTTTTATCTCCCGCTCGTAAAGATTAATGCGACGTTCGCTCAGCTGTTGGTAAGATTTCCATTCGTTTTTCACCCGGGCAATTTCCTGCCGCGTGTCGACGTACTTGGCAATGACCTGACGGGTCTTTTCGATTTCCTTCCGGACCGCGGACTCTTCGTCCTGCGCCTGGAGAGCGGGGGCCGTAAGGAGGACGGCCAGACCGTAGAGGATCGTTTTATTCATGGGATTCAATTCAATGGTGAGTTGGAAAAGGACAATTCATCACTCAGACGAAGAAACGGCGGCGATCATTCAAAAAGCTGGGGGGATCGTTTGGCAGCCAAGCCTGCGCTGAGGAAGTTGTTTGAGAGGTGGTAAGAAACGCTGTCAACACAAGAGTGGGGAGAAACGGGGTAATTTCGCGGAAGTTCACGAACGGGGATCTTTTTGCTTGCGGCTGCTGCGCAGAATGTCGAACGCGACGTAGCCTCCCATGGCGGCGGAGAGGATGTACCCGATGATCCCGATGGCGGGGTATCCCCAGAGGAGGGGTTGGACCCCGGTGTTGATGACGAGGGAACTGCCGACGATGAGGGCGCCGATGATGACGGCGAGGGAGAGGCGGCTGAAGGCGTGGTGGATGGTGTTGGTGGCTCGGTTGACGCCGCGGTGATCCAGCACAATGGGCAGCTTGCCGTCCTCAAAGGAATGCAGAATACGCTGCAGATCGCGGGGAAGTTCGCCGGCGACGGCCAGTTTGTCGCGCCATTCGGCAATTGCGGTGCGACCGAAGCGGAGGGGGTTCCATCGTTCCCAGTTGAGCTTCTGGATGTACGGCTTGCCAACCGAGCCTAAATTGAAAGCAGGATCGAGCAAAGTGGCGGTCTGCTCGATGGAAATGACGGCTTTCGCGAGAAGGGTGTAATCACGTGTAACATGGATGCCGTGGGAACCGAAAACGAAGATGAGCTCGAAGATGATCCTGCCGATATTCTCCATTTTGCGGAGATCGGCATCGTACTTGAAGAGGACGGTGGTCACGGCCTTCTCCAGCTCGACGCGGTCGATCCGGTTGGGATTGCGTCCGAGCCCGATGGCGATGCGAACGACCATTTCGGCGTTTCGTTTGTTGCAGGCGGAGAAGAGGTCGATGAGGGCATAGCGCATCCGTTTGGTGAGCTGGCCAGCGAGCCCCCAGTCGAGGAAGCAGATACGGTCATCGGCGGTGACGATCAGGTTACCCGGATGCGGGTCGCCGTGGAAGAAACCGGTAATGACGATCTGGGAAAAGAAGGAGTTACCGCCGGTTTCGGCGATGACAGCGCGCTCGGCCATGGGGCGGTCAAGATCGCGCGGGCTTTCCCCAACGATCCACTCGCAAATGTGCAGGCGGGGGGTGCAGAGAGTGGGATAGACTTCCGGGGCGAAGACCCGGTCGGGAAACTGGTTGAGAGAGTTGAAGACGGTTGCGTTGTGGGCCTCGATGGTGAAATCCAGCTCTTTCATGACACCCTGTTTAAGCTGCTCGACGACCTCGGGAAGGTCGAAGGGACGAAGGGCAAGGATGTTCTCGTGCAGCTGGGAGACGAAGTACGCAATGATTTCGAGGTCGGTCTGGATGGGACGGCGGATATCCGGTTTCTGGACTTTGACGGCAACCTCCCTGCCATCCTCGTGCAGTCGGGCCTGATAGATCTGGCCAAGGGAGCCGGCCGCAACGGGATCGGTCGCGAATTCGGAAAAGAGTCCTTCAATGCCGGTTCCCAGTTCCTTTTCGAGGACGGGCCGCATCGTTTCAAACGGCAGCGGTTTGACTTTATCCCGCAGCAACTCGAATTCCTCGATAAGCTCGCGGGGAAGAATATCCGGACGGGTGCTCAGGATTTGGCCGAACTTGATGAAGGTCGGGCCCAGCTCCTCGAAAGCGAGACGCATTCGACGCCAGAAAGGAATATTTTCCCGCACCGGCGGCGTAAAGCGGGAGAGCCAGCTCGCCGGGGTGTCGGTATTCTCGAGGATTTTGTCGAAGCGATAGCGAAGGAGGGTACCGACGATCTCCTTCGCCCGGACGACATCACGGATGAGATGGAGTTTCAAGGCGCTCAGCCTTTGTCCGCGGTGTTTTGTTCCGCGAGCTGCTTCTCAATGGCGTCGAGGCGCTTGATAATGGGCTCAAGGTCCTTCTTTCGGACCACCGGGGCTTTGGCGATGACCTCGTCGAGACTTTCCTCGAGGGATTTCCGGGCGTCCTCAAATTCGGACTTGGATTCCTCGGAGACCTTGTCGACGGCCTTGCGGGCGTCCTCGGCGGAGAGTTTGCCTTTGTCGACCATATCCTGAAGGACGGCTTCGAGACGTTCGGCGGTGACGACGGAGGCACCAAGCCCCGCATAGAGTGTTTTTTTGAGGGATTCGATCATGAATAAGAAAAGTAAGTAAGTGCGGTGGGAAAATCAATACCCTTGAAGCGCCCGGATCTCTCCGGAGTGCAGAAATCCTTCCGTTCCGTCCCCGGAACGGACTTTCCGGTAGGCACGGTCTTCCCCAAGGATCCGCACGGGAGTCCCCGGGGATAGGGTAATTTCGGCGGGGCTTTCACTTGTGGGGGCCACTCGCAGCGGGGCGGGGTCGGGAGATAGGACCGCCCATGCCTGGAAACGCTGATATTGCCAGAGGGCAATAAAGGAAGCGGCCACCACCAGGAGGCCCAGAAAAGCGATCGTCCGGGGAAAGGGGAGGCGGAATGGCAGAATCCGCTCGTGGAGAAGAAAAAGGAGAGCGAACCAGAAGGCGGTGGTACCGGCAAAGAGCCATGAGGAACGTGGAAAGAGCGCCGCCGGATCGCTTAGCTGGGGGTAAGGTGACTCCTCGAATCCGAGTTGTTCCGCGCAGAGAAGGAGATTGGCCCGTGCGGCGTCGAGGCGGGGATCGAGAAAGTGGGATCGCAGGTAGTGGAATGCGGCTTCGCTCCAGTTTTCCTGGCGGGCGAGGCTGTTGCCGAGATTGTAGTGCAGGCTGGCGGACCGTACTTTGGTGGCGGCTTCCCGGTAGGCGCTTTCCGCGTCCGCGTAGTTTCCCTCCGCGTAAGCGAGGTTGCCGCGCAGAAAGGATTCCTGTGGATTGGCGATACCGGAGCTGGCGGCCAGAACGAGCAGCCACAGGAGGAGGGCCCAGGGGAGAGCCAGCTGCGGAAAAGACGGGAGAGTCAGATTCATGAGGAAATTTTTCGGTTGAGGTGGGCGAGCGCGTCCCGCAGATCTTCCCGCAAGGGCCCAAGCTGGTCGGGAAGTGGGCGCTGTCCCCCGAACTGGCAGGCGTCGGCCGCTTCGAGAAGCTGGAGAGCCTTCGGCACCGAAAGCTCCCCGTTTTCGGTTGCGGCGAGGATGCGGCGGCAATCGGCGGTAGCGAGCGAATCGGCCTCGACGGCTTGCGGGGAGAGGTGGCTGATGCGATCCCGCAGGATGGAACGGACCTCGTTGAAAAAGGCATCGATATCCCCGGAGGCGACCGCCTTGTCGACGTTCTTCAATTGCTGACGCACCCGCCGGTCGCCGGCTTTGCGGCGGAGGAGCCGGGCATCGGCGCGCTGCCGCAAGCGGTGTCGGCGAAAGCCGGCGGCCCCGACGAAGGCGGCGGCAAGGAGGCCGTTGACCAGCAGGTAAGCGGGCGATCGCAGGCCAGTGTTGGCCGGAAGCGGTTGCAGAGCGGGCCGAAGGGGAAGCACTGTTTCGGGAATGACCGCAAAGTCGGTTGCCCCTGCGCCATCGACGCCGTTTTCAAGGAAAGACCGGGCACCCGTTTTATCGGGTGCGGCGGCGACCTTGACCGGAATGGAAGGCAGGTCATGGGCGACGAATTTTCCCGGCCCGGGAGCAAAGGTCCAGAGCTTCCAGGCCGGCAGTTCCTCAAGAGCGTCTTCCTGCGGGATGAGGATATACGAAAGGGTGAGGGTTCCCCGATGGCCGCGCGGGTCGGCGGCCTCAAAGGAGGATTTGGGCGGATAGGCCCGCCACGCCTCCCCGAAGTCCGGCTCCGGGGGATCCATGGCCTTGAAGTTGCCCTCTCCCTCAAACACGACCTCCATAGTGACGGGCTCGCCGGCGGTCAGCTCCGTTTCCTTGAGCGTCCGGGTGACGCGGAAATCGCCGATGCCCCCGGAGTAACGGCCTTCCGCGGGCGGATCGGGAAGGGGCCGGATCTCAGTTTTGAGCGGATCGGAAAAAAGAGTCAGAGTCTCCGTCCGGACATTGTCAAAAAACCCAAAGGAGCGCCGCCGTTCATTTTCCGAGGCAATGGCGACCTGCTGGGTGAAGCGCAGGTCGGTGGGGCCGCTTTTAACCGGCGTGAGGAGGAGGTCCCAGACGAAGGCACGGTAGGGACGCCCTTCCCGCCGCAGGGTACCGCGCCGGAAATCGTCGGTGATTTCCGAGTTCACAAAGGCGTCCCCCCGTCGTTCGGGCAACGTGGCGTTCTCGAGACTGAAGTCGCCGCGCACGAGCAGGCGCAGTTGGATGGGAAGGGCCTGCCCCGCGTAGAAGGGACCGTCGGGGATTTCCATCTCAAGCAGAGCGCGGTTGCGGGATTCCTCGTCGGGAGGGAGGACCCGGAATGTCACTTCCGGGACGGAGGCGGTGCCCTTGCCGGTTTTGACCGTCCTTCCGGGAATGGAGTAGGTTCCCGGTTCGGCGGCGGTGAAGCTCCAGCTGAGGGAACTCTCCCGGGAAACGCGACCGTTGACAATGGAAGTGCGACGGCCGCTGCGGGCGCCGGGGCTGAAGGAGAGCCCCGCGACGCGGGGGCGGGTCAGGTCGGGAATGCCGCCGGCGTTGCGGAAGCGGATCCGGTAGGTGGCCTGGCTTCCGGCCATGACCGGATCCGGTTCGACCGAGGCCTGTGCTTCCACTTCCGCTTCGACAAGAGCCGGCAAACCCGCTCCGAAGCAAAGAATAAGAAGAAGGAAGCGCGCCACCTGTCTCGTCTGTCGTGAAAATGTCATGACCATTACCAATCTCTTCCGGAAGGTTGCTCACCGGGCTCGCCTTCTTCCTGCGAGCGCTTGCCTGCGGGGAGAAAGCGTTCCTCCTCGCGCAGGGCGCGCAAAAGTTGCCGGGCCTCTTCCCGGTTCAACCTGCGGCTTTCCTCCGTCGGGGCAGTTTGTTGTTCAGACGGTTCAGGTTCTGCGGAGGATTCCTCCTCGCGCTCCTCTCTCTGCTCGCCTTGCTGCTGCTCCTGCCGGTCCTCTTCCTCCGCTTCCTCCTGCCGGTCACCCTCCTGTTGCTCGCTCTGCTCCTGCTGCTGCTCTTCCTGTTGCTGCTGTTGTTGCTGGTTCTGTTCCTGCTGTTGCGATTGCTGGTCTTGCTGTTGCTGTTGCTGTTGCTGCTGCTGGTCGTTTTTGGCGAAGCGGGCGAAAAGGGTATGATCGGTGGACTGGATAGTGACGGAGGTTTCGGCGCTGGCGGGATCGTCCACGCCCGGGCCTTCCCACCCCTCGAAGGTGAATCCCTCGGCGGCGGAGGCCTTAATGTCGACGGCACTGCCGACGGGATGGTCTCCTCCGCCTTCGAGGGTTCCGCCCTGTTCCGGAAGGGGTACGAGGACGAGGTTCCACTGCCGTTCCATGACGGCGGTGATGTCCCGCTCGCGAATCATGGTGAGGGTGGTCTCGGCTTTTTCAGGATCGCGGGGCCCCTCGCCTTCCCAGCGGAGGAAGCGGAAGCCGTCCCTTGGCTGGGCCTTAATGGGGACGACGGAATATTTTTCATGAAAACCGGCAGGGCCTGCCTGGCCCCCGATCTCGGGATCGACGGCGACTTCGAGAAGAAAGGCGGGGACAAAGGTCGCGGTCACGTTGGCCTCCTGCTCGAGAGTGACCTCGGTCTCGGCCGCTTCGGGATCGGCGGGCTCAACGCCCTCGGCTTTCCATTTGGAAAAAGCAAAATCGTCTTTTGCCTCGGCTTTGATGGGGACGGGTTCTCCTTCGGGATAGGTTCCCGACGTTCCGGCGGTGCCCATTTCCGGATCGGCGGAGGTCACCTTCAGCTCCCAGACTTTGCGAAAACGGGCGGTCGCGGTAGCATCCTCGGCGAGAGAGGCAGTGGTTTCGGCGTTTTCCGGATCCTCGACGGGTCCTTCCCAGCGAAAGAACTCCCATCCTGTATTGGCCTTGGCGGTGATAGGACGGGGGACGCCCCCGAAAACCTCACCGCCTCCGGTGGCGGAACCGGCATCTGCGGGTTTTGCCGCCAGCTCGAGCGTGTGGGTGTGGTTGCGGACCGCCTGCCGCAGGCGCTCGCGGTTGCGGCGGGCTTTTTCCCATTCCGGGCGAAGTTCAAGAGCGGCCGCGTAGTCGCGGAGGCCGGCCTGCCAGACATCACGGGTGAGGGCGGGCTCCTGTTCCAGTCTGGCGAATCCCATGGCTGCCCGGCTGTTGCCGGCATTGAAAAAGGCCTTGGCCTGCAGCTTGGGGGAGGCCTTTTCGAGTGCCCGCGAAAAGGCGTTTACGGCGGTCTCGAATTCGCCTGCGCGGTAGGCCGCGATGCCCATGTTGTAGTGAAGTCGGGGCGAGACCTCTTCCGCCGTGATCGCTTCGCGAAAGAGAGGGAGGGCCTCTTCGTAACGTCCTTCGCGGAGGGCGGATTCCGCCGCCGTTTCCGGACTTTCCGCACGCAGCTCACCGGCGGAAAGAAATAAAAAACCGAGGAGCAGGGAGCTCCCGGCGGCGGTGCGCCGCGCGGCCCGGCGGGAACGGGTGGAAAGAAAAGGCTCGAAAAGGAGGCAGGTAAGGGCCGCCAGCAGCGGCCACTGGAATCGGTCGACGGGAATTCGCTGCAGGCTTTCGGAACGTTCCCGGGATTCCACCTGCTGCAGACTGTAGGCGTAGACTTCCTCAAGCCCGCGACCGGTCGGTCCGAGCGGGGCGTAAAGCCCGTTGGTGACGGAAGCGATTCGCCGAAGCGTTTCCTCGTCGAGGGCGGACTGAACGGGTTCCCCGGATTCGTCGCGCAGGTAATCGCGTTCACCTTCCGGTCCGGACACGGGAATCAATTCCCCGCGTGGGGAGCCGACGCCGACGGTGAGGATGCGGATTTCGTTTGCCGCCGCTTTGCGGGCGCGGACGATCCCCTCCGCTTCAAGGTCCTCTCCGTCGGTGAGAAGAATGAGAATGCGGGTGTTGTCCGTTTCCTTAAAGTAGGCCGCCGCTTCATCAATGGCGGCGGCAACATCGGTCCCGCCGCTGGGAATAGTGCGCGTGTCGAGGGCGGCGAGCGTTTGCCGGAAGGCTTGCCTGTCGAGAGTCAGGGGGCACTGCAGAAAGGCTTCCCCGGCGAAAGCGACCAGGCCGACCCGGTCTCCCCGCACTTTTTTCAGCAGATCGAGGATGGCCAGCTTGGAGCGTTCGAGGCGATTGGGCGCGACGTCCTCGGCAAGCATGCTGCGCGAAGTGTCGAGGGCGAAGAGGATGTCGATGCCCCGGTTCTCCGCCTTTTCCCAGCGCACGCCCCATTGTGGGCGGGCAAGCGCAATGAAGAGAAGGGACAGGCCGAGCAGGAGGAAAGCCTGCTTGATCCAGAAGCGGCGTCGGCTGTGTCCGGCGACGAGCCGTGCGGCCAGCCCGGGATCGGCAAAACGTTCGAGGCGCCGGCGGGCTCGGCGTTCCATCCAGAGCAGAAAGAGGACGCCTCCCGCTAAAAGGGCGGGAACGGCCAGCAAGTAGAGTGGTTGGGCAAAACTCGGCATGATCAGGGTACGCGGCGGTAGCGGGTTTCCCGGAGGAGAAGATCGAGCAGCAGCAGAAGGAGCCCGGCAAAGAGCGGGTAGGCGAAGACATCGGTGTACAGTCTACGCACCTTCAGCTCGACTTCTGTCTTTTCCAGTTGATCGATTTCGGCATAGATGTCCCGTAAATTTTCCAGGCTGGTCGCGTGGTAGTAGCGGCCGCCGGTGGCAGCGGCGATCCCGCGCAAGGTTTTCAAGTCGATATCGGAGGGAGCGGCGCGGAGGGGGATGCTGCCGTCGCGGTTGCGGAGAGGCTGTCCGTCGCGGCCAAAGCGGGCCGGATAGGGGACGCGGCCTTCGCGGCCGACACCGATTGTGTAGATGCGGATGTCGTAGGCAGTGGCGGCCTCGGCGGCGGGAAGAGGCTCGAGTTGGCCGCGGTTGTTGGCCCCGTCAGTGAGGAGGATCAGCACCCTGGATTCGGCCTCCAGCTCGCGCAGCCGCCGCGTGGCGGAGCCGATCACACTTCCAATGGCGGTGCCGTCTTCGATTTGCCCGATGGTGAGGTCCCCGATTCGGCGGCGCAGCCAGTCGTGATTAAGGGTAAGCGGACTGACGAGGTACGGTTGGGCCGCGAAGGCGAGGAGGCCGAGGCGGTCGGCGTCGCGGCCTTCGATAAAATCCCGGACCACCGAGCGGACGGCGGTTAGTCGGTCGACCCGCACGCCGTTGAGCTGAAAGTCGTGCGCCCACATGGAGGTGGAAAGGTCCACGGCGAGAAGAATATCGAGGCCGCTGCTTCGGGTACTTGTGAGCTCTTCGCCGGTTTGCGGGCGGGCAAGAGCGAGAATCAGGAATGCCAGCGCGAGCCAGCGGAGGGCGGCTCGCCAGTGCCCCGGGCGGCGCCGGACAAAGGCGGCGACCTGGGTGGCAAGCAGGGTAGAGGGAAAGCGCACCGCGCCGGAACGGCCGCGGCGCCCGAGCAGAAAAAACAAAGCGGGCAGCAGCGCGAGCAAGAACAGGTACAACGGATCGGCGAACTGGAAAATCATGACGAAGGAGGGGATGCGGACGCGGAGGCCTCTGTGGAGGCGGCGCGGTCGGTTTCCTCGACGAGGCCACGAGCGGTGGCCAGCAGGTTACGCCGGCCTTCCGGGTTCAGGTCCTGGCGGGCGAACTTGACGAAATCGCACTGGGTAAGAAAGCGCGGGAGCCGCTCTTCAAGGACCACCGGCTGGTCCGGGCGGCAACGGAGGGCCTCGAGAAATTCCTCCGAGGTCTGTTCCCGGACGGGAAGGGAAAGCACCGCCTCGAGGTAAGCCCGGACGATATCGGAGACGGCTACTGTAAGCGGTTCTGCCTCGTACCGGTCGAGGGCGCCTTCGACCTCGTCAAGGCGCCGCCGGGCCAAGTTCACCGGGGCTTCCGGCGGAGGCGCGTCCGCACCCGCCGTGCCGACATCGCGTCGATGGCGGAGGCGACGCCACAGGAGGAGCAGGAGGAGGAGCACCGCAAGTCCGCCGCCAAGTCCCAGCCAGAGGGGCCAATCCGAAAAAACGGGACCCTCGATGTCGGCGAAGCCGTCCATCTCCGAGGGCAAAGCAGCCAGCATGACGAAGGAGGCTTTCATCGGCGGGCTTCGCGTTTGCGGAAAAATGTGCGCAAGGCGGCCATGTAAGGCTCACCGGTGGCCACCTCGAAGTGGTCGATCCCGGAGCGCCGGAACGTCTGTAGCAGCTGTTCCCGCCGTTCCCGGTTACGGTGCCGGTACAGCGACCGCAGCTTCGGTTCGGAGGTATCCAGCTCGACCAGTTCGCCGGTTTCGGCGTCTTCGAGCACGACCCAGCCGACGGGCGGTAACTCCAGCTCCCGTCGGTCGTAGAGATGGACGCAGATAAGGTCATGACGCTGGCTGGTGAGGGAGAGGGTGCGGCGAAGCTGGCCCGGTTGTTCGTGAACCGGGGGGCGAATCCAGCTCAGGGATTCCTCCGTCAGAAAGTCGCTGAGCAGAAAACAGACCGCGCGGCGGCGGACGAGGCGGTTGAGCGTGCGCAGGGCCCCGTCGATGTCGGTTCCGGTCCCGGCCGGCTCATGAAAGAGGATTTCCCGGATTACGCGCAGGACGTGGCTCCGCCCTTTTTTCGGCATGATGATTTTCTCGATACCGTCCGAAAACAGAAGCAGGCCGACCTTGTCGTTATTGCGGGTTGCGCTGAAGGCGAGGACGCTGGCCAGCTCGGCCGCCAATTCACGCTTCGTCCCACCGGTGCTGCCGAAATCGCCGGAGGCGGATACGTCCACCATCAGCATTAAGGTGAGCTCGCGTTCCTCCTCATAAAGCTTGAGGAAGGGGCGGTTCATCCGGGCGGTGACATTCCAGTCGATGGAGCGAACATCATCGCCGGGCTGGTACTCGCGGACTTCCGCGAAATCCATTCCCCGGCCTTTGAAGACGCTGTGATAGGCGCCGACGAGGGATTCGTCGACGAAGCGGCGCGTACGAATCTCGACCTGCCGGACGCGGCGGAGAATGTCCCGGGTGCGTTGGGCTTCGGACATGGTGCGGGCGCAGGAACGGAGCCGGTTCAGGGGACGGGGATCGTTTCCAGCACTTGCTGGAGGACGGACTCAGTCGTCCATTCCTCCGCTTCCGCCTCGTAGGTCAGGATCATGCGGTGGCGGAGGATATCGGGGGCGATCGATTTGACATCCTGCGGGGTGACGTAGCCGCGTCCGGCGAGAAAGGCCCATGCCTTTGCGGCAAGGGTCAGGGCGATCGTGGCACGTGGACTGGCCCCAAACTGGATGAAAGGTTCGAGGTCGCCCAGCTGGTGGTTTTCCGGTTCCCGTGTGGCGAAGACAAGGTCGAGAATGTAGTCCCTGATCTTCGGATCGAGATAGACCTCGTTGACCGCTTTGCGCGCCTCCACGATCTGCTGCGGATTGACGACGGCAGCGGCTTCCGGTTTTGCGCCCGTGGTCGCCATGATGTCCAGAATCTTCCGCTCCTCTTCGCGCGAGGGATAGCCGATCTGCAATTTCAGCATGAAGCGGTCGACCTGGGCCTCCGGCAAGGGATAGGTTCCCTCCTGATCGATGGGATTCTCGGTGGCGAGGACGAGGAAAGGGTGCGGAAGGGGATAGCTTTCCTCGCCGATGGTAACCTGACGTTCCTGCATCGCTTCGAGCAAGGCGCTCTGCACTTTCGCGGGCGCGCGGTTGATTTCGTCGGCAAGGACGATATTCGCGAAAACGGGGCCCTTCTTTGTACTGAACTCGCCCGATTTAGGGTTGTAGATGAGGGTGCCGATGACGTCAGCGGGGAGCAGGTCCGGCGTAAACTGAATGCGCGAAAAGGCGGCCTCCACGGCGGCGGCGAGGGTCCTTACGGACAGGGTTTTGGCCAGACCGGGGACCCCTTCAAGGAGGACGTGCCCGTCGGCGAGCAGGCCGACAAGCAGGCGGTCGACGAGATATTGCTGGCCGACGATGACCTTTCCGATTTCCGCACGGAGCGTAGCGACCCACGCGGATTGTTCCCGGATCCGTTCCTGGACGGCTTCAAGATTGAATGGTTCTGCCATGAAATAGAAACAGTGGTTTGCAGTAGGACCGCGCGAATGGGCGCGGATTCAAAATCTTCATCGGCTATAGAATTCCCTCGGCAAGTTGCAAGCATGCGCCGGTCCATGCCGACGGATTTTGGGATTGCTTGAACGATTTGCCGGAAAAAACTCCGCCACATGTCAAGGTTGCATCACAAACGACCGCTCTTCCGCTTCTTTTGGAAGATTGGCAACGATCCCTCCGGACTCCTTGAGGTCCTGCAGTACCTGCTGCTCGGTTTCTGCTTTCTGCTGGCCCTTGTTCGCTTTGGGGGATTCGTTCCGTACGGCCTGCCCATGATCGACCTGACGAAGGCTCTTCTCGGCCTCGGGGCGCTGCATGCCCTTGTGGCCCTTTTCCGGCAAAAGCGGCCGCAGCTTCGCTGGGAGTGGTTCCTGCCGGTTCCGTACCTTTTGTGGGTCACCTTTTCCGTCCAGATAAACAGTCCCTCCGTTCATGCGGGCTGGCTCAAGGTGCTGCCGCTTTGGCAGGTATACGGGGTTTTTCTGCTTTTGTGTAATTCCCTGCGCGGGAGCCGCGGGGTTCTCTGGGTGACCGGCATGGTGCTCACGACGGGGATGGTCGCCTTGTTGGCGGCCTTTTTCCAGTACTACCTCTTTCCCGATTGGTTCATTCTGCTGGCGCGGGAACG
>CAYFRH010000055.1:13531-16300 GCA_964345345.1 uncultured Puniceicoccaceae bacterium | reverse complement strand
AAGGTGTACGAGCGCCAGCAGGACCGCTTTCTCAAGCGGGTCTTCACCGCGGCTGAACGCGGCTACTGCCTTGGCATGAAAAACCCCGTTCCCCACCTCGCCGCCCGCTTCGCCGCAAAAGAAGCGGTCTCGAAATGCTTCACCACCGGCATCGGCGATCGGGTGGCCTGGCGATCGGTGGAGGTTTGCCACGGTGCCCGCGGCCAGCCCCTGGTCTCGCTCGATGAGGCGGCTCGGAATTTCCTTGCCGCTCTCGGGGGGGATGAGATTTTGCTCTCTCTTTCGCATACCCAATCGCACGCCCTTGCCTGCGCACTCCTGGTCCGCCGGGTCCCCTTATCATGAAGCGGCAAACCACTTTTCCCCTTTTCCGTCTAAGCGAAGCACGCTCCTTCGAAGATTCCCGCCTGCAGAGCGACACCAACCGTGTCAGGGCGGCCATGGAGAACGCCGGACGGGCCCTCGGCACCGCGCTTCTGCACGATTTTCACGAACTGGCTCCGTGGCCGGCGGAACCGCGGATCCTCGTTCTCGCCGGCAAAGGGAACAACACCGGCGACGCCCTTGTTGCCTGCCTTCGCCTTACCGAGGACCTGCCCGGCTTGTGGGTAACGCTACTCCTGACCACGGGGCAGGACCAGTGGGGCGAGCTCACCGCGGCCCGTGAAAAGGAATTGGCCGAGGTTTTGGGAGATCGGCTTGAGACTCTTTCCCTCGCGGATTGGAATGGCGGCGAGCCTCGGGCCGCAACCTTCGACGTGGTCCTCGACGGCCTTTACGGCCTCGGTTTCCAGCCTCCGCTCAAGGAGGAAATCGCCGACCTTTTCGACCAGTTCCGGGAACCCGCCAAGGCCCCCTTGCGGGTTGCGGTTGATGTCCCCAGCGGGGTGGGCGAGCAAATTAGCCCGCGCTCCTTTCCGGCCGATTTCACCTATATACCCGGGGTTGCCAAGGAGGCCCTGTTCCGACCGGAAGCCTATGCTTTCGCCGGTCGATGCCGTTTTCTGGAAATCGATCCCTTTCGCGAACAGCCGGAACCGGCCGAGGGGCAGCTCCAACTTTGCTCCCCGCTCGCCTACCGCCAGCTGAACCGGCTCCGGCCCGCGCGCAGCGACAAGCGCAGCTTCGGCCACTGTGTTGTCCTTGCCGGATCGCTACAGATGCCGGGTGCCGCCCTGATGGCCACGAAGGCCGCTCTCAAAGCCGGGGCGGGACTTGTCACCACTCTGACGCCGGGTAATTTTGCCTACCAGGTTGCGGGACACGCGCCCGAGGCCATTTGGCGGCCGTTACCTCTCGCCAAGGACGGTGGGCTCGATGTCGAGACTGTGCGCATCATCGCCAAGATTGCCGCCAATGCCGATTCCCTCCTTATCGGCCCGGGACTTATCCTCGACCGCTCGACGCTGTTCACCATCTGCCGCATCGTACGCGAAGTTCAGCTTCCTCTGGTTCTTGACGCCTCCGCGCTCACCCAGGATGTGATGACGGCGGCGCTTGGGCGTTCGACCGATGCCGGTCCGGTTGTGGTTACGCCTCACGAGGGCGAATACCTGCGAATGAACGGATTCCGGGAGGAGGCCTCCCGCCGCGAAAATGTCGCCCAGTACAGCGAGCGCTACCGCTGCACGGTGATTCTCAAGGGACATCCGACGCTCATCACGGACGGGTCCCGCACCGCCGTCGCCCCCGTCGGTGGTCCGGTTCTGGCCAGGGGCGGAACCGGGGATCTGCTCTCCGGATTGCTCGTCACGCTGCTCGGGCAGCATCCACAGGATGCCTTTACCGCCGCCCTCCATGCGGTGAGCTGGCAGGCCGCCGCCGGCGACGCGCTGGCGCGGGAACGCGGTAGTCATGCTGTCACGACAATGGAAATCCTGCCCTTTCTTTCCACGGTCCTGCGGGACTGAACGGGGCCCGGATTTCCTTCCCACGAAAAGGCTTGCCGGGGCTCCGGCAAATTCCTAACGGTATTTTAATGAGCATTGACCGCGAATCCGTTTGTATGATCCTAGCCGGTTTACCGGGGATGGGTCCGGTATTATTCGGCAAACTGGAGGCGCGGCTGGAAGGGAAAGTGGAGCGGCTGCTGGAGGGCGGGGAGGAGGTGGAGGCGCTCTGCCACCGGGGACTGCGGGAACAACTGGAGCACTGGCGCCGCTACATGCCGCTGGAGCGGGTGGGGGCGGCCCTTGGCGAAATGGGGGCGGATTACGTGAGCCGTTGGGCACAGGGCTATCCGGAGGAGCTGGCGCCCTACGCGGACCGGCCCATTGGGCTTTACCGCTACCGTGCGGGCAAGGAGCTGGAAGGCCCGTGTCTTGCTATCGTGGGAACGCGACGCCCCAGCGGCTACGGACGTAAAATGGCGCGGCGGTTTGCGGGGGAACTGGTCGGCCATGGCTGGACGGTAGTGAGCGGAATGGCGGAAGGGGTTGACACGGAAGCGCACGAAGGAGCCCTCGCGGCGGGAGGGAAAACGGCGGCGGTTTTGGGCGGGGGGCTGAAGCGGTGTTATCCACGCAGTAACCGCGGGCTGATGGAGCGCATTGCCAAAAGCGCGGGTGTATGGACGGAATTTCCTCCCTGGCGGCAGGCGGACCGGCGCACCTTTCCGCAGCGGAACCGTATTGTTTCAGGAGTCAGTCGCGGGGTCTTGGTCGTCGAATCCGGCGCGCAGGGGGGCAGTTTGATCACGGCAAGAATGGCAGCGGAGCAGGGAAAACCGGTCTACGTTCTGCCGGGTCGGGTCGACATGCCGGAATCCGC
>CAYFRH010000055.1:0-13431 GCA_964345345.1 uncultured Puniceicoccaceae bacterium | reverse complement strand
GAGGGGACCGGTCCGGAGATCCAGCTCGCCCTTCTTGAAATGGAAATGGCCGGCCACGTTGCCCGCGGCCTGGACGGCCGTTATGTCCGGAGTTGAAAGAAAAAAGCCGGGCGGACGAGGTGTTCAACCTGGCGGCCAGGTCAGGGGACGTCCTCCGAGCAGATGGACATGGAGGTGCGGAACCGTTTCCCCGGCCTCTGGTCCGTTGTTGATCACGATGCGGTAGCCTCTGGCCAGATCGAGGTCGGCGGCGAGTTTGCGCGCGACGAGGAGCAGGTGGCCGAGCAGTTCCGCATCCGCGTCCGCCGCCTGCTCGAGGCGGGAGAGCGCCTGGACCGGAATCACGAGGATATGCGTCGGGGCCTGCGGATTGATGTCCCTGATCGCGAAGGCCCGGTCGTCGCGATGGAGGATTTCGGCGGGAATTTCCCCTTCGAGGATTTTCTGGAAAAGTGTCTTTTCGTTTTCTTCTGCCATGGAGAGTAGAGTAGAAGCCAACCGGCGGGGAATCCAAACGGAAATTGTTCGCCGCGCCGCGTAACCGCTCGAATTTGACGGGGTGGGGTTACATTCCTTCTTCGGGGACATCCATGACGGTGAACATTAATTCGGCGGAGGAGGCGAGGTGGTTGCCGACATGGCATTGAGCGCTGGCGGTGGCGAGGCGGTCGGCCCGAACCTTGGTGATCCGTACTTTAATGACGAGTTGATCGCCCGGGATGACGGCCCGGCGGAACTTCACTTTTTCCGCGCTCATGAAGAGGGCTACTTTGCCTTCGGAGGAAATTTTGCGCAGCATGAGGAGCCCGGCGGCCTGCGCCATGGATTCGATTTGCAAGACCCCCGGCATGACCGGATTTCCGGGAAAGTGGCCGCTAAAGTATGGTTCGTTGATGCTGACGTTCTTGATCGCGGTGATCTGCTGGTCTCCCTCGATTTCGATGACGCGGTCGACAAGGACAAACGGATAGGCGTGCGGGAGAATATCGAGAATGCGACGGATGCTGATTTCGGTTTCATCCGGCCGGATCATTTTTGTCTTTGCAGGAGCGGGTTCCTTCCGCACCGGTTCGAGAGCCTTTGGCTCGGGTTTGCGCTGCATGCGCTTGAAGAGCGCCTTTGTCAGCTCGGAATTGAGTTTATGCCCGGGACGTACCGCGACGATATGGGCCTTGACGGGCATGCCGAGAAGGCTGAGGTCGCCAATGATATCGAGGATCTTGTGGCGGACGAACTCGTCGTTGAAGCGCAAAGGTTCCTTCGACAGGATCTGATTACCTTTGATGACGATGGCCGAATCGAGGCTGCCTCCTTGGATTTTACCCATCTTCAGCAGCGGTTCGATATCCTCGTAGACGGTGAAGGTCCGCGCCGGAGCGATTTCGGCGATATAAGTGTCCGGGTAGATATCGAGGGAGAGGTGCTGGGTGTGGATCCCGCGGTCGTCCGCGCTCGTGCAGGTGATCTTGAAGCCGTCGTACGGCAGGGCGATGATGGAGCGATTCCCGTCCGTAACGGACATCGGCTCTTCGAGCGTGAAGCAGGCCCGCTCCTCCTTCAGCTCAAGGGGTTCCGCTTTCTGGATCAGGTTGACGAAATGTTTCGCGCTGCCGTCGAGAATGGGAGGCTCGGAGGCATCCATCTCGACGAGGCAATTGTCGATTCCGGTGCCCGTGAGGGCGCTGAGGACATGCTCAATCGTGTGCAGACGGGTGTGTCCGCTCGCGATGTCAGTGCTGCGGACGAGCTTGTCTTCGACAAACTCGATTCGCGGTTGCACCTCCGGTTTTCCGTACAAATCGGTACGGCGGAAGACGATCCCATGATTGGCGGGGGCGGGTTTAAGAGTGAGGTGGACGGTCTGGCCGGTATGAAGGGCTTTTCCGTGGGTGGAGACCTCGCGGTGCAGAGTGCGTTGGTTCATGAGGGCATGAATACGGCGACCGGCGACGACCGGATCGAATGATGAGGAAGGTAGGCTCCGCGAAAGGCCGGTGTAAAGACCTGATTGGCGGCGCTATTGACACTCCCTGCCCGGCGTGGATTCTTCGGGGAAACTGTTCAGCGTTCCCAAACCATGGCCTCACCCACAGATATTCGAAAAGGAAAAGTCATCGATTACAATGGTGCCCCGCACCTCGTCCTCGACATGCTCCATCGCACGCAGGGCCGGCAGGCCGGTTTTGTCCAGGCGACCCTGCGCAACCTGCATACCGGTTCCAGCACGACCACAAAGCTGCGCAGTACCGATTCCGTGGACATTCTTATGACGGATACGAAACGGATGGAACTGAGCTTCCGGGACCAGGAAGGCTGGCATTTTATGGACCTTGAGACCTTCGAAGACGTCGTCCTGTCCGAGTCCATTATGAAAGACGCGCTTGATTTTCTTGCCGAAGGCAACGAGGCGGACGTTCTCTTTGTCGACGGGGAAGCTGTCCAGGTCCAGCTCCCCGCCTCTGTTGAGCTGGAGGTCACGGAAGCGCCTGATGCGGTCAAGGGCGACACTTCCGGCACTGCCCTTAAACCGGTCACCGTAGCCACCGGGCTGATTGTGCAGACGCCCCTTTTCATCAAGACCGGGGACGTGATCAAGGTTTCCACGGCCGACAAAAGCTACGTTGGGCGCGCATGATGAAGGCGGTCCGTTTGCGATGAGCAAGGCCCATATTCATCCCACGGCTTTGATCGAGGCGGGTGCGGAAGTTGCGTCCGATGTGGAAGTCGGGGCTTTCTGTTATATCGGGGAAAAGGTGCGTCTTGGTCCCGGTTGCCGCGTCCACCACCATGCCTCCATCGAGGGCAATCTTGTCATGGGGAGCGGTTGCGAGGTTTTTCCCTACGCTTTTCTGGGCGGCCGCACGCAGGATAAGAAGTGGAACGGAGAGCATGCGCCGATCGAGATCGGGGAGAACAACACCTTCCGGGAATTCACCACCCTTCATCCCGCCACTTTCGGCGACCGCAAGACGACGATCGGGAACGGAAATCTTTTCTGTGCCTACAGCCATATCGGCCATGAATGCCATGTCGGCAGCGGATGTGTTTTCAGCAACAATGCCACCCTTGGCGGACATGTTCTCGTCGGGGACCACGTCGTCATCGGCGGCCTTACTGCCGTGCACCAGTTCTGTCATATCGGCAGCGGAGCTATGATCGGCGGCTGCTGCAAACTGCTCCAGGATGTTATGCCGCACATGCTTGCGGAAGGTTATCCCGCCCGGCACAAGACCATCAACAAGGTTGGCCTCCGGCGGGCCGGCTGGTCGGAAGACGATATCCAGGTTGTGGCCCGCATTTTTCGTCTTGTTTTCCGGGGTGGCCTCAATCGTCCGCAGGCGATCGAGCAGTTGCGCAAAGGCGTTCTCGGACGCCATTCTTTTGTCGAGGAAGCGGTCACTTTTCTCGACAACAGTGCCCGCGGGCTTGCCTGAGGCTTCTTTTTACCCGTCGAGCAGTTCGCGCAGGATGCGGGCATCCTCGAGAAACTGAGCAGGGTCATTGTTGCGGACAAACTCGAGCATACAGGCGTGATCGCGGCCCGTGGTGCGGGCGACCTCGAAGTAGCCCTGCCAGCGTTCCCGGCCCTCGGCAAGGGGCTGGCGGTGGGCGGCATCCGGCCACCAGTGGAAGACATGCAGGTTGGCGAGGTAGGGAAGGATCTGCTTCAAGGAGGCGATGGCGGTCTCGTAGGGAGTCCCGTTATGGGGCTGCCAAAGCGTCCTGTAGTTGGGATGGTCCACCTCCTCAAGGAAACGGGCGGCGCTGTCCGGCGTATCGGTGACGGTTCCGTTGTGATATTCAGAGGCAACGACAATGTCTTGTTCCCCGGCCATTTCGGCGAGCATGCGGCTGTGGCGAACGAGTTCCTCACGAGCTTCCCCGGTGAGGTCGGCGGAGCCGAGGGTTCCCGCCCAGACGCGCACAAGGGGAGCGCCGAGTTCCTTTGCGGTTTCGAGGATGGCAGGAAAGTCGCTTTCCGCAGCGGCCATGGATTCGGTCCGGTAATAGGAGCCGTAGGCGGCTACCTCGAGACCGGCCTGACGGGTAAGCGAGCCCACCCGGGAAGCGTTGTCCAGGTCGCCCGGCGGCACATGCACGTCGCCGCCCCATTCAATGGAGGACAGCTCCGCCTTGCGCACGAGCTCAATGAATTCCTCACAGGAAAGTTTACGGAAGGTGATGGAGAGAGCTCCAGAATACAGCATAATGACTCGTTAAGTTTCCACTGCGTTGACGGCAAAGATTTTGTGAAGGCTCGGGATGAAATTCCCGAGCCATTTTCCTTCCGGGCTCGGTACGGAACCGGAGTTTGCGGCTTCAGGCCGTGGTGGAGAAACGGTACTCGGTGAAGGATTGAAAGGGCGTCCCCGGATCGAGGCGGGTGGAAGGGAAATCCGGCTCATTGGGGGAGTTGGGAAAGTGCTGGGTTTCCAGGCAAAGTCCCCCGTGGCGGGGATAGAAGTACCCGCCTTTTCCGGCAAGGGACCCATCGAGATTGTTGGCCGTATATAACTGGACACCGGGTTCGGAGGTAAAGACCTCCATGCGCCGACCGCTTCCCGGTTCTTCGACGGACGCCACCGGTTCCGAAAGATCACGCTCCGGGGAAAAGACGAAGGTGTGGTCAAACCCTCCATTGTTCGCGACCTGCGGATCGGGGGAGTCGAGCCGATGATCCAGGCTGTCCGCTTTACGGAAATCAAACGGGCCGTCGTCAACGGGTTCCCTCTTTCCCGTGGGCACGCTGGTGGCCGCATCGGTCGGAAGGTAGTGATCGGCGAGGATCCGCAAATCGTGCTGCCGGACGGTGCCGCTGTCCTGTCCTGCGAGATTAAAATATGGGTGGGAGGTCAGGTTGAGGACGGTGGGCGCATCGGTGGTCGCTTCGTACTCGAAGCGCAAGCCGTTTTCCTCCGAAAGGGAAATGGTCACGCGAAGCTTCAGATTTCCCGGGTAGCCCATTTCTCCATCGGGACTCCGGTACGTGAGCAGCAAGGATTGCTCGCCGTCGTGTTCGATGATCGATCCCGCAAAAAGGCGGTGGGAGAAGCCCAAGGGCCCACCATGGAGATGAACCCCGGCGGATTCCTCGTTGAGGGGAAGCTGGTGCTCCCGGCCATCGAGAGTGAACCGCCCCCCCGCAATCCGGTTGGCAAACCGGCCGACGAGCGCTCCGAAATAGTGGCTGTTGCGCTGGACGTAGTCGTCAATGGCATCTAGCCCGAGAACGATGTCGTCCGGCATTCCGATCCGGTCGGGGACTTCCAGTTCGATGAGAACTCCGCCGAAATTAAGAAAAGTGGCCCGCAGGCCACGGTCATTGGAAAGGGTGAAGGCCGTGATGTCACGGCCATCAGGCATTTGCCCGATTGCTTCCTTGTGAATGGTGGTTTTCATGATGCGTCAGGCCGTCAACGAGGGGATCCTCGACTTCCGAACCAAGGTTTTCTTCCCGCGTTGTGCTTCGCAGCGTATTGGCCGGTGCCGCCAATGCAAAGGAAAAGAGCGCTATAGTGACGGGCGTGGAGGGAAGCGAGGTCTTACAATTGCAAGGACTGCCCCACACTGAGGACGGAAAAGACGACGGAAATGGCGATGACGGCGACGAGGAGAATGGCTCCACCGAGGGCGATTGCAACGGTGGCCGTGGTCAGAAGATTGAGCGATTTGGTCAGTTCCTCGCGGTAGATCCGGTTGATATCCTGAAGGCTGTTGACGATATTCCCGGTGTTTTCCCCTACGGTCAGGATGTCCATGGCGAGGTCGGGCATATAGTGGACGCGCTGGATGGCGGCGGCCATGGAGACCCCTTCCTGGATCTGGCGTCGGGCATGGGCGAATTTCGCCCGCAGGATGACGTTGGGAATGGTCCGCTCGACAAGGCGGAGGGTCTCCGTGGTGTTGACGCCGCTGCCGAGCAAGGTGGCCATGAGATTCGTGGTGCCGTAAATATTGGAATACAGGTAAATGCGGCCGATGAGAGGCGCGCGCAGGAGGGCGAGGTCGGTACGCCGTTGCCCGTTTTCCGTTTTGCGCCATCGCCGCAGGGCAAAAACTCCGAGGAGAGCCCCCACGAGGACAAATGGCCCGTAGGTGGCGGTGTTTTCCGAGGCTCCGATGAGCAGCTGCGTGATCAGAGGCAGATCGCCCCCAAGTTGATCGAGCATTTCCTGGATTCGCGGAAGGAGAAAGGTCAGCAGAATGATGACAACGACAACGGCGGTGGAGAGCACGAAGGCCGGGTAGGTGAGATTGCTGATCAGCCGTTTCCGTACTTCCCGCGTTTCCTCAAGGTAGGCGACGATGCGTTCGAGGACTGGAATGAGATTTCCGCTTGCCTCTCCGGCCTCGACGAGATGGATCGTCGAGGGAGCAAAAAGATCGGGACCCGCCCGCATTGCCCCGGCGAGGGTGTAGCCCTCGCTGAGTCGCCTCCATAGGTCCTGGCAAAGGGATTGCATCTGCGGATCGGTAAGGCGGCGGCTGAGGAGACTGACGGCATCCCCGAGCGACATGCCGGAGGAAAGGAGGACGAGGAGGCGCTTCAGGAACTCGAGGGCGACGACCGACTTCGCCCGTTTGAGGCGGAAACGGCGCTTTCCGCCGGAGCTACCCCCAAAGAAATCGCGTGTTTCGGCTTCCTCGTCGTCGCCTTCCCCGCTCCCGCTTTCCCCAAGGGACTGCACGGAAAGCGGCCGCAACCCGTTACCGGAAAGCTGCTGGAGCGCGCGCTTGCGGTCGGAGGCATCGAGGTTGCCGTTGACGGACTTTCCGGAGGAATCGAGGGCTTTGTAGGCGAAACGCGGCATGGGGCGATCAGTCTTCGGCTTCCTCGCCGGTGCTGTAGCGCATGATCTCGTTGAGGGAGGTTCGTCCAAGCGCCAATTGTTCCCAACCACTCATCTGCAGGGTCGTCATGCCGTATTGAAGCGCTTGTTGGCGGATTTCGCGGGCGGAGCGCTTTTGCACGATCAGTTCATGGATGGTTTCGTCGACGCGGAGAATCTCGTAAATGCCGACGCGTCCGCGGTATCCGAGCTGGCGGCAGACCTCGCAGCCGACCGGTTCGAGAATGCGGGCCTGGAGGCGTTCCGGGGTGGGTTCGAGATTGAGTGCGTCAAGGCATTCGCGCAGGTAGCGCTCCGAGTACTCGACCGGGCGCGCACATTTCTGGCAGAGCCGCCGAACCAGCCGCTGCGCGAGGATCATCTCGACGGCGGAGGCGATGAGGAACGGCTCGATCTCCATGTCGATCAGCCGGGTGAGGGCGCCGGGGGCGTCGTTGGTGTGGAGCGTGCTGAGGACGAGGTGCCCGGTTAACGCGGCGCGGATGGCAATGTCGGCCGTTTCCGAGTCCCGGATCTCCCCGACCATGATGACATCGGGGTCCTGCCGGAGAATGTGGCGCAGGGCGTTTGCGAAGGTAAACCCGATCTCGCCGTGGACCTGCGTCTGGTTGACGCCTTCGACCTCGTATTCGACGGGATCCTCCACCGTAATGATGCGGCGGCCGGGCGCGTTGATCTGGCGGATGAAGGCGGTCAGGGAGGTCGATTTTCCGGAACCGGTCGGCCCCGTGACGAGAATGATGCCGTAAGGCAGGTCCAGCACCCGCTGGATCCGCTTCTGTTCATGCTTGAGCATCCCGAGCTCCTCCATGGAGAGGGGCTGGTTTTTCTGGTTGAGAAGACGAAGGCTGACGCTTTCGCCGTACATCGTCGGCATCGTGGAGATCCGAATGTCCAGTTCGGAGCCTTTTCCGCGATAGACGATGCGCCCATCCTGGGGCCGGCGCTTTTCCGAGATGTTCAGCTTGGCCATGATTTTCAGGCGCGAAATGATCGCTCCCTGAAAGCGGATCAGGTTGTCCGGCACGCGGATGGGAACCAGTTCACCGTCGATGCGGTAGCGAATCTGTAACGACTCCTTCAGCGGCTCGAAATGAATGTCCGTGGCGCGGTCTTCAATGGCCTTGGCGATGACTTCGTTGACAAAGCGGATGAGGGCGGCGTTCTCATCCTCTTCCACTTCCTCAAGGCGCCCGCTGTCCTCGGTGGCGATGTCGGATTCGCTGAGGGAGTCCGCGCCCACCCCGTATCGCTGCGTAATGGTATCGCTGATACGATTGGCGGGGCCGAGGAACCAGCGCGGGTGTTTGCCACTGACAGCGTAGACCCAGTCGTTCATTTCCGCTCCGGGTGGCCAGACGGTGACCAGGGGAAGCTCGCGTGCCCGCCGACCGTTCTCCTCCGTCTGCTCCTCCCGCAGAGGGAGGCACTGGTATTCGTGCATCATGCGCAGGGGCAACAGCTCGGCGGCGTCCTCCGGAAGCTCGAAATCCTCGCGCACAGGCAGGCCGCTGCTGCGGGCAAGAGCCTCGAGGACTTCCGCTTCCGGCATGCGCAACGACTGGGCGAGGAGAGGAAGGCGATTCTGGCGCGGCGACTCCTCGATCATGGCGCGCTGGTTCGGCTCAAGCGAATCGAGCGGAGAGGGTGCGGCGGCGGTTTCGGCGTTGGGTTCAGCGCACATGGCGAAAATGGGGCTCAATTCTGGAAGCGGCGGGGAACCTGATCTTTTTCGGGCTCCGGTTCATCCTGCGAACCCCGGAAGGTTCCTTCTTTGAGATAGTCCCGCAGCTTCTCCGATCCCTCAAGCACATCGATCAATTCATTGGCGTCACGGGTGGCGTCCGCGCTGTCGCGGATAATGCTCGGACGGAGGAAAATGAGAAGCTCGTTGCGGTTGTAGCTCTCGCTGTTGCGGGTGAAGAGATTGCCGAGGACGGGCAGTTTTCCCAGAATGGCCATCCGGTTCTCGTTCTCGTTGACATCGAGGGACTGCAGACCGCCGAGGACGATGAGATCGCCGTCGCGGACGCTGACATAGGAGGTGGCGTTGCGGGTGCCGATGACCGGTTGGCGGTTGTTGTTGATTTCCACTTCGCGGAGAACGTTCTGGATCTGCTGTTCGATCTCCATCTGCACGACCCCGTTGGAGCCGATGAGCGGCGTGACCGTGAGCTCCAGCTTGATGTCCCGGAACTGAACCTGCTCCTGGGTCGTATCGGTGACGTTGCTGGTGGTGACGCCGGTGATAACGGGTCGCTCCTCGCCCACGGAGACGACGGCTTCCTTGTTGTGCGTCGTGACTATGGTCGGCGCGGAAAGCACCTCGGCGTTGGAATTCTGCTCGACGGCATTCAAAACGGCCTCGATACCGAAGCCGCCCGGTCCCCATGTGATTCCGTCGGGAAAGGTGACCCCGTAGAAGTTCCCGGGACTGGCCTGTTTCTGGGAAGACCCGGTGTCTTCGCCGAGGTTGAAACCTTCCCCCGATCCACTTGCATTGTAGGCGAAGCCGAAGGTGTCGATGCCGCGGGCGTCGTCCTTGGTCAGGGAGACATCTGTAATGACCACCTCGATACGGACCTGGGCGAGAAGGGAGTCGATCTCGGAGATGAGCTTTTCGAGAAAGCGCAGGTCGTTGTTGGTACCGGAAGCGACGATGGTGTTGGCACGCTCATCGGGAACGATGGTGAGAAAATCGGAGAACTGCAGGTTGGTCGCTTCGGCGCGGGCGGCGGCCACGGTCTGGTTATTCTGGCGGCGTTGGGCGGCCTCCCGGCGGGCGGCGGCATTATTGCCGTCACCGCTGGTTTCCTGCCGGACCTCACGCTGACCGGTGACGATCTGCTCGATGATGTTGACCAGCTCGGTGGCGTCGGCGTAGCGGATGGAATAGACTTCGGTGGCGGTTTGTGGTGCGACATCGATGTCAAGACGTTCCATCAGCTGGGTAATCAGTCCTGTGTTGGAAGGATGGGTGAAGGCGATGATCTGGTTGGTGCGCTCATCGGCCTCGAAGGTGGTATTGTTCTCGAACTGGCGCCGCAAGGGGCCTTGGGCAAGTTGTTCCATTCGCTGGACGACTTCCGCGGCATCAAGGTTTTGCAATTCAAAGAAGAGCATTTCCGTGCGCAGGGCCGACGGCTTGTCGAGCGTGGGAAGGAGGCGTTCAAGGCGCTGCAGATTGACGAGCGCGTCGGTAACGAGAATCCGGTTACTCTTGTCGAAGGCGATAGGGGCCCCTTGCGACATGAGGGGTTGGATGAGGGCGACCGCTTCCTGGGCGGTAAGAAAATCCAGCTCGAACATCTTTTCGTAGATGCGCTGACTGGGCGTTGCGCCAAGGGTGGAGCCCTCCCAGATGCGGGCTACCTGGGTCCTGATGACGGAGGCCGGGACCGCTTTGAGAAATTTCTCCCCGAGGGTAGTGATGGCGATCCCGTTGAGGGCGAGCAGGCTCTCGATGGCGGTGATGGCCTCGGCACGGGTGAGGGCCTCCTGGCTGAAAAAAGTGACTTTTACCGTCGGCAGGGTCTGCTGCCGGAGGATCGGTTTGCGGGTGAAGTTCTCCAGCATTTCAAGGACCTCGTTCGTTCCCATCTCGGGAATGCGAATGAGGCCGACGTTCTCCTGCATGAAGGGATCCTGTTCATCGACCAATTGGGACGGTCCCTGCGTAAGGGCTTCATTCTGCGCCGGATTGCGGTTATCCTGGGCGTTTGTCCGGTTGGAGGGGCGGATGCTGCGCCGAACCTGTGGCGGCGGCTCCGGCGGAGTCAGGTCAGCCGGCGGAGGAGGCGGGATAAAATCCGGCGGGGGCGGCGGCGCCGAGCGCGACGGCGGAGACGGAGTTTCCTCTCCGTCGTCTTCCTGGGCGAAAAGGGAAAGGCCTGCCAGAAAGGCGAGCAGGGCGGCTCCGAAACGGAGGAGGCGGGTGAGAAAACAGGACGGAATTTGATCAATCATTCAAGGAGTCCTCTTTGAGTTCAAAGGAAACCAGTTCGAAGTCGGCGTCGAGAAAACGCGGATCCCGCCGGTTGGCGGAAAGGCGGAATTCGGAAAGGGCAATGTAGGGGGTAAATTTTTTGACGGCCTGGTCGAAGCGGATCAAGTCCGGCATCTGGCTGCGCTTGATGGAGAGGCGGACCGTGTGGAAGGAGAAAAGTTCCGTTTCCACGGTCGACGGGGAACTGATGTCGAAATTGTCGACCTCATTCTCGCGGGCGAGGGAATCCAGTTTGCCGACGAGTTGGGACGCGGAGAAGGTCTTGTTGCCGTCGAGGCCCTCGCGCGCCCGCTGCAGGAGCAGGTCAGCCTCTTCCGCCTGTCCAAGGGTGGCCTCGAAGGAGGTAATTAGTTCGCTGTTCAGATTCCACGTGCGGAGGGATTCCTGGAAGCTTTCGAGCAAAGCCAGCAGCCATGCCAGCAGCAGCGCCCAGATAATCAGGGCGAGCAAAAAGCGCTCCCGCAGGGAAAAAGCGTGGAAAATTTTGCGCAGCAACATGGGCTATCCGGTCTCCTCTTCGGCGTCGGCAGCGTCTTCGTTTTCGTCGGTTTCCTCGGGAATGTTGAAGCCGCCCTCCGGGGCTGGAGGCGTTTCGGAGAAGGTGATGAGTAACTCGAAACTTGTCTGATTGTTGCGCGTGCGGGCGTTGTTTTCCACGGAATCGACAAACGGAAGTTGCCGGATTGAGTCAGCAAAGGCGTTCACCGGGGTCACGCCCTCCTCGGAAAGACCTTCCACCTGAAGCTGATTGTAGGCCCGGGAGCGAAGTTTATCGAAGTAGACGCTTTCCGGGCGCAGGGGGTTGATGGATTCCATCAGGACAAAAGGTTGCACGTCTTCCTCGGTCGATTGGGTGAGGCGGGAGGCGAGCGTGAGCTTATTCTCGACCCGCGCGGCCTTGGGCTCCAACTCGGCGATGCGCTTTTCGAGGAAAAGGTTGTATCCGGAAAGCCCGAGGGTCACGAGCTGGAAAAGGAGGAGCAGCGCCGCTACGCCGACCCCGATGCGGAGGCTTTGCCAAATCGTCCGGCTGCGGCGGCGCGCATTGCGCTGTATTTCCGCGAAGGCGGTTTCGCGCAGGTCGGCCGCCCAGAGGTCTTCCTCGCGGTGAAGGGGTTCCGTGATGCCCATGACCGCTTCGCGGTCGTGCCCGAGGTAACGGAGGTGAAAACGGATGTGCTCGTTGGGGAGGACCTCCGCACGGACGAACTCGGCGAGGCCGTCCTCCTTTTTATATTCTTCCGTTTCGAGGTCCGTGAGGAAGCGGTCGCGGGCCGCCAGAAGACTGGCTTCGTCCCGAAGATCCTCTTCTTCCAACGAGATTGCGCGAACTTGCTCCGGGATGCTCGATCCGGACGGGAAAAAGACGGCCGAAAGGGTGCGCTCATGGACGAGGAACCGGACCGTGGCCTCGGTGGCCCCGCGATCACAAAGAACGACAAAGGAGGGAAAGAGCTGGAAAAAGCTCTCGATCTCTCCGATTCCCAACCGCTGCAAGCGGCCTTTGTGGCCCGCGTAGGCGAAGGCGAAGCTCTTTTCGCGGTCGAGGAGGAAGCCGTGCGCCAATTGCTCAATGGGAAAAGGGGCCTTTTCTTCAAGGGCAAGGTCGACGAAGGAGGGAGTGTCCGCTTCGGCAAGTTCGCCCGGAAGCTCCATGCGCAGGCAGAAGAAGGCGTCGTCGGGGGCGAGATGAACCTCCCGGTCGGGAAGCTTCCGGTGCAGGCGGTCAAGAAGATCGCGGGGGATGACGGAGGCTCTGCTCATGCGGCGCAAAAGAAAAAATAAACGGAGGGTGGGAAAATCCTGTCGATCAAAATTTACGGTTCTCGAGGAGCCTGAGGACTTTGAAGGGATAGCCGAGATCGCTTGCATTGGGCAGTTCGGTGCGTACATCAGAACCGGATCGCGCCCTTCCGGAGCGCCTGCGGATGTCGCGCGGAGAGGGTGGGTTTTCCCTTTCCCCGTTTTCTTCGGCGTTTCTGTTGCGGTCCGTCCCCGTTCCAAGTCCGGGGCTTGCCCCGACCCACTCGACGAGTACCTCCACCTCGAAGCGGGCCTGACCGCGGCTGGCGATGCTCTTGACGCGGAGGAGGCTGACCTCGGTGGAGGCGTATTCGGCCGCGCCCTCGAGGAGAATGCCCTCGTCCCCGCCGCGGATCAGGCGGTCGTCCTCCGTGCCCGGTTCCCCGTCCGTCCCGCTCTTGTAGCGATCCAGGCCATACGGATCGATCAGGCCCTTTTCACTGAGAAAACGGAGGACGAGAGGCGGGGCCGCGTTGATGTTTACAGGCCCCTCGTTGTAGAGGCTGACGCTTTCACGGAAGGTGTTCCAGACCGGGAGCGGATTGCCATTTTCATCGAAAAAGAGTTCGTCAAAGGGCCGGATGAGCCGGAATTCGTCGAAGGTCTCGACGGGGCCGTTAGCGGGGCGGTACGGCGGGTCGAAGTCCTCGTAGTCCTCGCCGTCGAATCCGTTCAGGCGCCGTTCGTTATCCTCATCGGTCCAGTCGAGGAACCCGTCGGCGAGGGCCTCGCGGTCGGGAAGGGAGAAGTCGAGAAGGTCGAAAAGGACCA
>CAYFRH010000054.1:0-16373 GCA_964345345.1 uncultured Puniceicoccaceae bacterium | reverse complement strand
GTTTCTTTATGTTCTGATTCTATTCACGGCGAGTATGGTGTTGCTGCTGCTTGCGGCGGGAGAAAGCCGTTGGGGACAAAGGGTCCCGGATCGCGTGCGGACGGTGCTTACCGGCAAATACACCTTCCTCGGAGTGCTCTTGGTTCTGGAAGGCGGAAGATTTGTGGTGATGAACCTTTTTGCCATCGACCGCTCCAGCTCGCTTCCTTTTTTACCGGTTTTCCAACTGGTGCGGGATAGTGGCTATTTTCTCGCCGGTCTGCTCTTCGGGCTTTGCCTGGATAAGCAGAAATACCTTCTCGGGTTCAAGCGGCGGGAGATCGCGTTTCTCTTCGTATTGTATGCCTCGCTTGGTCTTGCCGGACACGTGGGCGGGTGGGCTCCGGCCTTTCTGGCGTACTCGCTGCTTTCCAATGTTATTCCGCTGTTGCTGCTTTTGGTGCTTTTTTACCAGTACCTGAACCGGTACTCCCACTTTCCGGCTTTTATCGTGGGGAATACGTACACCATTTACTTGATCCACTTTCCTCTCCTTTGCCTTGCGACCTGGTTCCTAAACTCTTTCTTGCAGCTCCCGGCGGGATTCGTTTACGCGGGGACTCTTCTTGTTGTTTATCCGCTATCTCTTGGAATGGCGGTCCTGATCCGTTCCTATCGGCTTTCCGCCTTTATCTTTGGCGCAAAGCCGCTCCATTTCCATCCGTGAATTTGATCATGTCAGGAACAGAAGAAATCGGACAGGCGGATTGGATCGACGGGATCAGCGTCATTATTCCCGCCTACAATCGTGAGGACCTGATTGGAGAGACCTTGGAAAGCCTGCTTGCGCAGAGTCTGCCGGCCTTGGAAATTCTTGTCGTGGACGATGGCTCCACGGACCGGACCCCTTCCGTGGCGCGGTCCTTTGGCGCGCCTGTCCGGGTAATTCCAAAGGAGAATGCGGGGCCCGGGGCGGCGCGGAACCGCGGTATCAAGGAGGCACGTGGAACTTTTCTTCATTTTTTTGACAGCGACGACATTGCTGTGCCGAACAAGCACGAAGTGCAGCGGCGCGTGCTTGACGAAAGCGGGGCTGATATCGCCTACGGACCTTGGATGAAGGGTTTCATCGAAGGGAAGGATTTTTATCCGGAAAACCACGTCTATCAGCAGAGGGGTCTTCCACGCGGGGATCTTGTCCGTGCCTTGATGAGCAATTGGTCGGTTGTTCCGCATGCCTGTCTGTTCCGCCGCGAAATCGTCGGGGCGGTGGGAGGTTTTCCGGAAGATTTACGGGTGGGCGAGGATCAATTGATGTTTCTTCGCTGTCTGCTTGCGGGGGCTCGGGTGGTTCCGTCAGCAGACACGCTTGAATTGTATCGGCTGAATAATCCGGATAAACTTACCGCTTCGCGCGAGGGACACCGGAACCGAATTATGGAGTGGGGTAGGTTCTTGTGCATGGCGGTGGTTCTCTGCCGGGACGCGGGTTTTGATCCCGCGCGGTGGCACGGCTTTCGCCAGCGCGCTTGTATGACGGTCCGTGAGGTGGAGGATTTTGGGGACGAGGAGGCCCGCGCCCTTGCGAAGGAACTTCGGGAATTTTATTCGCCTGTGGCGGAGCCGTTTCTACGCGGGCTGATATGGATGGGAAGAAAATACGGCGGACTGGAAAACCGGTTTCGCGGACGCCGGGGTGGAGCCGCCTTTCGCTTTGGGAAGCTGACTTCCGCACAGCGTACGAGCATTAAAAAGGCGGGCTACCGCCTCGCCAATCCGGCTATGCCCATCGTGGAGGCGGACCGGCGATGAGGGAGCTTTTCTATTTTGTGGAGGCGGAGCGGGGGGGGATCGCCACTTACGCACGATACCAAGCCGAGGCTCTTGCTGAGGCGGGGGTTGCCGTGACCTTTTTCTGTCGGCCGTCCTACCCGCTAACGGAGATTCCCGGCGTGCGAGTGAGGACCGTTCTTCCCCCGCGTATGGAAAGACGGACCCGCGCCGCCCGCCTGTTGGACTACGTCATAGACAGCCGGCGCTGTCTTCGCGTTCTCGAACGGGAAGTCCTCGCGACGGAGAAACCGGCCGTTCTCCTTGATTGTTTTCGTGAATACCTCGCTCCATTCTGGGCGGGACGACTGGAAAGAATGAAGCGCATAGGCATTCCGGTCGGGGTTCTTCTGCATGATCCGGTGCGCGATTTCGTCGTCGGGCCGCGATGGTGGCATCGCTACAGTATTCGCAAAGCCTACCTTGGCGTCAGTCATGTCTTTGTTCATGATGAACGAAAGATTGATTATGGCGGCCTTGATTCTTCGGCCTTCCAAAAAGCCGTTCTGCCGCACGGTCCTTATGCTTTTCCGGCCGGGCGGAAAGGCCGGCCGGGGATGCGTATGGAGTTGGGAGTTCCGGAGACAAGCCGCGTCCTTCTTTCTTTTGGGCAGGTGCGGGACGGCAAACAACTGGACCTCGTCCTGCGGGCGCTCGCTTCCCTTGAGGAGGAGATTATTCTTGTCGTTGCCGGCAAGGCGGATTCCCGATCGCAAAAACCAGTACGGTATTACAGAAAACTGGCCGCCGAACTGGGGATTGCGGATCGGTGTATTTGGTGCGATCGCTACATTGAGGAAGAGGAGGTGGCGGATTTCTTCCTTGCCGCCGATTATGTCCTGCTGACGTATTCGACAAAGTTCGTTTCCGCCAGTGGCGTCCTTAACATTGCCGTCCACTACGAACGTCCGGTCCTCGCTTCCGCGGGCAACGGGCCGCTGAAGAAGGCGGTAAGGGACTACGCCCTGGGAGAGTGGGCGGAGCCGGAAAATCCCGATTCCCTTGCTGAAGGCCTTCGCCGACTTTTTGTGGAGAATCGCGGGTACGAGTTCGCCGCATATCGGAAAAATCACAGTTGGCAAAACAACGCTGCTGTTGTTAAGCATCTTTTGTTGAAAAGTTATTGAAACGACTAAGTGGTATGCGCCTCCTTTTCCTTGCAACCTATTTCCCGGACCCTCTTCACCCATCGCGGGGAAACTGGGCTCTTGAACAGGCCCAAGCCTTTCAGGCGGCGGGGGAAGAAGTCCAGGTGATGGTTCCCACCGCATGGGTGCCGCGTTGCCTTCGCCTCTTCCCCGGTAAAATCCGGAGCCATGCCTTGAGTCCGGAAAGGTGGGAGTTGGGGGACCTCCCAATAGCCTATCCCCGCTGGCCTTATTACCCCTGGCATCTCCTTGCCGACTGGAATCGGCGTCATCCCGCCTTCCTCCTGCAACTAGCATGGAAAGCCCGCAAAAAAAAGTTCATTCAGTTTATTGATTCTTTTCGTCCGGATTTCATCTGCGCCCATCATACTTTGGTGAACGGTCAACTGGCGAGGCTCATTTATGAGGAACGCGGCATTCCCTACTTTGTCACCGATCATGAAGTCGGCGACCTGATTGCTTGCGAGCACCGCGAGGAGATCGCCCAGGTGTTCAGAAAAGTCGGGGAAAAGGCGGAGGCCATGGTGGTCGTTTCCCATGCCATGGAACGAAAGGCCCGCGCCTTGTTTCCGGATATGCCCGTGCGAACGATCTACAATGGCAGCTCCTTTCCGGCGGAAATCCCTTTGGAGCGACCGGAGCGCGGGGAACCGGTTATCTTCTGCTGTGCCAAGTTCTATGGGCGCAAGGACGTGCCTCTGCTGGTTCGGGCTTTTGATGCCATCGCGGGGGAATTGCCGGGCCGGCTCCGGATCGCCGGCGACGGGCCGGACCGTCGTCGCGTCGAGGCCGAGGTGGCGCAGGCGAAGCACCACGACCGCATCGACCTTCTTGGTCTTCTGCGCCCGGAGGAAGTCCGGGAAGAAATGGGAAATGCGGACGTTTTCGCTCTGGTTGGCTGGGCGGAACCTTTCGGGGTGGTTTTTCTTGAAGCCATGGCTAGCGGACTCCCCGTTGTGCTCAGCGAGGATGCTGGTATTGCGGAGTGCCTTGAGGACGGCAAAACGGCCCTATTCACCCTTCCACGAAACCAAGCCAGCGTGGAGCAAGCCCTTAGCCGTTGCCTGCGGGAACCGGAACTTCGCGCTTCCATTGGCGAAGCTGGTAGGGCAATATACATAAAAACATTCCAATGGAAATCCATTATTCGGGAGTACCTGAAGATCATGAAATCAACGACAGGATGAAAACCTCACTTCAGGAAATCGCGCTGTACGGGGAACGCTGTTCAGGGACCAATCTTTTCGCGGAAATTCTCCGGTTAAACACCGGAGCACAGGTAACTTATCCACTCGGCTTTAAACACTTCCCAAGATTATATTCTTCGGAGGAAATTCGCCGATTATTGAAGGGCCGGCCGGTCTTATTTCTGATTCGCCACCCCGAGAGCTGGGTCCGCTCCATGTATTTGAATCCTTGGCACGCGAGGAAAGAGATCCGCGAGAAAGGCTTTGCCGATTTTCTTCGGTGTGAATGGGAGAGCATCTGGGACGAGGAAGCCAACGTCTTTCCCGGAAATCCCCGTTACGGAAGAGCAATTGCAGAAGATCGGGATGGAGCTACGGGGAAACCTTTTAGAAATTTATTGCACATGCGCGCGGAGAAGATCCGGCGTTTTCAAAAGATTGAGGGCTACGCCGACAAAGCAATATGGATCCGCTTGGAAGATCTTGTCCTCGACCAGGAATCCATATTCCGCAAGGTGGCTGGGGAGTTTGAGCTCACCCACACGGAGAAATTCGTTCCGGTCCTTTCGTATAAAGGGAACGCTTCCTGGCGGTGGCAGTTGCTGCAAAGGATGGGGTTAAGCCGTTGGAGTTCCAGCGCCCGCCGCGAGGAGAAAAAGCCACCGATTGTTCCTGACGATCGGGCATTTATCTGGTCGGAAATTAATCCACGGCAGGAGATGGCTTTTGGATATGCCCCCGGATTTAAAGTGGAATCTTTACAGGGAAAAGAGGAGGTTTCATGCGGATGACAACAATCAGCTTGTGCGTTACTACCTACAATAAACCGGATGTATTGGATAAGGTTCTTGCGGGAATCAGTCGCCTTCGCGCGCCGCCCAAGGAAGTGTTGATCTGTGACGACGGTTCGGGGCCCAAAACGGGTGGCGTCATCAGGAAGTGGCAGCCGCGCTTTCCGGTCCCGCTTCGGCATTGCTGGCAGGAAGATGACGGGTGGCGCGTTGCCCGAGTGCGCAATCTGGGAATCCGGGAAAGTTCGTCCGATTATATTGTCTTTCTCGACGGCGACTGTGTCCCCGAGCGGCATTTCATGGAGGATCACCGCAAACTCGCCGAAGCCGGGTACGTTATGATGGGCGACCGCAGCCACGTCCGCGAGGCGTGGGTTTCGCATTTTCATCCGAGGTTTCCCACGGTTCTTTGGTTTGTTTTTCGGAATCGCCTGCGGAAACGCAGCCATGCCTTCCGCAATCCATTGGAACGACCTGAAGAACACAGTTTCGAAACCTTGACAGCGGAAGATCTCGGGCACCTTGCGGTTGGTTGTAATCTTGGAGTATGGAAAAAGAACCTCGAAGAAGTAAATGGTTTCAACATGACCTTCAGCGGATGGGGGCTTGAAGATGTTGAGTTGGTTGCCCGTTTGCTCGCCAAAGGTATCAAAGGACGGAAGGTCCGGCGCCGGTCGATCGTATTTCATCTCGATCACTTTATGAAACCGTATGACGAAGACGATGTCCTGGAACCTGTACGGGCAGTCTTCCGGACGAAAACATATCGGACCGGCGTTGGTCTGGAGGAGGAAAGGGGGTAACATGAGAGAAGCTGTTTTTCTTTATTGGGGAATCCAGTCAGGTACCGGGAAAGACTTTCGCGTACTTGCTCCTTTACTCGAGGAGAAGTATGTTATTAAACGTATTCCGACTCGTCGGCGGGAAGATCGAATCGAAAGGGTCGGGCATTTTCTGCAACAATCCCATCGGCTTTTCTTTCCGTACGAGCTGCAGGTTCATCTGGAACAAATTCACCGTGAACAATTTCGTTTTGGTAAAAGCAACCTTGTCTTTATAAACCCGGAATGGACTGACCCCAGGGTTTTCCGAAAGATGAGCCAAGTGCCTTGGATTCTCTGCAAAACCCGGCACGCTTTTGACCTCTGTCAGGACTTGGGATCCACCGTACATTACACGGGATTTACGAGCGAGGACTTCCTCGACGAAAGCGTAAGCAAGGATTTTGGGGTTTTCTTGCATGTCGCGGGCAAGAACGATTACAAAGGAAGCCAACTATTGTATGACTTGTGGGCAAAACACCCCGAGTGGCCTCAACTTCATATGTGCAGATCTCCCTTCAACCATTACGGGGAGCGGAAAGAATCGCTGCCTACCCGTTCAAACGTTGTTGTTCATGAGGAGTGGATGGCGGACAAGGATTTTCTTGAGTTATGCAACCGCTGCGGAATCCATCTATGCCCTTCCGAAATGGAGGGCTTTGGGCATACGTTAATGGAAGGAATGTCCACGGGGGCCATTGTGGTGACCACGGACGGCCAGCCCATGAACGAAATTGTACGACCGGACCGCGGAGTTTTGGTCGAAGCGGAAGAAATCGGCCGTAATTTCATGAGTCCGCGCTACACCGTAAAAGAAAAGGCCCTTGAGGCGGCTGTTGCAAATTTATTGGAAAAACCCGAGGAAGAGTGCCGTCAACTCGGGCAGGCTTCGCGGCAGTACTTTCTATCTAATGACGCTGCATTTCGGCAGCGTTTCCGCGATTTCCTTTTGAAGCTGGATTCTTGAGGAGGGCGCGATCTGGCTCACCAGCGAGCCCGGAAACCGATACCGGTGCGCAGCCGGTCATATTGAAAAAAGTCATTATTGGAGGTCCGGTCTGAATAACGGATGGAGGCGGACAGGCTGCCCCAGCGGGAAATGTCCCAGTTCAGGGAGGCGGTAGCGTAGTACTCCTCATCTTGGCGGTCCGTTTCGGCCAAACCTTCAAAGGTGATATCGGTATATCCGGCGCCCGCAGAGGCCGACCAGGTCCGGTTTAGTTGGCGTCGAATGACAATAGAAAGATCCAGGGATTCCGTAGTTAAGTCGTTAAAGGTCGTGTTTGTCTGGTAACTACTCTGGATCGTGGCACCGGTGGTCTCATTGATCGTCCAGTCGAGACTCCCCGAAACATACGGAGTGGTGCTGTCATTACGATTGTCAAAAAACCTTTGCTGAAGACCGACGGAAAAGCTTCCGGTTACTTTGCTCAACAATTGATCGCTTATGCCGAGGTACGCGGTCACTGTTTCATGTTGGCTTCGAAGTTCATCATCCGAATCCGTTTTCTGAAAGGATACGCCAACTTCACCATTCATTTGCTTGCGCAGCGGGAAGCGTGCGCTGAGGCCGACGTTGGTGCGCTGAACCTCCTGAAAACGGTCGGAGTCCGGATCCTCGATTTGACTGCCGGCGTTGCCGACAAGGGTCAACCGTTGGTTTACGCGGTAGGTGAGTTCGGTCCCAAGACCATACGTGCGGACGTTAATAATTTCCCCAAGGCTTTCTTCGCTTCGCGTAGTCGAATTGAGAATGAGGTCTACGCTGAAAGAAAAGCGGTCCCCTTCAAATTGCCTTCCCGGGTTTATACTGAGATCAAAGCGGAAGTTTTCATCGTCGAACTGAGTATTATCAAGATAGCGAACAAATCTTATTCCGGCAGATGCCCGAATGGCGAGGGAAGGCGAAGGGCGCGTAAAATGGAGGTCGGTTCCGACTGAGGTGATAAAATCGGACAGACCTTGGTTGCGGGCGTTGATTTCGGTATCATAAGCGAAATCTCCATACAGGGAAAGGTCGATGCGGGATTCGCCAAGGTTTACGAGGGCCCCGAGTGACGCGGGCAGTAAAAGGAGAAGGAACTGGATCAGTTTCATTAGGATGCCTTGCTTGGATAGTAGCTCTTGTATTTACCGTAGTCGGAATACCGGTAGACGCCGAGATTCCGAGACTTGGTTCGGGAAACCTTGTTCACGATAATACCGAGGAGCTCCGCGTTGCTCTGTTCAAGACGAAGCATGATCGCCTTCAGGGCGGCTTTGCGGTGCTTGTTGATCTGCGTGAGGAAGAGGAAATGCTGGGCATAGTTGCCGATCAGTCCAGCGTCCGGGAAGAGTCCCGCGGGCGGGGTATCGACGATCAGGATATCGTACTGCTGCTGCAGCCGATGCAATTCGTTCCGGAACTCGCTGGATTCAATCCACTCTGTCGCCTCCACCGTTGTTTTGGAGGCGGGAAGGATGTCGAAATTGTCGGCATATTGGATCGGTTCTCCGCTGTCTCCGTGTTCCTTCCGAATCCTGTCGAGCTCTTCTTTCATACGCCCGCCAATGGTTGGCCGCCGAAAATCGCAGTCCATCAGGAGGGTTCTGTAGTGATGTCGGCTGAAAGACGCTGCGAGGTTGATGGCGAGAAAGGATTTTCCTTCCTTTGGTAAAGCACTGGTTACGACAAAGGTATGCCCACGGTGCAGAATTTTATTCCGGAGCAGAATTTGACTGTGCAACTGACGGAACAATTCCGCGGCCTCCGGATCGAGTTGCTTTTGGACAAGGTTATGAATTTCCTTTAATCGCCGGGGAAACTTCCGAATTTCGCCTAGGAAGGGGACTTGAAGCTGATGCTCTATATCCGAGGCCGTCTTCAGGTTCAGGTTGAGAAAGTGGATGGCGTAAGGCACCGCTCCAAAGCAAGCCACAAAAACAAAGGCCGCCATAGAATACATTTTTTTCTCGTCCGGAATGAAAGGTTGCGAAGCGGGCCAAGCCCGGTCGATCAGGCGCATATTGGTATTATTCAACTGACTGGAAAGCATAGCCTCATTCAGGCGTTGGTGGACCTGTGTGAAAAGACGTTTGTTCGTTTCCAGTTTGCGCCGAAGAACATTGTATTCAATGGCCACCTGATCGAGATCGAGTGCTTCTTTTTCCGCTTCGGCAAGGGCTTCTTCGAGTCTGGAGACCCGTATCTGCATTTCCTCATGTTTCTTGCGAAACTCGGAGACGTTTTTTTTGATGTTTTCCCTTATGTCAGTCTCGAGTTGCTCGAGGGCGGCCTTATTTTCGATCATTTTCGGATGGCGCTTTCCATACCGAAGGGCCATGCTGGAACGCTCCCCGATAAGGCTGCTGCGGCGTTCGAATTTTTGCGGTAGGGACCCCATTTGATTAATCGCAGGAAGTTTGGCAAGCTCATCGAGATTCATTTCCGTTCCCTCAATGGTTTCCAAGGTTGCGGAAAGATTGAGCAGCTGTGCCTTGGCCTCGTTGAGACGACCGCTGATATTTTTCATTCGGTCGACGATCAGGTTCTGGCTCTCTTCAAGGGAGACCAGATTGCGTTCCTGTCGGTATTTCTGTACCGCCATCTCGGCGCGTTCAACCTTGAGCTTTAATTCCTCGCTCTGACGTCGTAGAAAGCGCAAGGCGGACTCGTTGGTTTTTCGGGAGCGCTCGCTTATGTAATTCAGGAATTCCTCGCTGAACCGATTTGCCAACAGGGCAGCGGCTTGGGGATTCCGATGATGAAACTCAAACTTAAAGAGATTTCCGCCCACTTGGGAAATCTTGTTTGCACCGGCGAGAATGCCATGGAGATTGGGTTCTTCGGAGGAATCCGCGCTTTTATAATCGCGCGTGAGCAACTCCCTTTCCTCCTTGGAAAAGGTATCGATGACCCGGGACCGAAAGGAGTTGCTTCGCAGATCCGTCAGGTGACTTTTCAACATCAGGCTCGCCGAGCCCGGGCTGTTGCGGCCGCTGATCTGGTCGAGATTGAGAACTCTGTCCTGTTGCGGCTCAAAGGCCATCACCGCCATCGATTTGTAAAGGGGGATCGTCTGGGATTTCTTGTAAATGTAAAAGCCTGTCACCGTTAAGGCGACGAGAAGGGCGAGTAACCAGTGCTCACGAATGATCCAAAGGTAATCCAGCCAGCTCTTTTCCGTCATTAGCTTGCTGGTCTTCTCGGAACCGGATGAGTGGGAAGGTGTGGACGAATCGGAGGACATGAGAAGTCAGTTGGCCGAGGGATTGTTTAAAGGCGTTTAGGTCGGCGAAAGTGGGGAAAGATTAGAATAATCGTTCCGGAACAAAAATAATGTCCTGAGGGTAAACTTGGATAAGCTGGCTTTTGCCTCGTTTGTTGCCCCGAATCATCTTTTTAAGATCTACGCTGATTTTTTCCTCTCTGTCGGTTTCCGGGATTGGCCGACGGATGACAATATCCGATTGTTTTGCGTATTGGGAGAGGTCGCCGGCAAGGGTGATCGCTTCAAGAATGTCGATGGAAGTTTCTCCGGAAGGAAAGGTTTTGGCTCCCGGGTCATTCACTTCACCGAATACGTAAAAGACTTGCGCTGCATGCTTAACGACCGTGACCGTGACCTGAGGATGGATGAGGTAGTCCTCCTCAATGAATCTCTGTTCGAGAAAGGATTCTGCTTCCCGGAGGGTTTTACCCGCAAGGTCGGTGTGTCCGAGGAGAGGGACAAGGACCATTCCGTTCGGATCGACCTTTTGTTCTGTGGACAGGTCGGGTTCGTTAAATACGCGAATGCCAAGGACATCGTCCGGCTGCAGGACATAAGTGGATTCTGGCTCCTGCGTTTTTCCATCCTGAGCATGGGAGAGTGAAAACGGAAGCACGGTGAGAAGCACGGCGCAAACGAGGCCTGCCCGCTTGTAGGGGATGAATCGATAGATCGGTATCACAGGATAAAAGATTCAACTAAAACAAATTATTGGGCAAACCCAAAACAAATGTCGCAAAACGACAAGGCAAAACCATTTCTGGTTGTTCCTTGGAACCGGATCTTTCCTTCTCGGGATGACAGCTTTACACGCTTTTCATATTCACGAAGGGGGAATCCGGTCCTGATGTTCTTTTTCAGGTCCCCGTTAAATTCGTTGTGAAAAAACAGAGCGGTCGTCGGGCCCTCTTCTGCGGGTTGAAGGTATGGGCTTACGGTGGCGGCATCATGAAAAGCAGCGCACCTTCCCATTTCTTTAATCTTGGACTCGCCCGGAAGCGGGTGGTTCCTTTAGCTGCCGCCGCAGTCCTTGCCGTTGGCGGTTGGGAGATGATCTCTCCCCCATCGGAGGCAGGCTCATCCGTTTCGAAACCCGAGACGCTGACAGCGGAAACGGAGGTCGCCCGATCTGGTATTCTTTCGGTTTCGACCGACAAACTTGCCGCGACGGAAAGCGCCATACCCGAATTGTATTCGGCCCTGTTGGATACGGATTCCCTTATTGTTGAAGAGTGGCGTGAGAAGGATGGCGAGTTCGAGGCGATTTCCCGTCTTCCCGACGGCCGCCGGATCGTGGTTTCGGCACGCTCTGACGCGCAGAGGGGTTATGCGGTAGAATCTGCGGCTGTCGCCGGAGAGTACATCCTGCGTACGGACCATCTCCCCTTAGAGAAGTGGCAATCCGAGGGGCTTTTGAAGAAAGGACGGATCGAGATCGTCCGTTCAAACGAGCACCTTACCCAATTGAGAGTACCCGCTGAAAACCTTGAAAGGCTTACCGGTTCTGAACGCATGCTTTTCCGGTATCTTTCCCCTGAACAAATCGGACGGAATAGCTTGGTCTATCCTTCGGGAGCTCCGGATGACCCGAAGTATGCGGAATCGTGGACGCTGGCCAAACTGGATCTCGAGCCGGTCTGGGAAGCTTTCGGATATTCCCCGGAAGCGGCCCTTGGCCGCCGTCCCATTATCGCAGTTGTGGACGATGGAGCCCCCTCAGACTATCCCGACCACCACTACTGGGTGAATGAAGGCGAAATTCCCGGAAACGGAATTGATGACGATGGCAACGGGTATGTGGATGATATTACCGGATACAACTGGCGGCAAAACAACGGAGACCTGAGTTACAGCGGCGGACACGGAAGCACCGTCGCCCGCATCAGCGCCTCGATCACAAATAACGCCTGGGGAACTGCTTCGCCCGCTTCCTCGGCTGCGCTTATGCGGGTCATTTATTATGAAAATGCTCCCGGCACTCATTGGAATGCACTGAGTTCCATGCTCTATGCTGCTGAAAACGGGGCTGATGTCATCAACTGCAGCTTTATTACCTTATCTGGAACCATGTTTAACTATGTCGTAGACAAAGCTGAAGAACAGGGCTCCATCATCGTTGCCGCCGCCGGCAACAGCAAAGCAAATCTTGATGACCGTTTAAGGTATCCGGCTTCCTGCCCCCAAGCGAATGTAATCACGGTGGGGGCCAGCGGGGAAAATGACGAGATGCTGTCGAACTACAGTGCGACGCAAGTTGAGGTATTTGCTCCCGGGAAGGTTTCCTCTTTTTCGACTCCCCTTGTCACCTCCACCCTTGCCCTGCTTCGATCCTTGGATCCTGAGGCTCACTACAGCGACTTGATAGCCGCTGTTGTGGAAGGTGCCGATCATGTTCCTGCTCTGGAGGGAAAGTGCGTGGGCAATGGCCGATTGAACGTCCGAGGAGCCGTTGAAGCGCTTCTGGAAAGTTCCCTTTCGAGAGGTGAGGACAGCGGTGCGCCGGTCGTTGAGGAGGATCCCGAACCGCCCGTTGCTCCGGTCTTTGGCGAGCCAATTGTCGCGGAAGGTTCCGTGGAGCTTTCCTGGAGCGGTCCGGAGGGGATCGATGGATACGAAATCCACTACAGCGAAAACAGCGGAGAATTTCTTCCTGTGGAGCCCTCCGCAGTTCTGGAGGCCGACGTTTTGTCACTTATCATGGAAAATCTTGGTGATAAAACGATCTATGGATTTCGCGTGCGCGCTTTTGTCGGCAACCTTTATTCGGAGTGGACTTATAGTGCGACGGTAACGACCCCCGAGGTTCCCACTCCGGTAGTCGAGGAACAGCCGAAACCAATTACGGAGGAAGGAGAGGTTCCTTCTCCTGTCCACTACTGGGATTTCTCCGATAGTGCTGGAGACCCATATGAGGATTTGATTTCGGGCAGCTATCCGATCAGCCCTCATTCCGCCGGCATCGGGAGTGGTGAAATCAATGGAAAAACGAACCATCTACTGGAGATACCACACTCCGGTTATGCCACCCTTGCAAATGCGGAAACGACCAACCTGGGAACGGTCGAGGCGTACACGATTTCCTTCTGGTTGCTTCCTCACAGCGAGAGCCTGAGCGGCCAGCCCGTTCTTTTTGAACAGGGCGGGGGGCTACGCGGCCTTTCCATTCACCTGGATGATGGAATGTTGGTTGCCGGGGCATGGAACGCCGTCTCTGCGGAATCCGCGTGGGAGGGAACATGGCTTCAGGGGCCGGTTCTCAAGTCGGATGAATGGGTGCATATCAGCCTGACGTTGGTTGGTGATGAAACGCTGGCTGATGGCGGCCTCGTGCTCTACGTTAATGGGGAATCCGTCGCGGAGGGACCAGCTTCTCAGTTGTGGCGCCATTCCGATGGAATCGGGATCGGGACCGCCAACGGGAAAGTCCGCATCAATGGAAAGATTGTTTCCTCCGCAGATCCGCTCACGGGGGCTATTGCCGATCTTGCCCTCTGGAATGCCGGGCTGAATGAGGGCGAAATTTGGAATTGGTTTACGACGAATCGCTCACCTGAAGACGGTTCCAGCAACAACTCCCAATTTTATGCACCGGCACCTGGCAGCCCGGTTGTATCCAAGGAAGCTCCCATCGGGGGTTCCGATCCCCTGAAGAAAGACGACGAAACGGCGATTGAAGAGGAGATTTATAGTGCGCCTCAGGTGGATGCCGACGGAAATCGGGTTGTGGAAGTTCCGAATCCCGCGCATTTCTGGGATTTTGAGGAAGGCGAGGGAGAATGGGCAATCGATCTTGGTTATGGGCGTTCTGACCTTAAGATTTCCGGGTTGTCTCATGCTTCGGACCTGACCGGAGGGTCATCCCTTGACTTCCCGGATAGTCACTCAGGCGTCCGGATCAAAAGCTCCGCCTCAATCAATTTGGACGTTAAGCAGATGTGTACCATTGCGATGTGGGTGCGTGCCACTGAGAACTCCGAAAACAGAACGATGGTTTTGTATGAGCAGGGCGGATATTGGCGAGGCCTTAATCTTATCCTGGAAAATGGCCGTTTGCAGGCGAATGGCTGGAACAAGCCGGAAAGTGAATCTGCATGGGAGCTTACCACGCTGCACGGGGGTGAGCTCGGTCTTGGCGAATGGAATCACATTGCGATCGTTCTGGAAGGAAAAGAAGAAGTGAAAGAAGGGGCTTTTCGCCTCTTTGTAAACGGGGATCTTGTGGATTCCGGGCCGGCTTCGCAGCTTTGGGTCCACTCAGGAGCGATCGGCCTCGGTCAGGTGCAGGGGACTACCGTCTATCGCAACGAAGGAGCCCGCCGTATGGATCCTTTCCAAGGTAGTATCGATGACGTGGCGATTTGGGAGGCACCTCTTTACACAGCGCAGATTGAAGAAGTCATTCTGCAACGCGGGCAATGAACGCTGCGTTTTCCTGGTAATACGCTGCTGCTAAATAGAAATGGCCGCTTCCTGAGAAGCGGCCATTTCCTATTTGAAAGGTAGCCACCCTGCGGATGGCCTGGAGAAAGAAACTGACAGAAACTTTAGTTTTTGCTGATCAACCGGCGACGCCGAATGTAGAGATAGCCTCCGAGGCCAAGAAGGGCAAGGGCGGCAATCTGAGACGGTTCCGGCACTGGAGCAATATCTCCGTTCAGGTAGAAAAAGCCGTCATCGTAATCAATCGCGTCATCTGTGCGGTCATCAATAGCGAAGATGAATTCTCCGGGAATTAAATCGCCGGTGAAGTTACCTGCGCCGTCTTTACTCACAGCCTGAAACATCTTAAACTTATCGGTATTGGATTGGTTTTCAATGATCGAGACGGTCGTATCGTCGTGACCAAACCGGATAACAGCGTCAGAGGTATCCGTGTTTTCAAGTTGCACAGTCGCAGGATCGTCATCAATTTCCTCATACATAAACAGCAACTCGTCTGATTGTGAAGGTGTGATAATTTCCGCGAAGAATTCGTTGGCATCGATGCTGGAATTTCCGAGGAATCCTACATCAAGCAAACCTTCCCCGAAAAACGTAAAAGCTTCAACATTCGGGCTGATTTCGACAAATTTCTTTTCTGCCACGCTGCCCGGCTTTTGGACTGACGGTACTCCGGGATCAGGAGGATTCGAGCCGTTGGTCCAGAAATCTTGGTTTGACTGATCAAACATGATCTCATCGTAGACCGGGCCTTCCGTCGGCCGAAAGGTATCATAAACGAAAAGGTCACTCACATCCGCATTCATATCATTGATGAGGGTCTGAAAGACCGGATTCGGGCTCGGATCCGAGACCGATACTTGACCTAAGGTGAAGAGGGGGGACAGCATCCCCGTCGTAATGGCAATGGTGATTAGTTTTTTCATAATTATTGAGTTTGCGATTCGAATCAAAAACTGGGGTACTCACCTGATAAAGGCAAGAAAAAATTTTTATTTTTCTTCTGCCAGAACCCTCATGGCAGTTGGAAACATTCTTAATGCGCGCAAGGAAGGGGGGACCAAGGGGAATTCTCGACCAAAGAGGAGCGATACGGGGAGAGCGGAATAAGGGCCGGCGCTGGACGGAAAAGGGATTGTCAGGCTATGGGAGGCAGGGCAGGCTGTGAGGTTAAAGAGAAAGCCTCAATGATGACGAAAAAACTAATCACTGCGTCGGCATTAACGGCATCCGGGATTTTTATACTTGGATTGACGTTGTTTTTTACGCGGGACCTGTGGCTGGGCCAGATCAACGAATTGCGAGCCGAGCGTCACATGGAACGTGCGAGGGAGGCTATGGAGGCCGAGAACTGGGAAGAAGCGGCGAGGATCGGACGGGCGGCTCATTTCCTGGTGCCGGAAGATCCCGAGCCGCAGTTCCTTGTTGCGGAGGCTCTGCTCGGGCAACAAAGCGGGGACGCCCTGGCTTGGTGGCAACGGATTCTGGATGAGCCGGAGGTGCCGTTGGAAGGTGTACGCAGGCTGACCGAACTGTTGCTGGAGGGGAGGCAGCTGGAGGAGGCTTTGCCGTTCCTCGAACGCCTGGTGGAGCTCGACGGCGGCAGCGAGGAAACGCGGCTGCTGTGGCTGCGCGCTTTGTCAATGCAGCGTCGGCTTGCCGGTGCATATGGATTGGCAAACGAGCTGGTTGCGTCCGGTTCCGATTCATGGCTGGCGCATGAACGGTTTCTTGAGCTGCAGCGTAAGGCGAATCCCGGTGCTGAGGGGGAGGCGGTAAGCGCGCACCTCGGGGAATTAATGGAGCGCGGGGGTGAGCTTGGCCTCCGGGCTGCACGGGAATTGGCAAGCCTTGAGGATGTGCCAGAAGAAGAGCGGCTTCGGGCGGCGGAATATCTTCAGGAGCATGCGGGTACGAAACTTGAACA
>CAYFRH010000053.1:0-16496 GCA_964345345.1 uncultured Puniceicoccaceae bacterium | reverse complement strand
CCACCTTCGTCATCCCCATGCCCGAACCGGCCGGAGAAAGGGATTTGTTTGTTGAGAACAAAACCGATAATGGAAAACCATTGAGAGATAAGGATGGCTATCGCGTCCCCGTTTTCGATGAGGATGGGGTGACGGTCCGAATACCTACGTTTGAGCTGAAAAAAGGTGGAGAGTACCAAAACATTTGGGAAGTAAAGGGTGCAGAAAATTTCGTTTGGAACGAATACGAGCTGCGATATCGCATGCTCGCTGACCAAGCTCCTGCCACGATTGCCAATTTTCTGACTTACGTGGATAGAGGGGCGTACAACAATACGATTGTGCATCGTAATGAAGCCAACAACCATCGTTTCACAGCCAACGGTTTCCAGCGAGTCGACAACCCGCTTCCTATCGTCCAGGCGGGCGGTTGGAGATTATACGACGGCGAGGAAGATTATATTCTCGAAACCATCAACACCTTGCCGGCCATCCCCTTCGAAGCGGGAGGCGAGCACGCCGTTGCAACCCTCGCCATGGCCCGGACCAACTTTCTTGATTCGGCCACCTCGCAGTTCTTTTTCAATGTGGAAGACAACACGGATACCTTCTCCTCCTCCACTGAAGGGCGAAATCCCTTTACCGTATTTGCGGAACCCGTGGATCCGGAAGTCGCCGAAGACGTCATGACGAAATTCGCAACAGCCCCTATCCATGACATGACGTATATTTACTCCTCCCTTCCCTTCCAGACCATTCCCATGTATACCCCCTACTTCTTCGATCAGGACAGCTACGCCCGCATCGCGGAAATTCGTGTCGAGGAGGGGGATCCAGCGGGCATCAGCCACGGATGGGCCTTCGCCGATACCGCGGAAGGAGAAGAACCTTCAGAAGAAGCGCTCGCCAACCGGGCCGCTTTCAACATCGAGATTGTCGGGAATGAACTCCGTATCAGCCGTACCAGTACGGGCGTCACGACGATTGAAGTCACTGGCGAGACCGCCGACGGACAACGGGCCGACTTTACGGTTAACCTTGCCGGATACGACGAGGCCGCCCTGGATCTCTTTCCCGACTCTCTGATCGATCTCGAGGGATGGCTCGACAGTTCATGGTACGGCTTTCTCAAGGCCGACGGCACCTTGCCGTTCCTCGCCCACGTCAACCACGGCAACCAGTTTGTCCACCCCGACAGTTCCGGGGAATTTTTCCTCGCTTACGACTTTGGCCTGAACAGCTGGCTGTACACGACGAGAGGCTTGTATCCATTCCTGTACCACTACCGGCTCGGGACATGGCTCTGGTATTCCGAGGGAACTGGCAATGGCCTCGACGCGGACCGCTGGTTTTTCCGCTTCCCCAGCGGTGAGGGCGAGGGCGAATGGGTACAGGAACCGGCCCTGCTTCCGGCAGGATAAAGGGACCGGGTTATACCACCTTCAATATGGATTGCATACCTGAGCTTCTCTCACACGGAGCCCCGGAGCTATAGGGGAGATTGATGTATCCTTGCTCCGTGAGCCCCGCGGCTCCGTGTGAGAACACAGGAGGATATGCTAAAACCTAATTGGATCTGGTATTACTTCGGCCGATACGGGCGTAGCTCGCGAAATTCCGCGCGAAGCTGCTCTTCCATCTCCTTGCGGAGGGATTCCGGGATTTTTTCCACGGCAGCCTGAAGGTCGTCCTCGGAGGAAGAGGTTGGGGATTCCGCAGAGTTCCGGGCCAGCGTTTTTCGGCCTTGATTATCTGCCTTTTCGTCTTCGTCTTCCGAATTCTTCCGCTTTCGGCCACCCGTTTCATCGCCTGCGGTCTCGCGAGGATGGGGTGGTTCCTTTTCGCGCGGAGGGGTCGCTATCGTCGGAATTGGAATCGGGGTGATCCGGTCACGCTCCGGAGGAATCAGGCTTTTTTTTTTCCGTCCGTCTCTTCGGCCCTTTCCTCGAGCCCCTTCAATTCCCTGACGAGCTGGTCAAGGGCTCGTGTTCGGCCGGCTTCCACTGCCCGGAGCAGGGCAACCTCGAAATTCACTTTTTCGGAGAGGCCTTTCTGCAAGACTGATTCGCTATTCTGGAGGGCGTCGAGCATCCGCATAAGAGACTCCGCGGCAAGCTCGGTACCAAGGGTCGATTCCTCCGAACTACCCTCGATCTTCTGCAACATGACTTCCCGCAGGAGCCGCTCCACATCAAGCAGGACCCGGTACAGGTCCCGTCCTTCGGCACTGAAGGCTTCGACGAGGCGAACGATCTCCGGATAGTCGGCAGCGGCAAGGGCACCCGCCAATTGGCGAATCCTTTCCGGATCCACCAGTCCGTAGACGTCAAGGACATCCGCCTCGCTGATCTTTTCCCCACAGAACGAGATCATCTGGTCGAAAATGGATTGCGCGTCCCGCATGCCGCCACTGGCAAGGCGGGCAATGGAAGCAAGTGCCGCCGGCTCCACCTCGACCTTTTCCGCTTCCGCAATTCGTTGCAGCCGGTCGACGAGAACGTCCTCCCCGATGGGGCGGAATTCAAAGCGCTGACAACGGGAGACAATTGTCGGCAGGAGCTTTTGCGCCTCGGTTGTCGCAAAAATGAATTTCACATGCGGCGGCGGCTCTTCCAGCGTCTTCAGGAGGGCATTGAAGGCGGAGGGCGTCAACATGTGCACTTCGTCAATAATGTAGATTTTGAAGGAACACTGGGCCGGAGCGTACTGGCATTCCTGACGAAGATCCCGGATCTGGTCGACGGAGTTGTTGGAGGCCCCGTCGATTTCGATGACATCCATGCAGTTGCCCGTCATGATGGCTTTGCTGGTTTCCGTGTCCTCGGGCGGGTCCACGCTGGGGCCGCCTTCCGCATTCAGGGCCTTCGCAAATACCCGCGCCGTCGAGGTTTTCCCGGTTCCCCTCGGGCCAACAAAGAGATAAGCGTGCGCGATCCGGTTCGTCTCAATAGCGTTGCGTAACGTCCGCACGATGTGCTCCTGCCCTACGATGTCCGCGAATTGCTTCGGGCGCCACCTTCGCGCAATTACTTGGTATTCTGCCATACTACCCCGTGCGATAAGGGGAGACCGTCGCTCCCGTGTAAAAAAGAAAAAAGAGGGCCAGGCACCCTACGGCACACGCCGGTCTCGGCTACCGTTGCTGCCTTCCGGCCCTGGCGGAATTCACCAGCCCGGCGTTGCATAGGACCCGGCCCAATCTCCAACGTCCGGAATCCTCCCCGGGATTTCAACCCTTTTCTCCGCCTCTTTGCTTTCCTTTTTCGTCACCGTTGCGTCGCATTTTTGTTGCATAATCGTAACGGTTGCGTTACCTAATTGTAACAAATCAACATTAACCCCCATCCATCATGAAAAAATCCATTCTTACCACCCTTCTCGCCGCCCTTTTCCTCAGTGCCACCAGCCTTCTGCAAGCCGCCACGACCCAGCCCGCACTGAAAAAAGGGGAAATGCCGGAGTACCCGGAAGTCGCTCGTGCGCAGGCCATTGAAGGCGTTGTCGTCATCGCCGCCCTCGTGGATGAACAAGGCCGCGTCTTTGGGGCTGAAGTGGTGCAATCCGTGCACAAATTGGTCGACAAGGCCGCCCTCGAAGCGGTCAAGAAGTGGGCTTTCGTTCCGGCAAGGCAGGATGGGACGGCCATCATGAAGATGGTTCACATCCCCATTCGCTTTGAGCTGGAGCAGGAAAAGCCATTCCTCCGTCCCAATGAAAAGGAATCCGTCGTGGCTGGCTGACCTCCTGTTTATTTCAAAAACGAAAAGTGGCCAAGGTGCCTTCCCGTGCGGGAAGGCCCCTTTTTTTTGACAGACGCCGGAGCTACGAATCCAGCTCGATTTCGACGAGGAGGTCGACGGCCACCGTCTCGAGGCGTTCGCGAAGACGGTCCACATCCATTCCCGCCGGCATACGGAATCGCGCCTGTGCCTCGAAGAGGGGAGTGCCCGACCACGCTGCCAACGGTCGCTCCGTGGAGAGCTCCTGAACGTTGACCCCCTCCTCATTCAGTACCTCGAACAGGGCCTGAACGATCCCGGGGTGGTCCTGCCCGGAAACATGCAGTTGCCCTTCCTGCACTTCGGCGAAGCCCGTCTCCTCCATCGCTTCGCTGATCGTAAACTGGAATCCTTCCGGCTCCATTTCCTTTTTCAAGGTTGCTGTGAAGTCCCCTAACTGTTCTTCGGGAAGCTCAAGGCGTAGCATACCCGAGAAAATTCCACCCAGTTCCATAAGGCGGCTGTCCAGCCAGTTTCCTTCATGTCCGGCCGCGATGGCAGCAAGGCGGGCCACGATACCCGGGCGATCCGGGCCGATCAGCGTCAAAATGATATCTTTCATCATGCTTTAGGCATAATGGCCTGAGGTCCCTTGTGAATCTAATTCAGCCTTCCCTCGGCAAGCGCCTTCGTCCGCATATACTGCTCACGGAAATGGCTGCTGAGTTTACGGGCGAGGCGGACTTCCTCGATACGCGGCCCGGAGAGCGCGGCGTCAATTTCCCTCTGTGCGGCCTCGTAGGAAATGCGGTCGAGATCCTGAAAGACGGCCAGCGCAGCTTCGGCGGCCTCGGTACGGCCTTCCTCGCGGGCGTTGAGAATGGCCTCCCAGGCAAGGACCAGTTCCTTTCGCACATCAATGAAACAGATGCGGATAATCGTCCGCAGTTCACTGAAAAGCCGCCCGGTCCACTCCCGATGATACGTGAAATCCCGGGCGGCCTCGTAGGGATTGAAATCGGCGTCGGATCGATACTGGTTCCACTTGTCCGAATAGAGTTCCGGACGGATAGGGGGCCTTCGCAAGGCGTACACCTCGGGCCCGCCCGGAGATTCTACCTCGAAATTCCATAATTTCTGCCCTTCGAGGGAAAGGACAAATTCAAGGAAAGCCTGTGCAACTTTTCTATGCGGCGCTCCGCGGAGGACGCCGACGGGATCGACGGAAATGGTGCTGCCACCTTTCGGGGTGTGAAAACCAAAACGGTTATCTCCGCTCCGCTCGAGAATATTCTCCTGCTGGAAGCGCCCGTAAAAATCAATCGACATTCCCGCCGCACAATCCCCCATGCCAACATCAATATTCGGCTTCTGCGAATTGTCGGTAAAGTAGCGGGCGTTCGCGGCGATACGCTGAATGAGGCGCATCCCCTTCATCCATCCTTCGGCGAGGGAGGCACCTTCCCCGGCGCGCAGGCGCTGCATCTGCTGCTGCAGGATCATCTCGAAGGCCTGCGTCATGGAGCCGCTTTTCGTCGGGTCGCACACCGCCACCTGCCCGAAGAGGCGCGGGTCGGCAAGGTCCGCCCACTGCCGCGGTTCCTGTTCAAAGCCGAGTTTGTGCAGGGCGTCCCGGTTATAAATGATGCCGTAACTGGAGAGTACCGCCCCGTACCAGCGGCCCTCGGCATCATAATAACGTTCACCTGCGAGGGTCTCCGGGATCGACTCCGGTAACTCGCCCGGCACGGCCGTTTCCTGAAACCACTCGGGATGGCTTTCCAGCAGGCCCGCGTCAATGAGAGTTCCCTTGGCCGCTTGTACGGAAAAGTCGTAACTCCCGCCACCGAAGAAGAGATCGATCCCGCAACTGACCTCGCTGTTGAGAAAGGCCCGTCGAGCCGCCTGCCCCGGCGTATCGTCCTCCGGCGTGTCGTCGAGGACGATATCGTCGTCGGAAAAAGCCGCCTGCACCTCGCGGCTCCACTCCCGCCCGCGCTCGTCCTCCCAGTAATTGCGGAAACTGTTCAAGTATTCGGAGGCAAGGAACTTCCCGATTTCGCTTGTTCCGCCAATGACGCGGAAATCGACATAAACCGTGCGGCCGGTTCGCTCCCGGTACCAGTCTTCAAATCCGCGCGCGAACTCCTGGCGGATCGATTCGTTGTGCGGGGTAATGATGACGATGCGCTCTTCCGCACCAAGGGGCTCCGTCCGGTCCCGTTGCAGAACAAAGGGCAGGCCGATGACAACCGACATGGCGAGGAGAATGAGGATCTTGCCGCTTCGGTTCATCGAGCCAGCACCACCACGTCGTCCGGATCCACGGCGGCATAGAGCCCGCCTTTGCCCGCGCCACCGAGATGCCGCGGGTTCAATTCAAATACTTTCAATTCCACCCCTTCACTGACAAAGGCGTAACGGGCGATTTCCCCATAATAAACAGCTTCCCCGATCGTACCGGAAAAGCCGTTTTCCTCCGCCGGAAAATGTTCAAGAGTGATGCACTCCGGACGAATGGAGACGACAATCTCCTGACCTTCGGCAAAAGTGTCTCCGGGATCGCCAGCTACGCCGGTCAATTCGCCTAGCGGCGTCTTGACGAGGAGCTGCCCGGCCTCCGCCCGCAAAACCCTGCCTTCGATGAAATTGGTCTCTCCAATGAAATCCGCGACAAAGCGGGTACGCGGCCGCTTGTAAACCTCCGTCGGCGATCCCACCTGCAGGACCTCTCCTTCGTCCAGTACGGCCATGCGATCAGCGATGGAGAGCGCCTCCTTCTGGTCGTGGGTCACATAAATGGTCGTGAGATGGGAATCTTTGCAAACGCGCCGAATCTCCTGCCGCATCTCCAGACGCAACTTGGCATCAAGATTGGAAAGCGGTTCGTCCAAAAAGAGGCAGCGCGGCCGCACAACCAACGCCCGCGCCAGCGCGACCCGCTGCTGCTGCCCACCGGAAAGCTGGTTCGGCTTACGTTCGGCGTAAGGTTCCATGCGGACCGCGGTCAGCGCTTCCGCAACCAGTTCCTGCCGCCGCACCTTCGGTACTTTTCTCTGCTCGAGACCGAAAGCCACGTTTTCGGCTACCGTCATGTGCGGCCAGAGCGCATAACTCTGGAACATCATGCCGGTATTGCGCTTGTGCGGAGGCAACCGCGTCACGTCTTCTTCCCCGAAGCGGATCGTTCCCACTTCCGGATGATAAAAGCCGGCAAGGCACCGCAGCAGCGTCGTTTTCCCGCAGCCGCTCGGTCCAAGAAGAAAAAACAGCTCCCCGGGTTCAATCGCAAGGTTCACGCCCTTTAAGGCGCGAACCTCGCCGAACCGTTTTTCCACCTGCGAAACCTCGACCGGGATCATTTGCGCCATGCAAGGACGCGCGGAACCCCTGTCAAAGCTAATTGCCGAAGGTTCTCAGCCCTTTAACAGCGGAGCGTATTTTTCTTTGTAATGAAGGAGCGCCAGCACGTTCAGCACCGCAAGGATCAATCCCGGTACGATCCCGCCCGGAGCGAGGGAAGCGTGGAAAAGGAGAATGTTCACCGTGATCGGAGTCAGGACCAGCAGCATCAAGGCCGCATACCGATTCAGGACAAGCGTCACCGCTGTAATAAGGTAGATGATTCCCAGCAACGGGAAGAGAATCCCCGTGCTGTTCAGGGCCGCCATGTAGGCTTGCGCCTGTTCCGGCATTTCCGGCATCGTCATGAATTTCAGGAACTTGTTCAGCCCGAATACAAGTAGCATGAGGGCAAGGAGATAGCGTGCGATATTCGTTACTTGCTTCATGAATTTGCAAAATACGGAACGGATCAAAGAAGGTAAAGGATGGAAAGAGGCCTTTTCCTTTTTCCGTCGGGAAGGCAGTGGGAACAACCGGTGAAGAAAAAGGAATATCTCCGGCTTGCCCTTCAGAGAGACCGGAGATTTGGATATTCCTCATGTCGAAGGATTTCTTATGGTGCTCATAAATTCCTTTTGACACTAGATCTGGGGTTTGCGTATCTGCTTAACCCCAATATATAGGGTTGTTCTGCACGCTTGCAGGCCCTTGCGGGAGACAGCTATCAATCATCCGGCGGCATCACCGCCTACATCCACAGGAGTCAACCATTTATGGAAACCACCACCGTCACCATCGGCAACAAGACCTTTGAACTGGACAAACGGAAGGCTGAAGAAGCTTTTGCCGCCAAACGCGTCATCAACGGGCGCGAAACAATGTTTTTCAACATTCTGCCCCTGAAGTACCAATGGGCCTACGAACTATACAAGACGATGAAGGCCAACCACTGGGAACCGGAGGACATTCCGATGCAGAAGGATGTCGAACAGTGGCGCGACACCGGGAATTCCATCAGCGAAATCGACCGCTGGATCATCAAAATGGCGATCGGCTACTTCAGCGCGGCCGAGGGCATCGTCGGTGACAATATCCTGCATGTCACCCGCGAGGTAGTGACGGCCCCGGAGTTGAAACTGGTCCTCGGTCGTCACGCGCACGAGGAAAACATCCACGCCGACAGCCTTGTCTACATGATCAGTTCCCTCGGACTGAATCCGCATGAGTGCGAAGCCATGTTCGAGGATGTGCCCACAATCAAGGCGAAGAACAGCCTTGTCGTGAACAACAGCCAAGGCATGCGGCGGGACTTGGATCTGACGGGAACCCGGAACAAACAAGAGCTGGCCAAAAACATGTTCCTCTTCGGCCAGTGTATGGAAGGCACACAATTCTACGGCCTCTTCGGAATGGTCCTCAGCCTGTACCGCCAAAACAAGTTTCCCGGCATCGGGCAGATGTTCCGGTACACCCTGCGCGACGAGTCCAACCATATTTCCCTTTTCAAGCATCTTCTCATGGATCTCGTGGAGGAAAACCCCGAGATCTGGACGAAGGAATTCCGTGAGGAGCTGATCGAGCTGATGAAGGAAGCCGTGCAACTGGAAAAGGCCTTTATTGCGGATTGCCTGCCGGTGAATGCCCTTGGACTGAGCGCTGAAGAATTTATGCGATACATTGATTACATCGCGGATCGCCGTCTCGAAAGCGTGGGTCTTCCCCCCTTGCATCCGGGTATCCAAAATCCGCTTCCCTGGCTGGCGGAGATGATGGATATCCAGAAAGAACAAAATTTCTTCGAGGGTCGCGTCACCGAGTACCAGAAGGCAAGCGCCCTTGAATCCGTCGACGACGACGAGCTCTGATTCCCCCATTGCCGGCCTCCATCCTTTTTCGGCGCGGGGGCTCTGGTCCCGCGCCTTTTTTTCGCCCGCGCCCTCCGCCTGTCCCTCCTACCAACCACTCATTCCACAAAAACCGATATGAAGACTCATCCCGCGTACGAAGAAGACCTCGCCCTCAAACGTTTCGCCCTCAATAACCACAGGGAAACCCCGCGCTTCGACTGGCGCGGCATCGTCAAGGACGACCAGTTGTTTCCCGCCGACATGTTGCCGACTTCCGTGAAGGTTCGCGCCGGCGAGTCCCTCGTCGATTTCGACCTCGCCGAAGTTGCCGAAACCGTCGGGGAAGCCCTTACCACCCTCATCCTGTCGCGCGAGGAAAACGAAGCCGAAGTCTACAGCGAAGGCAACCGATCCTTCGTCGCCGCTGTCGCCCGCGCGGTCGCGAAACGCCTTACCGAACGCGCCGAAGCAGGACAGCCGCTGACCCTGAATGAGCAGGAGATTCACCTCCTTATCGAAAAAACCCTGATCGAAAACGACGCCCCGGACGTCGCCAAAAGCCTCCTTCTCCTTCATGGCCGTCATGACGGAATGATGACAGAAGAAGAACCGGTCACCGTACGGGTCATCCGCCGCAACAACAAGATCGTTCCGTGGGACAGTGCCAAGGTGGAGATCGCCGTGCGCAAGGCCTTTCTCACTCTCGGGCTGGATTCCGAACCCGCCGTGGATGTGGCCGGAGCGGTGGAAAAACGTGTCCGCCGGACCGAGACCTCCCGCATCCACATCGAAGAGGTCCAGGATATTGTGCAGGAGGAACTGATGCGTCTCGGCCATTTCAAAGTAGCGGAAGCCTACATTCTTTATCGCGCCCATCGCCGCGCCCTGCGGGAGGCCGAGGCCGACGAAGGCGAACAGGACGTTCGCCAGGAAAGCATGATCATGGTCACCGGTGAGGACGGAACCAATAATTTCTGGGACGGCGCCGACCTCCGCCAGCGGGTCGAATTCGCCATGCTTGGTCTCGACCTCGACTTCTCCGCCGAACAGATCGAGTCCGAATTGCGCCGCTCCCTTTACAGCGAGATCAGCGAGGAGGATCTCCACAAAACCATTATCCTCAACGCCAAGAGCCTCATTGAACGCGATGCCGACTTCACCAAGCTCGCCGGACGCATTCTCCTTACTTACATCTACGAGGAGGTTCTCGACTGGGACATTGTCCGCGACGGCATCGGCGCTCTCAAGGAGGCCCATCGAAAGGGATTTCGCCGCTACCTCCAGCGCGGCGTGGAAATCCAGCGGCTGCATCCCGACCTTCTGGACAAATACGACCTTGACCAGCTGGCCGCTGCTCTCGACCCCGGTGCCGATCTCGATTTCGACTACCTCGGCATCCAGACCCTGTACGACCGCTATCTCCTGATCGACAAAAAGCGCAATCCCGTCCGCCGTCTGGAGGTGCCGCAGTTTTTCTGGATGCGCGTCGCCATGGGGCTTTTCCTCGAGGAAAAGGAGGGTGCGGAGCAGTGGGTCACCCGTCTCTACAGCCTTTACAAGGGCCGGCGTTTCTGCAGCAGCACCCCCACCCTTTTCAACGCTGGAACCCTGCACAGCCAGCTTTCCAGTTGCTACCTTTACAAGGTCGATGACTCCATCGAGAGTATTATGCAACGGGGTATTGCCGAGAACGCTTTCCTTTCCAAGTGGGCGGGAGGTCTTGGCGGTTCATGGACCTCCGTCCGCGGAACCGGTTCCCACATCGAGGGCACCAATGGCGAAAGCCAGGGCGTCATTCCCTTTCTCAAAATGCACAACGATCAGCTCGTCGCCGTCAACCAGGGCGGCAAGCGGCGTGGATCGGGCTGTGCCTACCTCGAGACATGGCACAACGACATCCTCGACTTCCTCGAATTGCGACGCAACACCGGGGACGATCGTCGCCGTACCCATGATATGAATACAGCAAACTGGATTCCCGACCTCTTCATGAAGCGCATGGAGGCGCGGCAGGACTGGACCTTGTTCCGCAGCAGCGACGTCACGGATCTGCACGACCTCTACGGTAAGGCCTTTGAGCAGCGCTATGAGCACTATGAGCGTCTCGCCGGGGAAGGCAGGATCTGGAGCCGCAAAATGCCCGCGCTCGAACTTTGGAAGCAAATGCTGAAGATGCTTTTCGAGACAGGCCACCCGTGGATCACCTTCAAGGATCCCTGCAATGTGCGCAGTCCGCAAGACCATACCGGGGTTATTCACAGTTCCAATCTCTGCACGGAGATTACCCTGAACACCGGCGCCGACGAGACGGCCGTCTGCAACCTCGGTTCCGTTGTATTGGAAAATCACCTCCTGCCGGACGGGGAGCTTGATCACGACAAGCTTCGGGAAACCGTCCGGGTGGCGGTGCGCGCCCTCGATAACGTCATCGATATCAATTTCTACCCGACCGAGGCGGCCAGAAACGCAAACAGCCGTCACCGTCCGGTCGGGCTCGGGATCATGGGGCTGCAAAACGCCCTTTTCACCCGCGGTCATTCCTTTGCCAGTGAAGAAGCGGTCGTCTTCAATGACACCTTTATGGAAGCGCTCGCTTTCTACGCCTATGAAGCTTCCAGCGATCTCGCGGCCGAACGGGGAACCTACGCTTCCTACGAAGGTTCAAAGTGGGACCGTGGCCTGCTCCCGCAGGATACCCTTCGCCTCCTGGAGGAGGAACGCGGACGCGATCTCGAGCTTCCCCACGCCGGGGCCATGGACTGGCATCCGCTGCGCGAAAAGATCGCCCGCCAGGGAATGCGTAATTCCAATGTTCTGGCCATCGCCCCTACCGCCACCATCTCCAACATTATGGGCTCCACACCCTGCGTTGAGCCGACCTACAAAAACATCTTTGTTAAATCGAATCTTTCCGGGGAGTTTGTCGTCCTCAACGGACCGCTTGTCCGCGAGCTCAAAAGCCGCGGACTCTGGACCGACGACCTCCGTGACCAGCTCAAGTACTTCGACGGCGATCTTACCAAGGTGGAGGCGGTCCCCGAGGATATCCGCCAGCGCTACCTCACCGCCTTCGATGTCGATTACTCATGGATTGTAAAAGCGTCCGCCCGTCGACAGAAGTGGATCGACCAGTCCCAGTCCGTCAATCTCTGGCTCGCCAATCCGGACTTGAAAACCCTCTCCCACATGTACCGGGCGGCATGGAATCAGGGCCTCAAGACGACCTACTACCTTCGCACCCTCGGCGCCTCCAACATCGAGAAGGCCACCGTCTCCATGAAAAAGGAGCAAAACGGCGGGAATGGGCATGTCCCCACCGAAGCCGAAAAACAGGCCTGTTCCCTCGAAGCCACGAACAACGGCGAAGAATGCGAGGCCTGCCAGTAGCTATTTCTATTAAATTGGTTTGCCGGAGTAAACCGGCTTCCGGCGCCGTTCTTTACTTCCCGTCCCCCACCAACTGTATCCGGGCCTTCACGACGGTCGGCTTTCCTTCCCTCCGGGGAGGGATGAAACGAAAGCCACGCACCGTTCGCATGGCTGCCTCTGCGACAACGGGATCCACCGCTTCCGCCGGACGCGGCATGCGTACCGTACCCTCCTGATCGACGTAGAATTCCATCGTTACCCGCCAGTTCAATTCCCTTCCCTCTTCATCCGTCACCGAATACACTTTTCCCCGTTCAACGATTTCCAAAGGTCCGTCCAGTTCGGCCGGACTACTCAAAATAAGCGCATTTCCTGGAATGGAAACGTGCGCCATCCGACTCTCGATGTGCTCGGAAGTGGTTTGGTTAATAACTTCAAAACTACCCGCTTCGGACAGAGGCAGCGTGGCGACAACGTCCACTTTCGCCGGCTCTCCCTCCACCAATGCCGGGATGAAACGGGCACCTTCGAGAGCCCGCTCCACCGCCGGTAAAAGTTTTCTGTGAGGCAGGTAAAGCGCTACCCAGTCCTCCACCTTTCCTTCCGGGCCAATGCGGAGGCGCAGATGACCGCGCTCCCAGGCATGACTAAGATGGCGGATTTGCAAAGGAACGATCAGAGAAACCGGGCGTTTCAGTTGGGGGGGACGATAGGAATCCTCCCCATGAGTTTCCCCGTGCGGTTCAGATACCAACGCCGAACCGATGACAAGCAACGCCATCAGAAGCAAAACCTGTTTGTTTAAATTCGTAATAACGAGAATTTTAGAAACCTTCTCTCCCTTCGTCAATCCGGATTGGAGGGGCTTGCGCTTGTTCACTTCGGAGGCTCTTTGAGGATCCGATTTCTTTCATCGACAAAGACGATCTGGGGCTGATGCGCCGGCCATTCCGAGGCCTCGTATTCGGCGTAGCTCGCGATAATGACGGAATCGCCCGGCTGGACGAGGCGCGCGGCCGCGCCGTTGAGGCAGATATCCCCGGGCTGCCCAAGAATGATGTAGGTATGGAAGCGTTCCCCGTTGGTGCAGTTGTATATATCTACCTGCTCAAAAGGCAGGAGGTCGGCAGCCTCGAGGAACTCGGGACCAAGGGAAATGGATCCGGTGTAGTTGAGATTCGCGTCCGTGACGGTGGCGCGGTGGATCTTCGATTTTAGCAAAGTTCGTTTCATGATAAGCTTCTGCTTTTGTATCAAAAGTTCAGGTGTTGAGTTCCACGGCCCGGCAAAGGCCATAGAGGACAAGACCGGGCACGTATTCGGTGAAAACCCCGGCATTCCGGAAAAGGCGGGCGTGACCGCCCGTGCCGATGACCACCGGAGCCCGACCGTCGAAGGCCTCTTCGCGCAGGCCGCGCACCGCCTCCTTGAGCAGGCCGAGGTGGGCAAGGTAAAGGCCACTCTGCATGCTTTCCGTCGTCGTTTTTCCGAGAACCTGTTCCGGTTGGCACAAGTCGACATAGGGCAACTTGGCCGTATTGCGGGCAAGGGCCTCCATGGAGAGCCCAAGGCCCGTGGCGATGATGCCGCCAAGGTAGCCATTTCTGTGGTCGATAGCGCAAAAAGTCGTCGCAGTGCCCATGTCGACGACAATGCGGTCGCTTCCCGGATACCGGTGGGCTGCCGCCATGGCATTGGCGATGCGGTCGGCCCCGATTTCGGAGGGATTTTTCGTTCGAATCTTCAGGCCTGTCCGCACCCCCGCGCGCAGGAAAAGGGGCTCCATCCCGAGATAGTCGTGGCACGCTCGCTCGATGGGACGGTCACTGTCGGGAACAACTGAAGCAACCGCGACGGCGCGCAGTTTTTTCGGGTCAATCCCCCGGGCCTCGAGGATCTGTAGAAGGAAAACTCCAAGTTCGTCACCGCTGGGGTGACGATGCTGCCCCATGCGGAACTCCAGCACGGGTTCACCGTCCCGACAGACGCCGCCGTAAATGTCTGTATTTCCGATGTCGAAGCAGAGAATCATGCCGTTGCCTCCCGTTGAGCCGCCGTTTCCACCAATGGCAAATTATCGATCAGCCGCACCCCCTCGAGCATCACCGCGCCAAGGCGGCGCCCATCCCGGTCCTCCACGTATTCGACCGTGAAACCTGCCGCTTCCAGCTCCCGCCATGCCTCGGCGGGACTTTTCCTTTCGCGGAGAATGCGTGCAAATTCGGGGGCCTTGATTCGCGCTTCCGCGCTCAAGCGACGGTTGCGGCTGCTCAGGGCAAGGCCGTCCTCTTCCCGCACGGTCGGAACCGGGACAATTTTCGTAGGAAGGAAAAAGGCCGCCGCCATATCCGTGACAAGGCGCAGCTGCTGCCAGTCCTTCTCCCCGAAGTAAGCACGGTCCGCCTGCACCAGTTGAAGCAGTTTCATCACGACGGTGAGAACCCCGTCGAAGTGTCCGGGCCGGAACTTACCCTCAAGGCAACGGCTTTCCTCGTTTTCGACGACACGAAAGCGGTAGCCATCAGGGTACATCGTCTTTTCTTCCGGGAGGAAAACCGCCCCTACCCCATGTCGTTCGCAAAGGGCCAAATCCTCCTCCAGCGGGGTCGGATAACTCGAACAATCGTCCGGATCATTGAACTGCGCCGGGTTGACGAAAATGCTCGCCAAAACGACGTCGCATTCCGCGTGCGCGCGGTCCATAAGAGTGAGATGTCCGGCGTGCAGCGCTCCCATCGTAGGAACAAATCCGGTCGCGCGCCGTACTTGTCGCCGACGCCAGTCCCGCAGCTCCTCAATGCTGCGCAGTTTTTCCATAGGAAAAGCTCTCCTCCGTCGCCGGATAATTGCGCGCCTTCACTTCTTCGTCAAAGCGCCGCAGCCCCTCCTTCATCATCTCCGCACCTTCGCTGAAGCAACGTAGAAACTTGGGCCGAAAACCCGCATTCATCCCGAGAAGATCCTGCAGAACGAGGATCTGCCCACTGCATTCAACCCCGGAGCCGATTCCAATCGTCGGGATGCGGAGTGCCTCCGTTACTTGCGCGGCCAGTTCCGCCGGAATGCATTCCAGCACAAGCGCGAAAATGCCCGCATCCTGAAGCAGGCGGGCATCTTCGAGGAGACGTTCCGCCTCCTCATTCTGTCGCGCCTGCACGCGGTAGCCGCCGAACTGATTCACCGACTGCGGTGTCAGCCCCAGATGTCCCATCACCGGAATGCCGCTTTCAACGATGTGCGCCACTGCCTCCAGATGTCCACGCGCACCCTCAATCTTCACCGCATCGGCCCCCGCTTTGGCGATCTGGTCGACCGATTCCATCGCTGCGGCGATACCTTTCCTGTGCTCCGGGAAGGGGATGTCCGTAACGAGAAACCGATCCCCAAGTCCACGCCGCACGGCAGCCGTGTGCAGCGCCATCATTTCCGTTGTAGCATGCACCGTGGTGGGGTAACCATGCACAACCATGGCGACGCTGTCCCCCACCAGCACCGCGTCTGTCGGCGACTCCGCAAGGATCCGCGCGCTCCACGCGTCGTAGCAGGTCGCCATCGTGATGGGATTGTTCTCCGCTTTGAAGCGGGCGAAATCCGTCACGCGTTTCATCGGCCACCTTCCTTTCGAACGGCGGCAAAGTCTTTCTCTCCATTAGTCGGTACCTGTCGCATCGATCAAGTCCTCCTCATAATATTAATTTACTTTGCTATCTCTTGTCACAGCCGCTTTCCGGTCTGTGCAATTATAAATTCAACCACTCCTCCCGCCCGGTGGCAAGTCCGAAGAGCCATCCAAGCCGCTTTGCACACGGTATTTTCATTTATGTCCCAGTCGAAAGGCTTTGATGGCCAGCAGGCAACCTTGGAGGGTGGCAACATTGGCGTTGATGTTGTAATCGCGGATGCGTGTGCGGTCTTCGAACATCTGACTGTCGCGGACCCAATGATTGCGGATTTCGCACCCGCCCCAATGCCCGCGTGCCAAGGCGGCGAAGTAGGCTGCATGGGGCCTCTCTTGGAGGGATTCGTCGGAGTGGGAGTAAGCCAACGGCAACCGCAGCGCCACTTTCGTGCTCGCTGAGGGTGACCCCCAGGAAGCGGTCACGTACCCACTTGCCGTCAAGGGCGAGGGCACGGGGCAGCTCGCCCTGATGGGCGGCCAAAGAGCTGCGCCCGGCCACAACAATGCCATGGCGATAAAACGGACACTATCGTAATTTTCTTAACAAGATTAAGGCAT
>CAYFRH010000052.1:15328-16888 GCA_964345345.1 uncultured Puniceicoccaceae bacterium | reverse complement strand
GAGAGCTGTTCCTCCATGGCCTTGAGGGCGGCCTCGGGCAGGACGCCACGCATCGGGCCGACCATTTTTTCGCGATATTCGGCAGCCACGGCCTCGGGATCAATATTGAGGGCGAACAGCCCTTCACAGGAAGGGACCGGGCGCGGTTCGCGTCCGAGCTCAAGGCCGAGAACCTCGTCCAGATTGGAAGCCGGGTCCGTGCTGATGAGCAGGACCCGCTTCCCGCTGTCGGCAAGGGCGAGGGCGGTCGAGGAGGCAATGGTCGTCTTGCCCACGCCCCCCTTGCCGGTGAAAAAGAAATAGCGTGCCGGACTGTCGAGCAGTTCGTGGATCGCGCGCGGTTGTGGTTGGGATTGGGTCATTGCTTTTTGCTTCAAGTGGTTTTTGCTTCCGCTTCGCGGGCGCGTTGGACAAAGGCGGCGCGTTCCCCGGTTTCCGGATAGCGCCCTTTCAATTCAAGGACGCCGTCGATATAAATCAGCGGCAGGGCCTCCGGCCCTTCCTTTTCGAGAACGGCGCGCACCTCCGGGTTCTGCGCGAAAGCGATCGGCTCTTGCGCCAGGTTGTAGCGCTCGACTTTGATGCCGTGCCCCTCCAACTGGGCCAGCATGCCGGCAAAACGCGGCAACAGCGGATCAATATCCGGGCCGCAGACGCCGGACGAGCAGCACATGGCGGGATCGTAAACGGTAATGGTTTTCATAAATTAAAAAGGAAGAGTTTGGGATGATTCAGGCCCGGCCCGCGGCGTCGCGGTAGCCGGCGGCGTAGGCGGCAAAGGTTTTGCGGATCTCGTCGCGGATGCGGCGGAAGGCGTCCATTTCCGATTCCCCCTCACGCGCCGCCTTGGGCGGATCCTCGAATCCCCAGTGGTGACGGGTCACCTCGCCCGGAAAGACCGGACAGGACTCGTTCGCGTTGTCGCAAACCGTAATGACAGTATCGATACTACCGTCCAGGTACCGGTCGAGGTGCTTGGAGGTGTGACCGGAGATGTCGATGCCGATCTCCGCGAGCGCCTCGACGGCTTTCGGGTGAACGTAGCCGGCCGGCTTCGAGCCCGCGCTGTAGACCTCAAACAGGTCATCGGCAGCTTGGCGCAGGATGCCTTCGGCCATGTGGCTGCGGCAGGAGTTGCCGGTGCAGAGAATGAGGACCTTCGCTTTTTTCATATTCACGCTCCAAGGGGCCTTATCGGGCACATCCGCTCAGGAGCGCCTCCGAACATCCGGAAGGCGTCGAGCGCAGGCGCTTGAGCAGTTCCCGACGCTTCTTCAGGTCGCTTTGGAAACACAGCTCTTCTCCCGCGCAATCCTGCAGGCACTTCAGGTTTTCCGCCAGCAGCGGATGGTCGGGATCGGCCAGTCGGTAAATGATCCATTGCGCCTGCCGTTCGCCTTCCACAATGCCCAGTTCCTTCATGTAGCGCAGTTGCTTCGACATCTTCACCTGTCCGCAGTCGAGGATTTCCATGAGATGGCAGACGCACAAAGGGCCCTCCCGCAAAAGGTTGAGGATCCGAAGCCGCAGCTCATCGCAGAGGCATTTGTAGACCTGTAT
>CAYFRH010000052.1:13763-15228 GCA_964345345.1 uncultured Puniceicoccaceae bacterium | reverse complement strand
GCTTCTCAAAAATGGCTCCGGGCTTTCAGCTTTTGACCGCAGAGGGCATCCATTACCCAGTCCTGCGGGCTGGGCTGCTATGGTTTCCGGCCTTTGGCCGTTTCCTTGGCACCTGTTCGGCGATCAATCGGTTTTATTCTGCGCGGCATCGATTTGCTGGCTGGCCCATTACCATGCCATGACCGCACGGGAAAAGACTCGATATTCTCCTGCCCGATTCGTAGACGCATGTTGCGCTACACGACGGACCGGATGCGGTGGGCGAGAACCGGGGCTTGATCTTTACCCGGTCCGAGGTGGCGAAAGAGGCGGGTTGCTGGCAGGCACAAACTTTGCTTCACAAGCAGGCATGTCTGCCAACCCTCTTCTAGCTAACATCCGCGGACTCCTTGTGGATTTGGACGGCGTTCTTTACGTCGGAGACGGAGCCTTGCCGGGTGCCCGGGACGCCCTCCAAGCCGTGCGGGACCGGGGCATCGTCTGCCGCTTCCTGACCAATACCACGACCAAAACCGCAGCCGAAGTGGTGGAAAAACTGGCGGGCTTGGGTTTCGAGATCGAGCCGGACGAAATCGTCACACCGGTGATCGCGACGAAGAATTTCCTGGAATCTCGCAAAGGCGGCAAGCCCAAGCTGCACCTGCTCGTCAGGGAGTCCATCCTGCCTGAATTCGACGGATTCCCCCACGACGACGAAGCGCCGGATTATGTCATCGTCGGCGACATCGGCGCCAAGTGGAGTTACGCGCTCCTGAACACGGCGTTCCGACAGCTTATGAACGGGACCGAATTAATCACCATGCACAAGAACAAGTTTTTCCAAACTGATGACGGTCTCGCTTTGGACATCGGCGCGTTTGTTGCCGGCTTGGAATACGTCACCGGCCAGGAGGCCAGAATTGTGGGCAAACCCTCGCCCGACTTTTTCAACCTGACGCGGCAATCCATGGAATTGCCTCCGGAAAAGATCGCCATGATCGGCGACGATATTGAATCGGACGTCGGCGGCGGCCAAAACGCGGGCCTGCTCGGCATTCTCGTCAAAACAGGCAAATACCGCGAAGACTACGTCGCCGAATCGACCATCGAGCCGGACGCGGTGATCGACTCCTTCGCGGATTTGCCCGGACTGTTGCCCCCGAGCACGTGACCGGCGGCCTTATCCAAATACTGATCGATGGATCGCAGAGCACCTGTCTTTGAGCGCACCATCCTACATGCAGAGCCTAATCAGCCGCCAAAGACTTGGTAAGGCACCGAAGGAGGGGAGAATGCTTAAAAAGGTTCATCGCTGATTCGAGTGGGTAAAAACTGCTCCTATCTTTTTCCGTTTGGATCCCGGAAGTAAAGCGGTAAACCCGGTTGAGATAATTCCAAACTGAGTGAAAAGCCGTTCTTCTCGAGTTTCGCACGGTCCCTTGCAAATGCTTCGGCAACCGACTTCTCAGAGTCGTGAAAAAGATCA
>CAYFRH010000052.1:11413-13663 GCA_964345345.1 uncultured Puniceicoccaceae bacterium | reverse complement strand
AGGTGAATGGCGGATGCGCCCGAAAGGTGACTTTCTTCGGCTCGATTCTCCGATAAGATCGAAAGAACTGTTTTCTGCGTCTCGCTTAGCGGAATAATCTGGAAGCGGCCTCCCAGCCCACGCGACCACCGTTTGACGAAGCTTTTGCGCGACCCAGTCGACATCCTCAAGGCCAACCACCAAATCTGCTGGCGCACTCCAAAAACAACGGTCATGGAACTGCCGATAGTAGCGACGTGCCTCGCGCACGCGCACCATCGCGCGGGCCTCTTCAGAGGAAAGTGCTCTCCGACTTCTTTGCCCGCCTTTTTGTCCAATTTTATGAAGATAGTTTGTAATTTTGGGCTCCATTTGTAAAAATCAAAGAGAAGCCGCTTACGATATCAAGGAGAGGCGCCTCCGAAGTGCCTTCGCTCAATCCCATGAAGAAGCTCCTCGCCAGCAGCGGCAGCTTCGAGCCCGTCCCCGCGACCACGATGTCGCCGGCGAGAAAGCCGCCCACACCTTTGCCAAAACAGAATTCCCACGCCCCTTCGGCGTCGTTTACCAGACCGAACGCATCACCCTGAACCAAACCGAAGCCGCCATCCCATGGGACGAGGCTCCCCATCACATATTAAAAACCGAAGCTCGACGCATCAACCAATGGGAAGAGTAAACGTTTACATTTTCTTGCTTTTTGAGCACTTTGAAGGTGCTTCCCGGCGGAGAGATCCAATTTTTTAGTGCGGGGTGGATAGCTGCGTATCGAATCCGGGGTGCTCATCATCAGCGCATTCGCCAGCCGAGCACTAAGAACCAAGGCATCAAAAGTTTTTCATCATCGCTTCAACACTGTTGCGGGCACGAATACCAAGCTCAGCCGCTTGGTAGATTGTTTCGGCTCGCTTTTTCAAGGCCTCCTTTTCTGATATGAGGAAAGCGCGACGCAGGTAATCGATTTCCAATAGCGGATTATTTTCGAGTTGATCGGCCATCGTCTCGAAGAAATCGCCCAATTCCAGCAATCCACTCATCCATTGCTTTAGCTTGGCGGCAGACTTGGGGCCATGCTCGATGTATTCCGTGCGTAATAAATCCGAAGGAATCTTCGCTTTCTTGGTTTTCACAATGACGGTTTCCTTGCCATAGGCCTCCATCGTGCCAAGCTCATAGAAAATATTACTCAGCGTTTGTGGCGTCATATCTTCATGAATGACCGCAATACCAGCCGGAACTCCAATAATGAGCCGCCAAATCTTGATCAGAAAATCACGACCTGTGACCTTTGAATTGGCATCCAACAAGCCATAACTGAAGCCCTCCAAAACGTCCAAGATTTCAACACGAATTTCCTCGATCTTTTCAGGAACTGGCTCCCCAAGCTGCGTCATCAGGAAGCAATGCTTGGGCCTCGACTCGATCGGCGTGGTCTGAATTTCGCCGTCGGTCGGCTTGTAGTAAATCATCCAGCCGCAGCTTTTCTACGGGCAACGGGAATACCCTTGTAAGGTCCGCTGCTGCGTTTATGACTTACAATCTTTCCCGCAGACCGATCAATTTTCACATATCGTTGCGTCTTAGGGTTTTTTACTTGGACGACACCTTTTTTAGCTTCAGTCATTTCTGTAAAGACTGACTGGAGCATGGCGGGCAGTCAAGACGTTGCGGAAGGATTGCTCCCTATTTTTCCTCAACAAGCCACGATTAGGCATCTATTCAATGCAGGTGTTTTATGATGATCATCAAGAGTCGTTATCTGGCTGCAAGAATGGGGCCGTCAGAAGGTCATGGAGTCATCCTTGGTTCACCATGAGAGAGCAAGCAGCCGCCCACAACGGCTTTGCCGTCCTCGAAGGCCAATCCGAGTTCGTCCAGTTCCACCCGGGCTCCTTCAACAGCCCCGCTTAGCTTCCGGTTTTATCCTGCGCGGCGTCGATTTGCTGGCTGGCCCATTGCCATGCCATGACCGCGCGGGGGAAGCCAAGGGTGTTCATCGAAAGCAGGAGAGCCTGTTCGATCTCCTCACGGCTCGCCCCGTGTTCGAGCGCACGTCGCACATGGCTGCGGAAGGCGGATTCCAGGCCGGCCCCGAGTGCGATGCCCATCTTGACAAGAGAGCACGTCTTGGCATCGAGCGGTCCGGTTTGATCGACCGCTTTGCCGACTTGCTCGTGGGCGGCTTGCAGCTGGGGAAACTTCTCCGTAAACGCTTCGTAGGTTCGGGGCAGTTGGTTGCTGGAATCGGTCAGGCCTTTGCTCATGGGATGA
>CAYFRH010000052.1:0-11313 GCA_964345345.1 uncultured Puniceicoccaceae bacterium | reverse complement strand
ACAAAAGGACGAAAATCCTCCAAATTCCAAGTCAGGAAGTCGGCTTGCGTGGGAATGGCCACCGCCGCGATCAGGCAATCAGAAGTTGAACCTCGGCGCCGACCGGTCTCATTGAAGAGCGTTGCCGCAGTCTCCGCATCCTTGCGATCCAAACTGAGAACACGGTTTTCGATAATTCGCAGTGCTCTTGCCCGATCTACATCAAGCAACGGGCCGCGCACGTACTCATGCCATGCCACGGAACAAGTCAGCGCCTGCGCGCCAGCTTCGATCGCCGCTTCCGCAAATTGAAACAGCCTGTGCTCAGGATCGCTCAGGGCGATGAGAGCATTGGTATCCAGAAAAATTTTTCGCATCAATCCGCTGCTTTCCATCCCGCTTTCCGCTCGGCATTCGTTTGTTCGATCCAAGCGGAAATTTCGGCGGAAGCATGCAGCGGTGTCTGACGGACCTCCTTGAAAACAGAACGCGGACTGTCCTCGACCGCTTGTTCGTCTATGTCAGCAGCAAGTGCCAAACGCAGGCCTTCCGCTACATAATCTTTGATTTTTCTGCGCCGAAGGGCCGCCTGCGCTTTAACTTTCCGGTATAAATCATCCGGAACTTCCAAGGTCGTTTTCATTAATTCCAGAAAGCCAGATTTACAACTTGGGTCAAGCAGCCTCCCACACTCCACCTTGCAAGTCTTCACGGGAAAGTTTTGCAACCGTTGAGAAATCTGTGCCGCAGCAACGGAAACTCCTCCCTCATCCGGAGTCCGGGGCACCTTGGGAGGCGCCGCAATCGCACCGGGGACCGGCAGCTCTCATTTATTCGACAAGGCCATCGAATTAATAATTGACACAACACTCCATTAACTAATTCATGCCTCCATGCTGGGATTATCCCAAGGCGTCGGTTACGCGGTCAGAGCGATGGGCTGTCTCTCCGAAGACGGGGATTCCTATTTCGTCCGCGAAGTGGCGGAATGCGCCGGAGTGCCGCCGTCCTATTTGACGAAAGTCTTCAAGAAGCTGGTCGATGCGGGCATTCTGACCTCGAAGCGCGGCTGGGCCGGCGGCACACGATTGGCGCGTTCGCCGGAGTCGATCACGCTGCTGGAAATCACCGAGGCGATCGACGGCAAGAACTGGAACCGAGGCTGCTTGCTGGGGCAAGATTTCTGCAGCGACGAGCGGGCCTGCCCGACGCACGAGTTCTGGAAGGTCGAGCGCAAGGCAATCGCGGAAAAACTCCGCCATATCACGCTTGCGTCCTACATCGAATTTGAACGCAAACGCGGCACTTTGGGCAGCTGCAAAATCGTGACCCATGGCCGCAACTCCCCCGTTGAAGCAAAGCCAGCAAAGGAGACTTCATGAATCCGGAAATCGTCTACATTACCCAACACGGCCCCTATTGGGACTGGAAAGTGGCCCTCGACCTCTTCCTTGGAGGCGCGGGCGTCGGTGCTCTTCTCTTTGCCATCCTGCTGGATGCCGGCCTGCACGGGAAATACCGCCGTATCTGTCACACCGCCGCCTGGCTTTCGCCCCTCCTGATCGCGACGGGCCTGCTTCTCATCATGCTGAAAATGGGGCGGCCCTTTCATGCCTACCACACCTACCTGAACGTCAATCTGACTTCCCCGCTGTGGTGGGGCGGCATCTTCCAGCCCCTTGTTGTGGGTGGCGGTTTTGTTTATGCATTCCTGTGGAACGAACCGGACCGGCGCGTCGCGCTGCGGCGCATGCTCGGCTGGGTTCTTGCCCCGCTGACCCTCATCGTCGGCGCCTATCACGGCATGCTGCTTTCGACGATGGTGGCGCATCCTTTGTGGAATACGGGACCGACCGTGGTCGCCGCGCTATTGAGTTTTGCCACGAGCGGCATCGCCGTGGTGATGCTAATCCATTTGTTGCGCATGAAGCTGGCCGGCCGCCTGAGCCAACCGGACCATGTAGCTGAATTTCTCGACGATATCCTGATGGTCCGCAACGCCCTCGGCGGCCTCCTGGTCCTGCAATTGGGGACGTTTCTGCTCTGGTGGCTGGACCTGCGCCTCGGCGGGGCCCCGGCACAGCGCGCCCTCGAAGCCGCCAACGCCTCTTACGGGCCCGTATTCTGGGGCCTCGGGATCGGCATCGGCCTGATTGTACCGCTGTTTCTCGGCCTCTGGTCGATCCTTTCCGGAGAGCCCGGTCACCGGCGGCGGCAAGTCCGCATCATCGCGGCCAGCAGCGCCCTGATTTTCATCGGTGCCTTTTTCTTCCGTCTCGCTCTTGTGCTTGGCGGCCAAGCCGAACTCGCCCCGACCCTGAACTTTTAATCCCCCCCTTTTCTCATGAGTGAATCCAATCTATCCGTAACGACCGCCCCAGGGGCACTGACCCGCCGCTCCTTCATTCGAAACATTGCCGGGGCGGGCCTGATTTGCGGCCTCGCCGGCAGTCCGGTGCTCAGCCGTTTTGTGGAAGCGGCCTCCCCGGCGGAAGCGCACAAGCTGGCCGGCAAGTGGTTCGCCTCCACCTGCCAGGGCTGTACCTCGTGGTGCCCCGTCCAGCTCAAGGTGCTGAACAACCGCGTCATTGACGTCCGCGGCAACCCCTTCAGCAAGGCCAACCACGGCAAGATCTGCCCGCGTCCCCACCTGTCCATTCAACAGCTTTACGATCCCGACCGCGTCAAGGTGCCCATGAAGCGGACCAACCCGAAGAAGGGTCGACACGAGGATCCCGGCTTCGTCCCCATTTCATGGGACGAAGCCATGAACACCATCGCCGACAAAATGATGGAACTGCGGGCGAGCGGCGAGACCCACAAGTTCCTCTACATGCGCGGGCGCTACAGCTACATGCGCGATATTATTTACTCGGCCATGCCCAAGATCTTCGGCTCGCCCAACGGGATCAGCCACTCCGCCATCTGCGCCGAAGGGGAAAAGTTCGGCGCCTATTACACGGAAGGCTTCTGGGATTACCGCGACTACGATCTCGAAAACACCCGTTACGTCTTGTGCTGGGGCGCGGATCCCTTATCCTCCAACCGCCAGGTGCCGCACGCCATTAATATCTGGGGCAAAGTCCGCGATCAGGCGAAAATCGCCGTCATCGATCCCCGCCTTTCCGCCACCGCTGCCAAGGCGGACCACTGGCTGCCGGTCATTCCGGGCGAAGACGCTGCGCTGGCCGTCGCCATGGCCCACACCATTCTGGAAGCCGGCCTCTGGAGCCGTGAGTTCGTGGGCGACTTCACGGATGGCCGCAACCGCTTCGTTGCCGGGGAGACGGTCGAGGAAGCCACTTTCGAGGAAATCCACAGCAGCGGCCTGATCCGGTGGTGGAATCTTGAACTCAAGGACCGGAGCCCCGAATGGGCCTCCGAAAGAACCGGCCTGCCCGCCGAACAGATCCGCGAAGTCGCCATCGAATTCGCCAAAGCTGCTCCCCGCGTTATCAGCTGGCTTTCCCCGGGCGCGTGCATGCAGGCGCGCGGAGGCTATGCCGGCATGGCCGCACACGCCCTCAATGGCCTCGTTGGCTCGGCCGACCATATCGGGGGGACCGTTCAGAAAACCAAGGTTGCCGCCGACAGCATTCCCGACTTCAGCGCCTATCAGGACGAACTCGCGAAGAAAAACGCCAAGCAGAAGAAAATTGATCAGCGCGGTACGCTCGTCTTTCCGGCCTTAAAGGGCGGAAAAAGCGGGGGCGGCGTGGTTACCAATAACACCGCCGACGCCATCCTCGACGAAGATCCCTACGAAATCAAAGTGGCCATTGCCAACTGGGCCAATTTCGCCTTCTCCTGCTCGGGCTCGGAGCGCTGGGAAAAAGCGCTCAGCAAGGTCCCCTTTTTCGCCCACATTACGACCAATGCCTCGGAAATGTCCCATTTCGCGGACATTGTCCTGCCGGCGGCGCACCAGATCGCCGAAAAGTGGAGTTTCCTCAAGAACAAGCAGAACCTCTACGGCTACAGCACCCTCACCGAACCGGTTGTGAAGCCGATCTGGGACGTGCGCCAGGACGAGACGGAAATCCCCTGGATGCTGGCCGAAAAGTTGGCCGAAAAGGGCTTCGACAACCTGCACCGCTACTTCAAGGAGCAATTTGCCGATCCGGAAAGCGGGCAGGCGCCCGCAAACGAATCCGAGTTCGCCCTCGCGGCGGTGAGGCAACTAACCCGGCCCTGCTGGGACGCCACCCATCCGGATTACGGCAAATACGGCGACAAGCTTAAAGGTTGGGACGACTTCGTAGCCAAAGGCGTCTGGAACAGCCACCGCTACCAGTACCAGGAACGCTGGGGAAAATTCAAAACCACCACCGGCAAGTTTGAATTCTACAGCGAAACCCTGAAAAAGGCACTTGCCGGGCATGCACAGAAGAACGGCGCCAGCATCGACGAGGTCCTTGCCGCCACCAACTACGTCGCCCGCGGCGAATTGGCCTTCGTTCCCCATTTTGAACCGGCCCTCCGTCACGGCGACGAAAAAGAATTCCCGTTCGTCTTCTTTGAGCACCGCAGCCGCCTCAACCGCGAGGGACGCTCGACAAATTGCACATGGTATCACGCGCACAAGAATTCCGATCCCGGCGACGAAAACTGGGACGATGTCCTCAAGATGAATCCCGATGACGCCGCCCGTCTCGGCCTTGCCAATAAAGACAAGGTCAAAATCACCTCCACGACTGGTTCCATGACCGTGACGCTCAAGCTTTGGGAAGGCGTACGCCCCGGAACCGTCACCAAATGTTTTGGTCAGGGGCATTGGGCCTACGGGCGCATCGCCGCCGCCGACTTTCGCAACCGGATTCCCCGCGGCGGCAGCAATAATGCGATTCTTCCCCCGGAATACGACCGTCTCAGCGGTTCTACGGCCCGCCACGGCGGACCCGCCCGCGTGAAGATCACAAAAGTCTAATCCACCCTCCGCAACTCCGACTAACGGGAAACCCAACAAAATGGCTCAAAAAAAACAATATTCCATGGTCATCGACCTGCATCGCTGCGTCGGATGCTCCGCCTGCGACATCGCCTGCAAGCGCGAAAACAACACACCCCACAGCTTCGCATGGTCCAATCACATCCTCGAGACACGGGGGAAGTTCCCGAACACCTCCTTCCGCTACATCCCGACCCTCTGCAACCACTGCGAGGATGCCCCCTGCGTGAACCACTGCCCGACCACCGCCATGCACAAGGACGAGGAGACGGGGCTGACCCTGCACGACGCCGACAAGTGCATTGGCTGCCGTGCCTGCCAGCAGGCCTGTCCTTATGGCGTCATCTACTTCAACAAGAATCGTCCCCACCGGTACCGCCGGGTGGAGGACCAACCCGCCATCCCCGGATGCACTTCCACGCACCGGGAAGTCGCGGAGGCCGCCGACGTTCCCATCCCCGTCTACAATCCCAATCGCGAGGCCACGTATCCCGGCATCCGCCCCAAGGGGATCGTTGAAAAATGCAGCTTCTGCGACCACCGCCTCGCCAACGGCGACCTTCCCGCCTGCGTCGAGGCCTGCCCCGCCGACGCCCGCATCTTCGGTGACAAGCTCGACCCGGAAAGCCCTCCCGCCCGGGCGCTGCGGGAGCACGCTTCCCGCGACCTCCAGCCGGAAAAAGGAACCCGCCCCAATGTCCACTACATCCGTGACTACTGAGCCACCTCCCGACACGGCCACCGCCAACCTTGGCTACCTGCTCGCCCGCGCCTTTCAGCAGCCGGATGCCTTCTCCGGCGACGAGCCCCGCCTCCTCCGTGAAGCGCTCTCCGCTTCCGAAAAAGAGCTTGAGCCCGAGGGCTCAGAACTGGGACGCCAATGGGAACATGCGCTCAGTGAGGATCGAACGCTACTTATGCGTGACTACGCGCGCCTTTTCCTCGGCCCCTTCGAGATCCTCGCCGCCCCCTACGCCTCCTTCTACCTCGATCCTGAAAAACAGCTGATGGGTGAAGTGAGCCAGGAAGTCGCCCGGCGCTACGCCGAAGCCGGACTGGCCCCGCGCGAGGACGAGCCCAGCGACGCTCCCGACTACATCGTCAACGAGTGCGAATTCCTCTACTACCTCGCCCACCAATACCTTAGCACCGACGATGCCGCCGAGGCCGGGGAATGGAACCGTCGCTACGGAACCTTCGCCCGCGGACACTTCGCGCAGTGGGTGCCCCCCTTCTGCGAGGCCATCCTTGCGGTCGACCACCTGCACCCCTTTTACCCCGCGCTGGCCCGCTTTGGCCGGCTCTTCGCCAAGCAAATTCAGTCATGACCATGAAATACGGCAATACCCCCATTCTCCTCGCCGGGTTTGTTTCGGCTTTTTCGCCACTTCAAGCCGGGATCGAGCTGCTCGAAAACCATAATCTTTACCTCGAGGGCGACGCCAAAATCCGCTACGAAAACGACGCCACCACCCGCCCTGGTTCCGGTCGGCGCGAACGCCTCCGGCTTACCTCCCACCTGATCGTTGGCTATCGCCCTTCCGAGGCCCTTGCCTTCCGGCTCGGCGGTCGTACCGGCGCTCTTGGGAACCAGCATACGCCGACGGTCACTCTCGAACGCATCAGCGGCGACCAAAGCCTCGGGGATCGAAGGTTCTACCTTGACCGTTGGGAAATCGAATATGGCGAAGACGCTTGGCGCGTGCTCCTCGGCCGCACCCGTTGGCCCTTCTGGTCCGCCAGCGGTTACATTTGGGATGGCGATGTCAACCCCGCCGGTGCCTACGGCGCCTACCGATGGGAGGGCGGGTCCGTCCGCCACAGCGTGGCCGCCGCGTATTACGCCCTTCCCGACGGTGCCCTTTCCTTCACCGGCGAGGTCGGAACGGTGCAATACGTCGCAAGGGTTCCCTTCGGTCCCGGCACTTTCAAGGCCGCCGTGCAATGGCTGCAATACGAGGGCGGTGCCAATGCCAAATATGCCAAAGCCCGAAATAATGAGCGCGATTACGAGATCGGTCAGTTTTCCTTGGCTTACCAATGGGAGGTTTGGGGCCAGCCGACCTCCGCAGGGTTCGACGTCTTCCGGAACTTCGCCGATTACGAAGAGGACGACGTCTTCGGTTTCGCCAACCGCGACGAAGACAGCGGCTTTGGCCTTGCTCTCAGCTGGGGCCAAAACAAAAAGGCCGGCGACTGGCGCGTGCGCTACAATTACACCTACCAAGAGACCCTTAGCGTCAATCCCTCCACCAGCGAAGACACTTTCTCCCGCCTCGGTACCAGCAACTACAAAGGCCACGGCTTTCGGGTCATTTATTCCATTCTCGACAACCTCACCATTATGGCACGTTTCATGGACTCCGAGGAAATCAAGGGCGAAGCTGGCGGCGATCGCTTCCGCATCGACACGAAATTCAGCTTTTAATCCGTCGCAGGGAAGAACCCGTCGCCTTTCGAAAGGCCATGGTAATTTCGGTTGCGATCCCTGCTCAACAAAGTTGCGGCCGAAGCTGTATCGTAGAATCGGAGGGGCAATTCTTGACGGCATCTTTTTTTGCGCTTGAACCTCCTTGTTCATGATGGAGATTTTGCCCCTTAGTTTAGCGGTCTTTGCGGTGGCCTTGCTTTACGCCTCCGTAGGCCACGGCGGGGCTTCCGGCTATCTTGCGGTCATGGCCCTGTTCGCGGTAAGCCCCGAGTGGCTTCGCCCGACGGCCCTTGTGATGAACGTCATGGTCTCCTCGATCGGCACCGTCGCCTTCTACCGCGCCGGCCATTTCCGCAACCGCCTTTTCTGGCCGCTCGCCCTTGCCGCCATTCCCTTTGCCTACCTTGGTGGTTCCATCGAACTGCCCGACGCCGCCTTTCGCCTTATGCTGGGAACCGCGTTGGTCGTAGCCAGTCTCCGTCTGTTCCTGCCGACCCCGACGAGCACGGAAATCCGCCAACCGGCCATGGCCATGTTGCTTGGGTGCGGCGCGGTCATGGGATTGGCTTCCGGGCTGATTGGTGTCGGCGGGGGGATTTTTCTTACTCCCCTTGCCATCCTCCTGCGGTGGGCGCCGCCAAAATCCGCCGCCGCGATCTCCGCGCCTTTCATCTGGCTGAATTCATTGGCCGGGCTCGGCGGGTTGCGCCCGGATTTCACTGATTTTCATCCCGCTCTTCCCTGGATGGCCATTGCGGTCGTGACCGCCGGAACCCTCGGCGCGCTCTGGGGAAGCCGATTGGCGAATTCCCGTCAACTTCGCGGCAGTTTGGCAGTCGTGCTTTTGCTCGCCTCCGGAAAGCTGTTGTTCACGTAATCCCTCCTTCACCAACGAGGCCCCGACCTCCGGCGAAAATTCCGGCGGAGGGAAAACCTTCCCACATCCGGCCCCATGATTCGACACTTATACCTTTCACCTGGACATAATTACTTCGGCCACCACGGCAAGGAACCAGACGGGCATCCGATGGTCGCGGTTGAGACCGTTGCCTGCCGGGCCGGTCGCGGACTGCAGGGCGACCGCTTCTTCGACTACAAGCCCGACTACAAGGGCCAGGTCACCTTCTTTTCCGCCGAAGTGCTGGAGGCGCTCTGGAAAGCCTTTGAAATTCCTTCTGAGGAGCGTGATTTCTCCGCGACGCGGCGCAACGTCATTGTCGAAGGACTCGACCTTGACGCGCTGATCGACCGGGAATTCGAGATGCAAGGGGTCCGCTTTCTGGGAACTGAGGAATGTCGTCCCTGCTATTGGATGAACACCGCCTTCCGCCGACCCGACATCGAGCAATGGCTGCAGGGGCGCGGCGGCCTGCGCGCGAAGATCCTGACCGATGGCACCCTTCGGCGCGACGGGACAGAGTAGGGAACCCGCATGTCCGGCGACCGCTCTGCAGCGACGGATTGTCCGCTATGCCACGGACGGGGGCTTTCCTTTTTTGAAGACCGGAAAAGGAAGCAGTACTTTCGTTGTCCCACCTGCGGACTTGTCTGGCTATCGCCGGCCGACCGGCCTTCCCACGAAGACGAATTCCGGCATTACCAGACCCACCAAAACCGGCCTTCCGACTATCGCTACCGGCGCTTTCTACGCCAATTATGGGCGCCTCTACAGGACCGCCTCGCGCCGGGTGCGCAGGGACTTGATTACGGTGCCGGTCCTGGACCGACCCTGCACCTGATGGCCTGCGAGGACGGGTTCGCGTGCGATTTCCATGATCCCTTCTTCGCACCACGACCGCAGTTGCTGGAAAGAACCTATGATTTTGTCACCTGCACCGAAACAGCCGAACATTTCCACCGTCCCGATCGCGAATTCAAGCGGCTGCACCAGCTCCTGCGTCCATCGGGATGGCTCGGGCTGATGACCCTGCGCCTCTCCGATCCCGGAAATTTCGCGCAGTGGGGCTACCGGACCGACCCGACCCATGTAGCTTTTTATCAGGACACCACCTTGGCGTGGATCGCCGAACACTTCGGTTTCTCCCCGCCGGTATTCGTATCCACAAGGGTGGTCCTGTTACAGCGCACCGCAGACTTTCAATGACGGGCAGCGGGATTGTTCCATTTCCCTCATAGAAATATGAAAAGTGGATTCAACTCTGACGTACGCGACAAGGCTCCTCTCCCACAGATTGGGGCTCGCTACCGCTTCACTTTGTGTCACAACGAGTCATCCTCGGTGGCCGTCAAAGTAGTTGTCCGATAAAATCATTCTGAATTTTCAATGAATTTTTGATGTAGCGATCATTGATTGGATTAAGGGCTTGGCTGACGAGGCTGCTATGGCTCATACGCCCGGAGCCATTGCGATAGCGGGAAAGGTTGGTTTCGGGTTCGTTCGATTCTCCTAAGCCGGGGCCGTTGCCGCACCGGCCGGACACTTCCGCAACTTCAATGCACCGGAGTATCCCCGATCCGCTGCATCTCCTTCTCCAGCTTGTCTTTCATTTCCTTAAAGACATCCGCATAAGCGGAATCGCCGACCACGTTGTGCATTTCCTGAGGATCCGCCTGCAAGTCGAACAGTTCCCACTCGGGCTCGTGCGTCCCCGGGTTGGCTCCCTCCTCGTCACAGTCCTCGTTGTACCAGTAGATCAATTTGTGATTGTGCGTACGGATGCCGTAGTGGGCAAAGGCATTGTGGATATCGTCCTGATTCATCCAATACCGATGGTAGGCCACGTCGGTCCAGTCGTCCGGAGACTGTCCGGCAAGGAGCGGCTTCAGGGAGCGGCCCTGCATGTAGTTCGGCTGGGGCAACCCAGCAAGATCGAGAAATGTCTGCGCAAAATCAACGTTGCAAGCCATGTCCTTGCACACGGTTCCCGCTGGCGTCAGTCCCGGCAAACGGGCAATTAAGGGCATGCGGAAACTCTCCTCGTACATGAAGCGTTTGTCGTACCAGCCGTGCTCACCGAGAAAGAATCCCTGGTCGGAAGTATAGACGACAAGGGTATTCTCAGCGAGTCCCTGCTCCTCGAGATAATCAAGCAGCCGCCCGACGTTTTCGTCGATGGAATGGACACACTGCAGGTACTTGCGGAGGTAGCGCTGGTATTTGAAATCCGCCAGCTCCTCCTGATTTGAAAACGTGAACTCCTCGCCCGTGACGCAGCAACGCACGCGCAGGCCTTCCGGGTCTTCCGGATGGGGGACCGACTTGTGCGGCCCCATGCGGGTGGGTCCACTCGGCGATTCGGCCAATTGAATCAGGTCAAGATCGTCGTAGGTCATGTCGCGCACGATCCGCATGCGCGCCTCGCGAGCGGCGGCAGCTCGGTCCTCGTAGTCGTCGTGGAAATTGTCCGGGCGCGGAATGGGTTCCTGAAACAAATGGCGGTGGCCCGGATTCGGATCCCATGGCCGGTGCGGGGCCTTGTGGTGGCACATAAGGAAGAACGGCTTTTCCTCATCGCGCTCCTCCAGCCATTTCAGGCATTTGTCCGTGATGATGTCGGTGACATATCCCGGCTCCACGATAGCTTCCCCCATTTCATGAAAATCCGGCTCGTGATAGAGCCCCTGACCGGGCAAGACGCTCCAGAAGTCAAACCCGGTCGGGCAGTGACGCGGGCCCTGCCCAAGGTGCCATTTTCCAATCATCGCGGTCTGGTACCCACCTGAGCGCAAGTGCTTGGCGACATTCGGCATCCGGTTGTCAATATGCGTGTGCAGCGTCGTGACCCGGTTCACATGGTTGTGGGTTCCCGTCAGGATGGCCGCCCGGCTGGGCGTGCAAATCGAATTGGTCACGTAACAATGATCGAAACGCGCGCCTTCGTTGGCGATCCGGTCAAGGTTGGGCGTTTGGTTGAGGCGGCTCCCGTAACAACCCAACGCTTGGGTGGCGTGGTCGTCCGACATGATAAACACGATATTCGGGCGCTTAGGCATA
>CAYFRH010000051.1:0-17083 GCA_964345345.1 uncultured Puniceicoccaceae bacterium | reverse complement strand
GGTCATGGCTAATCTTTTTCCGAAATGGTCCAACACGGTACCACTGAAGTTAATCGCGGTGGTGTCTATTCTTGGTGTAACCGTGGTGGGAGGCGTCACGTATTATTTCACGCCCAAGTATACGCGGGTGGGCTATTCGCCCAAACAACCGGTCGCCTATAATCACTACCTGCACGCGGAACAGCTGGGGATTGATTGCCGGTATTGTCACAGCTACGTGGATGAAAGCGGCTACGCCAATGTGCCGGATGCGGAGACCTGCATGAATTGCCACAGTCAGGTCAAGTCCGACAGTCCGCAGTTGGCTCCGATCCGGGCAAGCTATGAGAGCGGTGAGCCGGTGGAGTGGGTCCGGATCCATAAAGTCCCGGATTATGTTTATTTCAATCACGCCGTGCACGTGAACCGGGGGATCAGCTGCGTGGAATGCCACGGCAATATCAACGAGATGGAAGTCGTTTACCACGCGGAACCGCTCTCGATGGGCTTTTGTCTGGAATGCCACCGGAATCCGGAAGAATCCATCCGGCCGTTGGAAGAAGTCTACAATTTGAACTGGGAACCGGACCAGGAGCAGGCGCACGAAGAGTGGGCACGGGATGCGGTCGTGAACTGGAACGTGAATCCTCCACAGAGCTGTTCGGGATGCCACCGATGAAGGAAACGGAACAAGATACAACACCGGCCGCGGAAACCACCACGGGTCGCCGGTACTGGCGCAGCCTTGACGAGCTAACGGAAAAGCCGGCCTTCAAGGAGTGGCTTCATCGCGAGTTCCCGGAAGGAGCTTCGGAAGCTGCCGGCGTGAATCGGCGTCACTTTTTCAAGATCATGGCGGCGTCCTTCGCCATGGCCGGAATGGGCGCGGCGGGTTGCCGACGGCCGGAACAGTACATTCTGCCCTACAGCAAACAGCCGGAGGGAACGATTCCCGGCATTCCGGTTTACTTCACGACCAGTTTTCCGTCGCCGCACGGAAATCTTCCCCTGATTGTGGAGACGCATCAGCACCGGCCGACACACGTCGAAGGCAACCCGCAGTTCGCCCCGACCGGCGGAGCGGTGGACCGCTTTGCCTCCTCTTCCGTCCTTAACTTGTATGATCCGGACCGGATGACCTCCGCCTACGAAGGCAACCGGCGGATCAAGCGGGAAAAGGTCAAGGATCTCCTTGCTGAAGTCGCGGCGAAATTTGGGCCCACCAACGGGCAGGGATTGGCCGTGCTGGCGCAGCCTTCCACTTCTCCGACGCGACGCCGCCTCAAAAAGGCCATTCTGGAAAAGTATCCCCGCCTGCAATGGGCGGAGTATGAAGCCGTTGATCAGGGAAATCCGGAGCGGGCGGCAAAAGCAGTCTGGGGACGGGCGCTGCGTCCACAGTATCACCCCGACAAGGCCAAACGGATCCTCGGCGTCGACAGCGATTTTCTTTACAATGAGCCGGACAGCCTCGCGCTCGCCCGCTCCTTTGCCCGCTCGCGGAAAGTGAAGAACAAGGAGGAGGCAAAGATGATGAGCCGCCTCTACGCCGTGGAACCGGTCTTCACGACAACGGGAGCGATGGCGGACCATCGCCTGCGCCTCGGCAGCCGGAAGATGACCGCCTTTCTCGCGCTTCTAACCGCAGAGGTGCTGCGGCAAAGCGGCGGAGACGCACGCTTGGCCGATTTCCTGCGTACGCGGGCCAAGGGATTGGAAATTGATGAAAACTGGGTGGTCGAATGCGCGCGTGATCTTCTCGATCATTCCGGGGAGAGCCTCGTCATCCCCGGATCGCACCTTTCCGAGGAGGCCCAGCAACTCGTTTTCTTCCTGAACGAACAGATCGGCGCGGTTGGCAGCACGGTCCGGTATCGAGAATTACCGGAGGAGCCCTCGCTCTCTTTGCGCTCTCTCGCCGGGGCAATGGAGAACGGGACGGTGGAAACGCTGGTTATCCTGGGCGGCAATCCGGCTTACGATGCGCCCGCCGACCTCAACTGGCCGTCGCTGCAGAAAAAAGTGCCGCAGGTCATTCGCTACGGATATTATTTTGACGAAACCAGTCTTGAAGCGGACGTGAATATCGCCGCCACCCATTATCTCGAATCCTGGGGGGACGGGCGGACTTACGACGGTACTTATGTGCCCGTTCAGCCCATGATCCTTCCCCTCTTCGACGGCATGCAGGAGCTGGATTTGCTGGCCCTGATGGCCGGCATTTCCGTGAATGATCCCTACGGGCTCGTCCTTGAAACCTTCCGCAAGGAATTCGACGGCAGTGGGGAAGGGCGCAAAGCCTTCGAGCGGTTGCTCAGCAAGGGATTTCTGCCGGATTCGGCCTATCCCGAAGCAGATCCGTCCTCCCTCCGGACCGCCGCCATGCGGGAACGGCTTGTCGGCGTGGAGCTTGCCGCACCGGCAAGCGGGCCGGAACAGCTTGAGGTGCGTCTCCTGCCGGACGCCTCCGTCGGCGACGGGTACTACAACAACAACGGCTGGCTCCAGGAATGTCCCGATCCGATGACCAAGCTGACATGGGACAATGCCGTCATCGTCAGTCCGGCCTTCGCGAAACATCTCGGATTTGATACGAAAAGCGGGGATTTCCTTATCGGCGGGGTCGCCAAAAAGACGGGAAATTTCAAGCGCGGACGCGAGGAATCGCGCATCGCGGAACTGACAGTGGATGGGATCACCGTTCGTGGACCGATCCACATCTTGCCGGGCCTGGATGATTGGACGGTGGTTCTTCCCCTTGGCTATGGTCGGCGCAAAACGGGCCGGGTCGGGCAGGGCACCGGATTTGATGCCTATCCTTTGAAACACTCCGGGGAAGGCCTGACCCGCGGCGGAGGCCGGCTTCGTCTAACCGATGACGGCTACCGGCTCGCCAATACCCAGGAGCACTGGTCCATGGAGGGCCGGGCGATCCTGCGCGAAGGGACCGTCAAGACCTATGACGAAAATCCGCACTTTGTTTCCGAAATGGGAATGGAGAGCCACAGTCCGCCCATTTACGGGAAGAAAAAGGACGCCCCGCTGGCGGAAAAAGCCCTGGAAACCCCGCGCGGTGGGTCCGCCTACGAGACGCCTGACTTCGGTGAACCGCCCCCGAACTACAAAGTCTGGCAGGATGAAGAGGCCCGCGCGAAGTTCATCCCCGAACAACAGTGGGGCATGAGCATCGATCTCAACACCTGCACGGGCTGCAATGCCTGCGTCCTTGCCTGCCAGAGCGAGAACAACATCCCCATTGTCGGGAAAGACCAGATCATGCGCGGACGGGAAATGCATTGGATCCGTCTCGACCGCTATTACTCGACGGGCGAGCTGGAGGAAAACCGACATTCGCTACCTGCGGACCCGCAGGCTTCCATCATGCCGGTGGGGTGCCTCCACTGCGAAATGGCTCCCTGCGAGCAGGTTTGTCCGGTCAACGCGACCGTCCATGATCGCCAGGGTTTGAACGTGATGGCGTACAACCGCTGCGTGGGAACGCGCTATTGCGCCAATAATTGCCCCTACAAAGTGCGGCGTTTCAACTTCTTTGATTACAACAAACGGAGCACGGACGAGTTTTACGCCGGCCCGGTGGGAACCAACAAGTACAAGACCGAGGGCGGCACGCTCAAAGCGATGCAGAACAACCCGGATGTTACGGTGCGCATGCGCGGGGTCATGGAAAAGTGCACCTACTGCGTACAGCGGATCGAACAAGGCAAGATCGCCCAGCGGGTGAAGGCGAAAGACAGCAACGACATTAAGGTTCCCGACGGGGTCATCCGCACCGCCTGCCAGGCCGCCTGCCCCTCGGAAGCGATCGTTTTCGGGGATATCAGCGATCCGGAAAGCGAGGTCTCGAAGGCGAAGCAGAACGACCGCGATTACGCGCTTCTCGGCTACCTCAACACACGGCCGCGTACGACGTACCTCGCCCGCCTGCGCAATCCGAATCCGCGCATGCCGGATTACCGCAAGGCCCTAAGCCGCAAGGAATACAAGAGCGTCCAACCCGCCACCAATGGACACAACGGACACAACGGGCACAACGGGCAGGACGGACATTAATTTTCGACGACAACCAGGAACGGAAAACGACTCTTGAGCACGACAGCAGACCAACCGAGCCACGCCGCCGGGGCCTACATGGGCAACCAGGTGCTTGAGGAGGTCCGCCCGGCGGATATGCCGCGGCGGCCCATGATCGAGAACGACCGCAACTTCTCGTGGATCACGCGCAAAGTCTGCGGAATCGTCGAGGGGCGCACCCCGATGTGGTGGTGGGTGGCTTTTGTCATATGCGCAATGATCGCCAGCTTCACAGCGGTGGGGCTTATCTACCTCGTCTCCACGGGGACGGGAGTCTGGGGCCTGCGCAACCCGGTCTTCTGGGGATGGGCGATCGTGAACTTTGTTTTCTGGATCGGGATCGGGCACGCCGGGACCCTGATTTCCGCCATTCTTTGCCTGCTCAAGCAGAAGTGGCGGACCTCCATCAACCGGGCGGCCGAGGCCATGACCATTTTTGCGGTGGTCTGCGCGGGCATTTTCCCGCTCTTCCACGTCGGGCGGGTCTGGTTCGCCTGGTGGCTATTCCCCCTGCCGAACGCCAACGCCATCTGGCCGAATTTCCGGTCGCCCCTCGAATGGGACGTCTTCGCGGTCTCCACCTACGGCACGGTCTCCATCCTCTTTTGGTACATGGGCATGATTCCCGATCTCGCCACCCTGCGGGATCGCGTTCCGATGATTTTCGAAGAGCGCCTCGCCAAGGCGAAAACCGGCCTGCACCGGGCCTTTGAGCGCTTCTATTTCGGCTTCCGCAAATATTTTTACGGCATTCTTGCCATGGGCTGGCGCGGTTCCAACCGCCACTGGAGCAACTACGAAATGGCCTACCTGCTGCTGGCCGGCCTGAGCACTCCGCTTGTTCTCTCCGTCCACACGGTGGTGTCTTTCGACTTCGCAGTGGCAAACCTGCCCGGCTGGCATACGACGATTTTTCCGCCGTACTTTGTCGCGGGAGCGATTTTCAGCGGCTTCGGGATGGTGCTGACGCTCATGCTTCCGCTGCGGGCGATCTTCGGATTACAGGACCTCATTACACAGTACCACATCGACTGCATGTGTAAAATCTGCCTGGCGACGGGCTCCATGGTGGGGTACGCCTACGGGATGGAGTTCTTCATCGCGTGGTATGGGGCCAATCCCTACGAAGGCTTTGCTTTCGTGAACCGCGCCTTCGGACCCTATGCGTGGGCCTACTGGATCATGATCAGTTGTAATGTCATCACGCCGCAGTTTTTCTGGTTCCGTAAAGTGCGGGAAAAGCTCTGGCTGGTGTGGATTCTCTCCTGTTTCATCAACGTGGGCATGTGGTTCGAGCGGTTTGTCATCACGGTATCTTCCCTGGCAAACGACTTCCTGCCCGGAAACTGGGATTACTTCAGCCCTACGATCGTGGACATTTTCACCTTTTTCGGGACCTTCGGCCTGTTCGGGGTCCTTTTCCTTCTTTTCATTCGATTTCTTCCACTTCTGGCCTTCGCGGAGATCAAAGCGGTCTCCAAGCAAGCGGATGTGCATGGGCACCACTAATTTCTGTAAAGGCATCACATCATGGCGAAAACCTACGGATACCTTGCACTCTTTGAGGACGCACCCGCGATTTACCAGGCGGCCCGCAGCGTGCGGGAAGCCGGATACCGCAGGTGGGACGTCTTTACGCCCTTCCCGGTCCACGGCATGGACGGGGCGATGGGCCTGAAGCGGTCCCAAGTTCCCATTTTCACCTTGCTCGGCGGCGCCATCGGTTTCTTCACCGGCATGGCGATGGTTTGGTTCATGGGCGAGTTTGATTATCCTTTGATCGTGGGCGGAAAGCCCTTTTTCAGCCCTATCTTTCCGTTTCCGATCGCCTACGAGATGACCATTCTGCTCGCCGCTTTCGGAACCCTCGGCGGCATGTTCATTACGAACCGTCTGCCGATGCATTATCACCCGGTCATGGAGTACGACAAATTCCGCCATATTACGGACGACAAGTTTGCCGTTGTGATCGAGTCTGAGGACGAGCTTTTTTCCGAAGAGCAAACCCGCGAATTCCTCGAACAACTCAATCCCAGCGAAATCACGGTTCTCCAGGAGGAAGAGGAGGAAAACAACTGATGCGCCAGTTCTTTCTCATCTACGTTTTTCTGGTTGTTCTTGTCCTGGTGGTCTTCGGTTTCCGCGGTTGCCAGACAGGTAAGCCGCCTTTGGAGGTGTTTCCGGATATGGACCGGCAAAACAAGTTCCACGAACAGGGCAAGACCTCCTTTTTCGACGATGGGCGTACCGACCGGCAACCGGTGGCTGGAGCCGTTCCGACCGTTGCGGCGAATCAGGCGGGGTACTCCCACCTCCAGCCGGACAACCGCTTTCGCGAGGATGCCTACCTCGCCACCGGCAAGCGCGAAAATGCGGACGCATTCGGGGACGGGCTCCCGGTCGAAGTCAGCTTCGCGAATATGGAAGAGGGACGGGAGATCTACACGATTTACTGCTCCGTCTGCCATGGGGATAGCGGAAACGGCAACGGAGTTATCGCGCAGGCCCGCTACGGCTACCCCACCATCGTGAGCCTGCTGCAGACGCGGATCATGGAGCAGCCCGACGGGGAAATTTTCAACACCATCACCTACGGCAAGAATACCATGGGTCCGTACGGCTCGAAAATCCGCATTGAAGACCGCTGGAAGGTGGTAATGTACGTACGCGCTTTGCAGCGGGCCGCCTCCGGAACCGTGGAGGATGTGCCGGAAGCGAACCGGGGAGATCTTGGATTATGACCACCAGCAGTGACTTTGTACCGACAGGGCAGGCGGTAAGCGGAGCCAGCGGACCGATGAGAGCGCAGCAGCGTGCTCTTCTCATCGGGCTGATCTTTCTCGGTCTCTCCGTTTTTGGCCTTTTTCTCGGGCAGGCAAGCGATCCGGCGCGGCCTTTCCTTGGCTGGCTCCTCGGGATCTCCTTCTGGTTGAGCATCCTTGTCGGGATGCTTTTCCTCCTGATGATCTGGTGGATGTTTGATGCGGGCTGGGCGGTCGTCCCGCGACGGCAGATTGAACATGCCCTCGCCGGTTTTCCATGGCTGGCCCTCATCTTTCTTCCGCTTGTCCTCATGAGTCTTTTTGCGGCGAAATCAGGATCGGTCCCCTGGATCTGGATGGACGGGACGCAAGCGGTCCCCGGCGGACACGGTTCCGTGTCGCAGGATGTCCTTTATGTGCACAAATCCCCGTACCTTGACCGGAGCTTTTTCATTCTGCGCTACCTCGTTTATTTCGGTGCGTGGGGCGGTCTGGCCTATTTTTTCCGCAAGTGGTCCTTTGACATGGATTCCAGTGGCGATCACGCCAATGTGCACAAAAGTCGTCGCCTCGCTGCGGCAGGGCTCTTTATCTGTGCCTTTGCCACGACTTTTGCGGCCATCGACTGGTTCAAGTCCTTGAGTTACCATTGGTTCTCGACCATGTACGGGGTCTGGTTTTTTTCCGCCTGTGTGCGCGCGGCCCTTTCGGGGGTTGTCCTGCTGTTGTTCTACAGTGCTACGCGGGAAGACGGCCTGAAAGGCATCGTCCGGCCTGTGCACTACTACCTGATGGGCTGCATCATGCTGGCCTTTACCGTCTTCTGGGCTTATATCAGTTTTTCGCAGTACTTCCTGATCTACAACGCAAACATACCTGAGGAGACCTTCTGGTACAACATTCGGGAACTGGCCAAGACGGGGGGTAAAAACAGCTGGTGGTGGGTCAGTATGGTACTGATCTTCCTCTATTTCTTTGTCCCGTTTCTTTATCTTCTCTGGTACAAGAACAAATTCGGAAACCGCTTGAAGTTTATCGCGGTCTGGATCCTTGTTTTTCATTTAGTCGATCTGTACTGGAATATTGTTCCCCAGAAGCTGGTCGCGGAAAACGAGCTGGGCTATACTGTGCGTCAGTTTGGTATCAGCTGGGTAGATGTTACCATGGTCATCGGCGTTGGCGGCATTGTCGTCTGGGCCTACCTGCGTTCCGCCGCCCAGCAGCGTCCGATTCCTATCCGCGACCCTCGTATTCAGGAGTCCATCGATTGCCATGATTAATCAGCCTCCCTCAGCAACAGAACCCTCGGATCGAAAAGTCCTTTTTTCGGCTCTCGGCTGGATTGGGGTAATCTTCATTTTTGTGTTGATCCTCGCCGTTGCCTACCTGCCCAACCGCGCCGTGGATGCCGAGGAAATCAATGCCGGCGAACGTTTGCAGTTACGCGAGGAAGTGGAAGCGGAACAGGACCGGCTCGTGGCCGGCTATGAATGGATTAACCGCGACGAAGGAGAGGTACGGCTTCCGGTGGAGCGCGCGATGCGGTTAACGGTGGAGGAACTGCGATCGGAAAAGAACGGGAAAGGGCAGGAGCCCGCTTTGTAATGGAGTGGGGAACCTACATTACCGGGGGCTTTCTCTTTGCGAGTCTCTTCTTTCTCGCGGCGGCCTACGCGCTGCACTGGGCGCATAAAAACGGCCAACTCCAGAATCTTGAAGAAGGCGCGCGGTCCATTTTCGACGAAGACGAGCCGGAGGGGGAAATCACCGATCAATTTCCGGAAAAAACCGAAAAAAAGGCGGGCTCTGACAAAGAGACCGCCCAAGGTGAGCAGCGTGAACCAACGCAATCGTCATGAGTACAAGTCCTTCCCTTCTTTCCTCCTTCCACCCGAGCGGTGAGCCGGAGCTGGACCTGAAGGCTCGGCTCGGGGAAGTGGACGCATCAATGCGGACACCGGCAATGCTTTTCCTCATCTCGGCGGTGCTGTGGCTGATGGCCGGAACGATCTTCGCCCTGATGGCGGCTATTAAGGCCACGAATCCGGAATTTCTGAGCCAGCACGCCTGGCTGACCTTTGGCCGTGTCCGCAGTGCCCACTTGAACGCGATGATCTACGGCTGGGGGAACAACGTCATCTTTGCCGTGGGTCCCTGGATCATGGGGCGTCTGTGCCGTGCCCGCATCCGGCATTCGAATATACTCCTTACGGCGGGCGTTTTCTGGAACATCGCCGTGACCATTGGGATTTTTGGTATTCTGCGCGGCGACATGGTCGGGGTAGAGTGGCTGGAGATGCCGGGCTACATCACCCCGATGGTAGCAATCGCCTATGCCTTGGTGGGTGTCTGGTTGGTTATCGCCTTTCGTTGGCGTCAGGGCAACCATGTGTACGTCTCGCAGTGGTACCTGCTCGCGGCCTTCTTCTGGCTGCCGTGGCTGTATACGGTGGCCCAGATCATGCTTGTTTTCGAGCCTTCCCAAGGAGTGGTGCAATCGCTGACAAACTGGTGGTTCGCGCACAATGTCCTTGGCCTCTGGCTGACCCCGGTGGGGCTGGCGGCGGCTTATTACCTCATCCCCAAAGTCCTCGGACGCCCGATCCATAGCTACTATCTCTCCGTGCTGGGTTTCTGGGCCCTCGCCTTATTCTATAATTGGGCGGGAGTACACCACCTGATTGGGGGTCCCGTACCGGCATGGGTGATTTCCGCGGGAACGGTTGCGAGTGTGATGATGGTCATTCCGGTCGTGGTTGTGGCGATCAACCATCACCTGACGGTCGTGGGCCTCCACAAGCCCGGGTGGGCGAGCCCGACGATCCGCTTTGTCGTTTTCGGTGCTATCAACTACACCGCCGTCAGTCTTCTCGGCAGTACGATGGCTCTCCGCTCCGTGAATGAGGTGACCCACTTCACGCATTTCACGGTTGGGCACGCCCACCACGGAGTTTATGCCTTTTTTACCATGGTTATGTTTGGGGCGGTCTACTACATGATGCCCCGGTTGCTTTCCCGCGAATGGCCGAATGCCTTCCTCATCAAGGTCCACTGGTGGATGTGTGCCATGGGAATTCTTCTCATGGTGGTGGCGCTTCAGATTGGCGGCTGGATTCAGGGCTTGCAAATGAACGCCCTGACCGAGGACGGAACCCCGATGTACACTTTCCTGGAAACGGTGGAAAACACGAAGCCGTGGCTCTGGGCACGCTCTGTTTCAGGGCTGATGTTGCTGATCGGCCATATTGCTTTTGGCATCAACGTGTTCTGGATGGTCTTCCGGAAAAACCCTGCCACGGAGCCGGAATCGAAACCAACCCTGCTCACCCCGGAATCCTCCCAGGCCTGAGATCATGAAAAGCCTACCATTACTGTTTTTCGGGATCTTTTTCACTTTAGCTTTCTCGTGGACGGGCATCATTCTGACCCCCCACATTCAGATGCTGAATCTAACACCCGCCACTTCCGAGCTGGAAAATCCAAAGGGGGAGCCCATCGCGGGCCCCACCTACGTGGATGAGCAGACCGGTGAAAAAAAACCGGGGCGTGACCAGGATGGCATGACGGCCAACCCGCAGCCGCTCGTCGGGGCCGCCCAGCGGGGCAAGCTCGTCTACGAGAAGATGGGGTGCCTGTACTGCCACTCCCAGCAAGTGCGCCGAGCCGATTTTGGCGCCGATTTTGAGCGTGGCTGGGGTAACCGGCAGTCCGTGGCGCGTGACTATATCGCCACCGAACGGGTCATGCTGGGAACGATGCGGACCGGCCCCGATCTGTCCAACGTCGGACTGCGCTATTCCGAGTTATGGCAGTACCAGCATTTGTATAATCCGCAGATCACCTCCCCTGGTTCGACGATGCCGCCTTTCCCCTTTCTTTTCGAGGTGAAGGAAATCAGCGAAAGGCGCGGGCCTTCGGCTAAGGCCATCGAAATCCCGGAGGAATATCATCCCGGCGAGGGCCTTGAGGTGGTTCCCACTCAGGATGCAAAGGACCTTGTTTCCTACCTGATGAACCTACGGCAGGACTATGAGCTGCCGGAAATGAAATTTACCCAGTAACCCCACCGGGATCGATGAGCGACTCTCAGAAAGATCAGTTTCCGCCCAAAGGCCGTTCGCGCGAGACTTTCGAAGGCACGCATTTCGATGACCGCGACCTGCAGAAGGTGCATGCGCAATTGATGCGGGAAAAGGAGGAACCTTCGGAGAATTTTTCCCCGATGCCGCTTTTTCTCGTCGCCCTTTTCATGGTCTTCGCTTTTTGGGCAGGTATTTATCTCGTAAAATATTCGGGCGATTTTAGTCCCTACCATTATGACGAGACCAAAAGCCCGGGCGTGGCCAAGGACACTGGGCCCAAAGAGGTGGACATGATGGCCCTCGGCAAACGGATCTACAACCAAAATTGCGTGGCCTGTCACCAAGCGGATGGAAACGGGCTTGCGGGCGTCTATCCTCCGCTCGTGAATTCCAATTGGGTCCAGGATGATCCCGATCGTCTCGTGAATATCGTCCTCGCCGGTATGGCTGGCCCGGTCACTGTGAATGGGAAGGAATATAATAACGCCATGACCGCGTTTAACCGCCTCAGTGACCAGCAAATTGCCGCTGTCCTAAGCTACATCCGCACCGATGAAAGCTACAACAATGGGTCTTATCCGGTTTCTGAAGAACGTGTTGCAAAGGTGCGTTCCGAATACGGAGAGCGTTCCGAAACCTGGTCACAGGACCAGCTGGAAAGTATTTACGGTCCCGTTACCGGAGAATGGGAACCTCCCGCTGAAGCTATGTCCGCTTCGCAGCCCGTAGAGGAAGAAGGAGCGGATGGGGAAACCGGGAACGGTGAAGGTGTTGAAAATGGACCTCAAAACGAGGAACCAAAGGAAGCTTAAGAAGTTTTCCGGTTCGGCGGATTGATTTTCCCTCCTCAGCGGCGGGCGAGGGCGAGTAGGTAAAGCAAATTGGCAAGGGAGCTGACAAAAGCGGCGACGTAGGTAAGGGCAGCCGCATCGAGCGTCTTATTGACCCCCTTCATCTCATCCTGTTGCAAAATACCCGTGTTCACGAGTTCTGCTTTCGCGCGCTTGGTGGCGTCGAATTCCACTGGAAGCGTCACCAGTTGGAATACCGTCAGGACGAGATAAACCAGTACGCCGAGTTTGATCAGGCCCAGCATGCCGAAAAAGAACCCGCCGATTATCACGAACGGCAGCAACTGGGAGGCAAACATGGTGATCGGGACAAGGCTCATCCTCAGCTTCAGCATGGAGTACCCGGTCGCGTGCTGGACCGCGTGACCCGCTTCGTGAGCGGCAATCCCGACGGCGGCAAGGCTGTGGCCGCCGTAGTTTTCCTCGCTCAGGACGAGCCGCTTCTTTGACGGGTCGTAATGGTCGCTCAGGTGCCCTCGCGTGGAGACGATCTCGACGTCCCGGATGCCCGCCTTCTGCATTACGTAGGCAGCTGCTTCCCGTCCGGTTATGCCACTACGCGAACCCACTTGGGCCCATTTTTTGTAGGCCCCTTGGACCTTCATCTGTGCGTAAATCCCCAAAATCGCGGTCGGGATGATGAGGAAGAGGAAGATTTGCATGGTGTTCATGGTAAGTGTGTCAGGTAATGGTCTTTCTCGCCGCGCTTCTTTCGCGACGGTTGTTAGTAATAATTAGGTGATTCTTGCGGGAAATGCAAGTATTGAGAAGTTAAATACACGAAAAATTTTTCGTTGTTTGTTCAGGAACCCGGCTTCACCGCGGGTGTGTTGCGAAGGTGGTCCGGCAGTTCGTCCGGATCGTAAGTGGGGAAGGTGATTTCCAGCAGCGGGACGAGCGGGACCGGGAATTTGGCCTCACCGGCGGAACGGTCGACAAGAACCGCAATGGCCTCGCAAACTCCGGCCCTCGAATCAATAAGGTCAAGGGTTTCCTGGACGCGCCCGCCGCGGGTAATGACATCTTCGACAAGAAGGAGGCGCTCGCCCGGTTTGATCTGGAAGTTGCGGCGAAGCATCAGCTGATCGGGGTCTTTTTCCGCAAAAATGAAACGCTTGCCCAATTGCCGGGCGATTTCCTGCCCGATGACGAGGCCACCCATGGCGGGGGAAATGACCGTTTTGACCTCACTCATGTCCGGCAATTTCCGGATGAGCAGTTCGGCAAGGCGGCTGACAAGGTCGAGCCGCTCGCAGACCCGCGCGCATTGAAAAAAGTGCCCGGAGCGCAGGCCGGAGCGCAGAATGAAATGCCCTTCGAGGAGGGCACCACTTTGCTTAAAGATGTCGAGTACCTCTTCTTGTACCGGATCCATGTTCCCGAGAGGAACAAAGCGGCCCGATGGAGGGAAGCTTAAAGCATGTCCTTTCGATCTTCCCGGGAAGGGGTAATTTCGCGGCGAAGGTTGAAGAGGCCATCGGGATCGTCAGGTTTGTCTCCATATGCGGTATTTTCTGGTCGATAACGGGAGCCTTCGCGCGGAGAGCGTGCGTAACCTTCGCAAGGTAGCGGGTAAACTGGCGCAACGCAGCGGGGAAACCATTACGCCGGCCAGCCTGCTCCACTCCAACCGGATCGATCCCGCCGAGTTGGACGGCGAAAAAGCGGTCAACCTTGAACGGCGTCTCCGCGAATGCTGGGCGGCGGGGGAACGGCGTTTCGGGCTTATCCCTTTCTTTTTCGGGCCTACCGGTGCCATTACGCAGTATTGGCCCGAGCGCCTTGCCTTTCTCCGCGAACACCTCGGGCCGGTGGAAATGGAACGCACCGGCTTTCTTTTCGAGGCCCAGGGCCGTGGACTTGTCGATATCCTGGAGGAACGGGTCGAGGAGGTGCGTCGAGAGAGGGGAATTGGTCCCTTCCGCGTCATTCTGGTCGATCATGGTTCGCCCTTGCCGGAAGTGGCGGCGGTGCGAAACCTTCTTGCCGGAGAATTGCGCCGGCGGTTGGCGGGCCGGGCGGAAGCCGTCGCCGCCGCCTCCATGGAACGACGCGAGGGCGCCTATTTTGCTTTCAATGAGCCTCTGCTGGAGAGGATTCTCCGCGAGCCGGAATGGAATACGGGCGACGTAATCGTTTCCCTGCTCTTCCTCTCTCCCGGTCGTCACGCGGGGTCCGGTGGGGATATCGCCGAAATCTGCCGCGAGGCCGAAGCGGAGGTTTCCGGTCTGCGCACGCACAGGACCGCGCTTGTTGGCGACCACCCGTCGATTGTCCCGCTCCTCGAAAAACGCCTCCACGGAGACCGTGTGCCCCTATGAGCAGCGGGCCTGCTCAGTTGGGGAGCCGGATTCGGTAAACCGCTTTTCCGGCGCGACGCAGCCGGTCTACGGGGTGCCCGCCGATACCGCGGAGATAGGGTTCCCGGCCGTTTTCGGAATGCGGGAAAAGAAGAGAAATTTCTCCATGGGGCCGTAGAACCGTCTTTAGGAGAAGCAACTACACCGGTTCGTCGCCGAGGCAGGTTTCGACGAGTCGGGCGGTCTGCACCCACGGGTGGTCAGGCGGAACGGTGCGGGTCTTACCGGCGACTTCCTTGAGGGGGACCGGTTCGCAGCGGTTGCCTTTCACGGCGACCATAAGATTGAATTCGCGGGCGGCGAGCAGTTCCCCCGCCTTGGTCCCGAGACGCGTACAGAGAAGGCGGTCATAGGCGGTGGGCGACCCGCCGCGCTGGACGTGCCCGAGGGAGGTGACGCGCGCTTCCACACCGGTCATGGCCTGTAGCTCACGGGCGATCCGGCTGGCCACGGGCTCGCGAACGAGGTGAACGCCGTTGTCTTGCGCTTCCCGCACTAACTTTTCCGGTTGCGTCTCCTTTTTTTTCGCTTTTTTCCCTCCCTTCTTTTGCGGGAGTTGTTCCCGATTACGGACCCCTTCGGCGACGGCGAGGATGGAAAAGCGCTTCCCGTGGCGCCGCCGGTTGAGAAGGCTTTCGGCAACGGCGTCCAGACTGTAGGGGATTTCCGGAAGGAGAATCACGTCCGCTCCGCCGGCGATACCCGCACCGAGGCAGAGCCAGCCGGCGTCGTGCCCCATGATCTCGCAGACGATGAAGCGGTGGTGGCTCGTGGCGGTGGTATGGAGGCGGTCAACGGCTTCCGTGGCGATGGTCATGGCCGAGTCGTACCCGAAAGTGATCTCCGTGCCGGCGACATCATTATCGATAGTCTTGGGTAGAGTGAGGACGTTGAGCCCCGCCTTCTGCAGGCGATAGGCGTTTTTCTGGGTTCCGTTCCCGCCGAGACAGACGAGGCAGTCGAGGCGCAGCTTTTCGTAGTTGGCGACGGCGACCTCCGTCATGTCCATGGGTTTGCCTCCCATGGGCATTTTGTGCGGCTTGTCGCGGCTGCTGCCGAGAAAGGTTCCACCTTGGGTGAGGATCCCGCTGACGTTGATATTCTCAACGGGAAGAACGCGATTTTCAACGAGGCCGCGGAAACCGTCCTGGATTCCGAGGACTTTCCAGCCATAGTGCATGGCCGCTTTGCTGACGCCGCGGATGACGGCGTTGAGGCCGGGACAATCGCCCCCGGCGGTGAGGATGCCGACGGTTCCGGTTGATTTCGCCATATCTGAACGTTTGTCAGCCTTCCCCCGACATGGCGAGGGAGAATTCTTCCTCCTCCCGAGTTGTTACAGGAAGGATTCGGGAAAAATGGATCAACCCGCTTCCCTGGCCCGCGTGGACTGATCCGGCTGCGGAAGGATGAAGACATGGCTGCCAAGAGGGAGTCTTTCGTACAGCTCGAGCAAGTCATCATCGCGCAGCAAAAGGCATCCGGCGGAACGGTTACGGGGAAATTCCTCCGGATGGTTGGTTCCATGGAGGTAGATGTACCGCTCCCATGAATCGACGCCCGGCCCGGCATTGAGGCCCGGTTCAAGGCCGCTCAGGCGGAGGATCCGGGTTGTCACGAGGCTGCCCTCCCGATCGGTCTCTGCAAACGCCTGCCAATGCTTCCCGGTGGAAAGGCGACCCCTGAAGACGGTGCCGGGAAGCTCCCCGTCGCCGACCTTTTGCGCGACCTCGTGCAGTCCCCAGGGCGTACCGAGGGAATCCTGCTCGCAGGAAGGAGGACGCTTACTGAAGGAAAAGGGGTACGTTGCCAGCGTCCGGCCCCGGGACCAGTGAGCAAGAATTTTCTCGCCAAGGGGAACCAGCAAAACATGGTCCGTTGCCTGGATTTGAAGTCGGGCGAGCACGACTTCATATTCGGATAGGGGATTCACGAAGTTATGGCGAAACGAGTGGGCATTGTCGGAGCAACCGGTGCGGTCGGGGAAGAACTGCTGCGTCTTTTGGAAGAGCGTGAGTTTCCCTGTGATTCGATAACCTTGCTGGCCTCCCGTCGTTCGGTGGGCAAGGAAATCCGTGGGCGCAAAGGAAGCTACACGGTCAAAGAAGCGCAGCCGGAAGCCTTCGCGGAACTCGACCTTGCCCTTTTCAGCGCGGGAGCCTCCATCACCAGAGAACTTGCTCCGGAAGCGGTTCAACGGGGCTGCGTGGTTGTTGACAACAGCTCCGCCTACCGGATGGACCCGGAAACCCCGCTCGTCGTTCCGGAAATCAATGCGGAAGCGGCACTGCGGCACGCGGGCATTCTCGCCAATCCGAACTGCTCCACCGCGATCACCCTCATGGGCCTGTGGCCCCTGCATCGGGCCTTCGGGGTCACGCGTTTTGTTGCCTGTACCTACCAGGCCGTTTCGGGCAGCGGCGTGGAGGGCATGCGCGAGCTTGAGGCACAGGTGCAGGCGCGCCAGGAAGGCCGCGAGCCCGTGACCGGCACCTACGCCCATCCCATCGCTTTTAATCTCTTCCCGCACGTGGACGCGTTTCTTGACGACGGCTACAGCAAGGAAGAGCACAAGATGCGCAACGAAAGCCGCAAAATCATGGGCCTGCCCGCTCTTGCCACGAGCACAACCTGCGTGCGGGTGCCCGTCCTGCGTGCACATGCCATTGCCGTTCATGCTGAATTCGAGCGTCCTGTCGATGTGGCGGCGGCCCGTGAAGCGGTGGCCTCCTTCGAGGGAGCTGAACTCTGCGACGAACCGAATGAGAATCGCTATCCGACCCCATTGGCTTACAGTGGTAAGGACAAGTGCGGGGTTGGGCGTATCCGCGTCGACTCCGCCCTCGACAACGGACTCGCCTTCTTTGTCGTCGGCGACCAGCTTCTCAAAGGGGCCGCCCTCAATGCCGTACAGATTGCGGAACTGCTCTGACAACGGAGGTAACCTGTAGGGCCTC
>CAYFRH010000050.1:0-17366 GCA_964345345.1 uncultured Puniceicoccaceae bacterium | reverse complement strand
CCCTATCTGCCAAGGCAATTGTCCGCTGCGGTAAACCGGTCTCGGCCGTTTGGGTCTGCCTTTGAGCGGATATGTCCTTAGCGGCAGGACCAAGAGAGCGGCGGCTTTCCAGGAATGGGGCATGGACGGGTCGCCGAACGCCTAACCCCGACTCCGTCGCCGCTCTGCTTAACTTGTCCCGCGCGGCAATCCTTCGAAGACCGTCGGCGCAGAGCCTTGGGGCCAGGCCAGACCCAGCCGCATTCCTCCTGCTTCCAGCAACTGGACGAACACCCCCCGCAACGACAAAATGCTTTCGGTACCTTGCGTCTGATCGTGAATTCGTATTTTCCATAAAGCCCCAAACCTACATCCAAAGCCTGCTATGAGCGAAAAAACATTTTCCGACTATCCTGATATTCCGCACCTGCGCGAAAAAGCGCGGCGTACCATTCCCCGCTTTGCCTTCGACTACGTTGATGGCGGTTGCAATTCGGAAACGAACCTTCGGCGCAACACCGAAGAACTTCGTCAGATCCGGCTAAAGCCTGTTTATATCCGCAAAGCCGGTGAGCCGAATCTCGAGACCTCGCTTTTCGGGAAAAATTACGATTTCCCGTTTGGAGTAGCTCCGGTGGGTCTGCAAGGGCTCATCTGGCCTGGCGCCACCGAAATTCTTGCCGCCGCCGCAAAGAGGGCGAACATACCCTTTTGTTTGAGCACTGTGGCCACGGCGGATATTGAGACGGTGGCGAAAATTACCGAAAGCCAAGCTTGGTTCCAGCTATACAATCCGGTCGAGGACGAACTGCGCGACAAGCTCCTTGGACGGGCCGCAGACGCTGGGTATCCGGTCCTGGTTGTCCTCGCCGATGTCCCCGCTTTCGGCTACCGATCAAAAGAGATCCGGAGTGGGCTCTCGATCCCCCCGAAGATGACCCTGCGGAACATTCTACAAGTCATGGGGAGTCCCAAGTGGGCCGTACGGACGCTTCTGGCCGGGCAGCCGGAGTTTAAGACGCTTACGCCTTACGTCCCGAAGGGGATGAGCCTGAAACAACTCGGGGTGTTCATGAACCGGACTTTTTCCGGTGTCCTCGATGAAGACAAGCTCGGGGCCATCCGCGACCGGTGGAAGGGAAAGCTCGTGCTGAAGGGGGTTGCCAGCGAAGAGGATGCGGAGCAGGCGGTGCGGCTAGGGTTCGACGGGTTGATCGTTTCCAATCACGGCGGCCGTCAGCTCGACGCCGGGGAGGCTTCCATCCAGCCGCTCCAACGGATCGCCCGGAACTATGGGGAACAGATCACCGTGATGATGGATAGCGGCATCCGCAACGGCCCCGATATCGCCTGCGCCCTTGCCGCCGGTGCTCAATTCGTTTTTCTGGGACGCTCTTTCATGTATGGCGTCGGTGCGCTGGGCCGACACGGTGGCGACCACGTGGTCCGCATTCTCCGGCAGCAGCTTCACCAAGTGATGATGCAAACGCGGTGCGAACGAATTGAGGATTTGCCAAGCTGCCTGGTACCCGAAGAAGAGCGATCGCCGAAACCGGTTATGGCGAATTTTTAAAGGCTACGTCGCCCAGCCGGATAAGTTGAGTCCGGAATTTTTCCGCAGTTCCCCGTAAATGAAAAGCAAATGGCTAGGCTGCTTTACTCAAGGTCGCGCACATCGGGGATGCCCTTGTCGCCCTTGCCTCCACCGCCTTTGAAATAGGCTTTGGATTCCTCGCTGCTAAGTCCCCAGATGGTGATTCCGGTAATAATGAGTGGCGGCGCGAAGGCGATGGCTCCAATGCCGATGGTGGGAAGAGCGGCGAGTACGAGCAGGCTGGCCGAGACCAAGCCGAGCCATGCCAACACAAGGGCGATGATACGGACGACATTGGAGCCTTCGAGGATACCCCAGAGAATGAGCGCGCCGACAAGGATGCTGGCGAAACCGGAGACCAGTTCCTGTTGCGGAATGGAGCCGAGGGAAAACAGGATCGCGAGGAGGCTCAGGCCAATGGAGATGATCTGGATCCACGCGACGATCCGCAGCGGTTTGGGTAGCGTATTCAGGCGTTCGAGCATGATGAATTAGGTCGATGTTGGAATTGAGGAAAGGCACCGGAGGAGATGGCGCAACTGTCCGGTCACCTCGGGAAAAGTGGAAAGGCCGTAGCCGTGGCAGACCGGACCCAGTTCAGGGACGAGCCACAGTTCCTCGCCGGGTTCGTGCGCCGCCGCCCAGTCCTGCAAACGTCGGCGGGCAAAAGCCCACCATTTCTTAAATTCGGAGGTTTCCTTTTCCTTTCCGTCGGTGACGGGAATCTGAGCATGGTGGCCATTGAAGGGACGCAGGTGCAGCTGCTGGGAGGCGGCGATTAGCCCGCAGTCCCATTGCCCGAGCCAACTTTCCAATTCGCCCAGCGCGAAGTGTTTTCCCACGGCGAGGTGGCTGTGGTCCCAGCAGACCCGAGGCCATGCTCCGAAACGTTCGTGAGCCTCGAAAAAAAGGCGCCGGGTGAAGTCCGGATTCTCGGTCATGGTGGCCCGATGTGTTTCCACATGGCAGGGCACACCGTGCTCGGCTTCCAGCTCGCGGAGTCTTCCGAGAAATCCGACCGCCTCCTCGAACGGCGTTTCCGGAGAACCAAGGAAACAATTAACGGTCTCCGCCCCGGCCTCGACTTGGGCAAGGTATTGGCGCTCAATGCCGTCCCCGTTCGGTTCCTTGAAGAAGCCGCAAAGGCGCAAGGAAAGGGCGCGTTGCTGCCGGACGGCTTTCTTGTCGGCGCCATCCATGGTGACTGCATGGCAGCCCGCCTCGGCAAAAAACTCCAGCTTACGGGCGAAGGACCATTCGGTCGCGGCGTCCGGGTATTCCGTCAGGGTCCACGGGTTGGCGGTAAGGACAAGGCAGTCGGGAAAGGGATCTTGTTCCATGGTAAAGGCTGAGTTCAAAATTCCGTAGTCTGCCAGCCTGTCGGCGCCTGTCGAGAACGGCTGTGGAGGACCAGCGCGTTTTTCCGTTGCCTAACGACAAAAAAGCCGCGCCCCGGACAATGCGGCGATGGCTTACGCTGGTAACGTGGAACGTGGCGGCGAGCAAACCATTGATACGTAGTGCTGAATCCATTCGGCCACGGTTTTCATTGTGCCGTATCGATTACTGGCCTATTCTATAGGCAATTATGAAAGAACATAATAGTGGCAAAACCACGGCTATTTTAGCCTGTGATGTGCTGGAGTTGGAAACACGGCGTATTTTGCAGGAGGCGGGCTGGCCTTGTGGGGAGGTTGTATTCAAAGAAATGGGAAGGCACGATTATCCGGAATTACTTAACCGGGAATTACAGGAAGCGGTAAATCAGTTGGAAAACCGCGGCCATGATCGAATTGTCTTTGTCTATGGTTTATGTAGTAACAGCATCGTGAATTTGCGCGCTCACGATGCGGAGATGGTGCTTCCCCGGGCGCATGATTGCATCACGTTGCTTTTGGGGAGCAAGGAACGCTACGCGGAAGTCCATAAGCAGGAGCCGGGCACGTATTGGTTTAGTCCCGGATGGTGTCGTGGGGGGCGTGTTCCCGGACCGGATCATTTTGAGAGGCTGGAAGCGGGTTACCGGGAAAAGTTCGACGAGGAAGAAGTGGAGTTTCTGATGGAAATGGAGAGGGAAAAGTATCGGAAATACTCCTGTGCTGCATTTACGGATCTGGGCGACGGGCCGGTGGAGGAAATGAAAGAGAAGACTCGTTGTAGCGCAAAATGCCTTGGCATGCGTTACGAATACTTTGCGGGAAATGACGGCTTGCTGAAGCGTTTGCTGCTTGGGCCTTGGGACGAGGAAAATTTTCTGGTCGTGCCGCCGGGTAAAAGGGCGCAGTTTAGCGCGGATAAGCGGATAATTCGCTGTGTGAAGTAGGAAACGCCAGGGAGTCCGTAATCCAACGACGTAGCGACGGCGTCCTCGTCGTTGCGGTTTGAGCCAATTAGCTGGTTCCTTTGTGGCCCTCCAAGGCATTGTTTTCGAGGTTGTACAAAAACAAGATGCTGGAGGCATCGTTTTTACTTTATGATTCCATCGGCTCCAGCATGAGGGCGTCGGTGAAGTGATCCTCGAAGTTCTTTGTTTGGTTGAGCTCGATGATCTCGGTGTTTTGGATTAGCTCATGGAATAGGGTATAATCAGGGGCCTGAAGGAGCAGGGAGGCACCGCCGAGGGAGGCGTTACCGATAACGTGAATGCGGTTATCCGGCAAATCGGGAAGAAGTCCGATGGTCCGGGCATGCGTGGAATTGAGGTAGTATCCAAACCCACCGGCGACATAAATGGCTTTCAGATCCTCCGGTTTGAGATTTGCCAATTCAAGCAGGGTAGCGACTCCGCCCGCGATGGCCGCCTTGGCTTGTATGAGCTCTGCAATGTCGGTTTCGCTGATGTATTGATTATTCTCAAAAAAAATACGTTTGCCGGAATCCTCCGGGGCATCGGGAGCGAAGACGCCCGGTGCGTTTTCCTTAAAGCGGCCAAAAGCATTCAGGATTCCGTGATTGCGAGCAACCGCGAGAAAATCGATATACGCGGCACCGGAAATCCCGATCACCTCTGCTTCATGATTATTGCCGCATAGGGAGTGGATCCAATCAGATTCATTCCATTGCAGGGTAGCAATTACACCATCACGCGCGGCGGCGCCGCACTGAAGGCGTCCCCCCTCAAACGCTGGTCCGACAGCAGTGGCGGTGGCGAAGTATCCACCGGCATGTTTGAGAATCATTTCCCCGTTGGTTCCAAAGTCGATCAGGAGCACGGGAGGTTCTGCGTCGAGGAACCCTGCGGCGAGAGCCCCGGCGGCAATATCCGCGCCGACAAAAGGGCCGAGGCCAGGAAGCAGCTGAAATTTCATATCTTCTCGCCAGCCGAGTTGATTGGCCTTACATATCCGGGTATCCAAAAACTCCGGAGCAAAAGGATAGCTGGAAAACCCTTTAAGGGGCAATCCGAGGAACGTGTGGAGCATGATTGGATTCCCAGAGACGGTAGCTTCTCCGATATCATTCATCCTAATACCGCTCTCGCGGGCCATATCAAGGATCATAGGGCGGAGCGACTGCTTCAGAAGGGCTTCCTGAAGATGTTTTGGCCCCTCCGCATTATCGATGGAATAAGAAATCCGGGAGAGGACATTATCGCCATAGCGTGCCTGCCGGTTACTCCTTGAGGCGGTGTTCCGGCAGGTAAGGTCTTGTAGATCCCAAAGGCAGGCGGCGACGGTTGTGGTCCCTATGTCAATGGCCAGCCCGAATCCGGAACGCGGGTGAAGATTCCGAACGGGTAAGAGGATTTCAAACTGGCTGATGCCGTGCAGGGAATAATCTTGCCAGGAAGCCGCGGGAATATGGAGGGCGTTGAGGGAGTCTGGAAGGCCGTTGGCGGAAATCTGGCAGGAGCGCAAAAAATTCGAAGTAGGTCCGGTTTTTAGTTCCACCAGGCAACCCCGGCAAACGCCCCTTCCACCGCACCGCGAATTGAGTGGATGACGGTTTTGGACGAGGAATTCCAGTAAAGTTCCCGCGAAACTCGATTCTAATTTGAGTTTTTTGGATTCTCCGGACGGTCTGATGACTTGGATCTCCCTCACGATAACATCCCTTCCATTCCCGTGTTTACAGTTTCGAAAAAGCGGAAAGATTTTTCATTAACTATAATATGCAGAAGCAACTGCATTATACGACCCATCTTCTGATCGGATAGGAAGGGAGTCCAAAGCTACGCGAGGTGTTTCCGGAACGTGGCCTTACCGCTACCTGGAAAATCGGTTACCAGGATGACGGGAAGCTTCATTTTGAGGAGGCGGCAGATTCAAGCGACTGGACTAAATCTTCGCGGGAAGGAATCAGGGAGGCAAATCGCTCCTGACCATCAACGCAAATGCTGGGGACCGCGGAAACCTGGAGTTTGGTCATATAGCCAAGTCCTTCCCGCGTGGTGATTTTGTGTTCCCGGACGTCCACTGGACGGTTAAATACCTGCGCGGCTTCCCGGGCCGCGCTTACCATGTAGGTACAAGGAGCACAGCTGGCGGAGTCCAGGGTAATGACATCGATGATGACATTTTGATCAGCTTTGTAGTCGGGAATCACGACATCTTCGAACATGTCGTTTGTGGCTTTTGGGGGCAGATTGCGGGCGACCTCCAGCTGGTAAGGATCGTGCACCATATTCCCGATAGACTCCAGATTTTCAGGTTTTACGGCGTAGGGTAGATCACAGCCGGGGGCGAGGATAAATCCGTTGCCCTCGCCGGCCTGGTCAAGGCAACGAAGGGCATCCCGGCGGGCGTCCTCCGTGTCTCCCAAAAGGAGGACCACGGTTAGCTGTAAATTGCCGCCGAAAGATTTGCCGGCGGCGCGGGCGGTGCGGGCCAGTTCGCTAAGGTCCACGTTTTCGTCCACGGAGATATTGTCACAGCGGCACTGGCACATGGCTTCCAGGTTGCGGGTGGCATTCCCGCAAACAAATAGGGAAGACAGGGCTCCCCTGTCTCGAATGCCGTCAAAAACCCGGTTTAATGGGGGGGCAACGGAAGAAATAAAGTGTCCTGATCCAATCTGGCTGATCATGGGATCCACGACGGCAATGACATCGACTCCGGCCTCGATATAGGCGGCGGTCATCTGCTCTCCGACCGCAGCGCAGAAGTCGAGGAGCCGGGGGACATTTTCGTCTTCATCGAACATATCCAGGAGGAGATCATCGCCACGCAAGTGCAGAGCAAGGGTGAGGGGACCGGTGATGAGTCCATAAAGGGCGATTTCATCCCCGATTTCAGCCTTAAATCGTTGTACAGCCTCCAAGATCTGTGGCATGCGTCCTTTTCCCGTGGAAAATGGGGGGAGCTCGTCTAAATTGTAATCCTCGCCGAGCGGGTGGGAAATCACCGAAGGTGGAGTTTCCTTAGCCCAGGCTAACTGGCAACCGAGGATTTCGGCTTCGATCTGGAGGTCGAATACTACGGGAAGACCATCGGGGCGGTAGCGTTGGGTGGCCAATTTGAGCCCATCGAAGATATTGTTGGATGATTGTAAATATGCCGTGGCGTCTTTGTTTACAAGGGCGCCCCCGTGCGCGCCGACAAAGGGAACCCAGGGGACGCGTGGCGTGGGCTTGGACGCTAATGCATTGAGGAGAATATCCTTGTTCTTCATAATCTTACCGGCGTGTGGATTTTTCAATATGACCTTAGGCGGAGAGCAGGGAGCGCGTCACATCCACCGCGCTGGCGGCATCTGCGGCATAGCCATCTGCTCCGATTTCATCGGCAAACTCTTGGGTGATAGGGGCGCCGCCGATTATGATTTTAATCTCCGGATTGTTTTTTTTGATGGTGGCTACGGCTTCCTTCATAGCGGGGATCGTGGTAGTAAGGAGTGCGGAAAGCCCGATGAGGTCGGCGCTGTTTTCCTTCGCGGCAGTTACAAAATCCTCCGCTTGGACATTCGTCCCGAGATCCACGATGGCGAAATTGGCTCCTTTAAGCATCATGGAAACGAGGTTTTTCCCGATATCGTGCAAATCGCCTTCCACGGTTCCGATGACCACGGTGTTTTTGGGCTTGATACCGGAGGCAGTCAGGATGGGTTCCAAACGTTCCATACTGGTCTTCATGGCGCGGGCCGCGACCAGAACTTCGGGCACGAAAATTTCGTTGGCTTTAAAGCGGCGGCCGACGTCATCCATGCCCGCGGACAAGGCTGCAAGGACTTCCTGCGGGTCCGTGTTTGCGGCCAAGGCCTCTTCGGTCAGGTTTTTGGCATCACTGCGTTTGCCGCTTTTAATCGCCTCTGTCAGGTTTTGTAATGTCGTGCTCATAATATTAGGTAAGAATTGGGGGTCTGTTTCCGTGAAGACACACCTTGCTATAGGAAAATTGTTTGTAATAAACAATTATCAATTTGCAATTTCCCTAATCCCAAACCGGTTTGGGCTTCAATAGTTTCCGTAGCGCTCCACCATTTCGATCATCGCCTCGTAGGTAGCCAAGGTTACTTGCGGTGGAATGGAATGATCAGAGTGATAAATGTAATTCTTCCGCGCCATCCCGGCTGCCAACTTGCTCCGTATCTCAGTCTCGATCTTTTCAAGGTTGTTCGTAATGAGCGTCATCACGTCGATATTCCCGAAAAAGCATAGCTGGTCCCCATGGCTTTGCTGCAGCTTCGCAAGGTCCATGCCGGCTTTGCATTCCAGAGGCTGCAACATGTCGATGCCCGCCTCCACGTAATCAGACAAAACGCCTTCCACATTGCCGTCAGTATGGTAAATGACCGACAGCCCGCGGTTGTGCGCCCAGTCACACAGGCGGCGATGCTGCGGCCAGATCAGTTCCCGGTAGTGTTCCGGCGAGCACATCGTCGAATGATTAAAGGCCATGTCCCCATAGATCCAAAGTCCTTCCACCGGTTCCACTGTGGCATAAATGCGCTCCAACATTTTGAGCCCTCGGTCCGTCACGGCAGCCGCCATTTCGGCAATCCACTCCGGTTCCTCTATTACGGCCATCAGCATCTCCTCGTCCCCGATGAGTTTCCGCAGGCACTCAAAGGGCTCCACCGCCATTATAAAACGCCAGCGCTCCGCGCGCGTTCCAGTGCTTTGCAGCTGCCGCAACCGGTCCGCGTCCACAGGCACGTCCCGCTCAAAAAACGGCCGGTGGGTTTTTCTCCAGGTATCCGGTGAATCACATTCCCAGCCAAGGTGCTCCGGCGTGGTCTGCCGGTCCGTAAAGAAGCGGTTTGTCCCTCCCCATTCGTCCCGAACCGTCATGACGTTCCCTTTCACCTCAAGCACCTTGCGCTCCCGGTAGGGACTGGGCCAGACATGATCCCAGTCGTTCACCGCGGCAAGGTCCGCCCCGAGCAGGTTCAGCGCAGCTTCCTGCCCGCCCTGCAGGCCCTGTTTCTCCCAAGCCTTCAAAGTGTCCTGCCAGTAGGTTTCAAAACGCGGAACCCGGTCCACCGGCTGGCGCACAAAGGTCAGCGCCACCCGTTCCCGCGGCGTTATGGGCATCGTGTTACTGGAGGGTGCGGCCATCACTGCATCCTCCGTTTCCATCCGCCCGGATGTGGGCAGCCGCGATGTCTTCCGTACCTTTCCAGGCATAGGGATCCTTCCCTGTGATCACGGTAATATCCCGGTAATCCGTCGTCGCCACCGGTTGGTCTTCCCGCGCCCTCCAGGGCAGCAGGCTTTCCGAACTCATGTAGTGGTTTACTAATACTCTACGAAAACCGGACTCCTTTCGGTTGGGCAGCGAACGGTGCAAGGTGTAGCCATTAAAAAAGACAATGGATCCCGCCTTTACCTCCACCGCCACGGCGTCCTCGTCCCGAAAAGGAAATCCGTGGCTTTCATGCGTGCAGTCAAAGCGCTTGTCGGTGTGCGCGTGCATCGGCCATAAAACCCCCGGGCGGTGCGATCCCGGCAAAATCCACAGGCACCCATTGTTTACCGTCGCGTCATCAATGGCGATCCACGCCCCCATTAGCGAGCGGTCCCGCGTCGGAATAAAATCCTCGTCCTGGTGCCACGCCTGCCCGGGCTTGCCCGCACTCTTGATGAAGAGCATCGATTGCATGCACTTCGTGTTCGGCCCAATTACCCCTTGCAGTACCCGCTGAATCGTCGGCTCCGCCAAATAATCCCGAACCAACGGACTGATTTTGTGCGGATGGTGAATGCACAAAACCTGTCCCTGCACCGCATCGTCATTCATGTCATCGCTGACCGGCGGCGCGTCCGTCACGTCGCCGCGCTCCCCGCGGCACAGCGCGACCGTTTCTTTTTTCAGTTCCACCAGCGCGTCCGTGTCCAGCGCGTCTTCCACAACCAGAAAACCTTTCTCCCTGTAAAAGGAAAATGCGTCCTCCGTTAATTCCTCTGGTCGATAATAGCCAGGCCCAGCTTTCGTATTTGCATCTAACATTTTCCCATATTAACGGATTTCCTTGATCGATTCCATGCCCGTGCCGATCATTTCTTTATCTGAAATGAACAGAGATGGCCGGAAAATTCTCTATAGCTGGGATGAAATTGTCTACAACGCTCAGGCAACCTTCGGCCCGCGCATGCAGAATTCCTATCAACTCGTGGTCGTGCTCAGCGGTCACATGCAGCTCACCCTGAACCAGCGCGAAACTGTTACCTTATGCCGCGGTCAGGGAATCTGGCTGGTACCGGAAACCACGGAATTCTTTGCCATGAGCTGTACCGAGAAGACGCGCCACTGGTGGATTCACGCCGATCCCGACTTATACAAGAACAGTGGCAGCACCGAGTTGCCTCCCCACCAGCGTGTTTTTACTCATCACGACGAACTGCAATCCCTCGCCAACCGCCTCCTCCACTCCGGGGTCCTGCAGGTAGATTTCCCCCACGGGTATTTGCCGGCTATCGCAGACGCTGCCTGCTGGTGGGCTCTGGAGCAGCTTGGCCTCGGCGGCAACCGCTCCCTTGCCCGCCATCCCGCAGTGGTCCGCGCTCTTGCCCTTATCCACAATGCCTATCCCGATCCCCTCGACTTGCCCACCCTCGCTCGCCGCTCCGGGGTCAGCCCCCAGCAATTAACGCGGCTCTTCCAGCAAAGCCATGGCACTTCACCTGTCCGCTACCTCTGGCACTACCGGGATGAACAGGCCGTCCGCCTCCTCCGCGACAGCGGCCTCTCGATCAGCGAAATCGCCTCCCGTTGCGGCTATGCCAATCCGTACCACTTGACCCGCCGCATTACCCGCCACTACGGCGTGCCGCCCCGCGCCTTGCGTCAACAGTTCTGGAACCCTTAACCACCGAAAGGCTGAGGCGAAAGACCTTTTCGAAGGCCCGGAGGTCGCCCTTGACGAGAGGGATGCCGGTGCTCTTGACGGCGACGTTGCTGCCGTCGCCGACCATGCTCACGCTGGCGTCCCGGCACCTGCAAATGGAGGGTCGACCCCGAGGGGAAGAGCTCCATCGTAAGGCTACATGTTAACTTCCATTGTCACACATCCGGGCGGTGCCCATAAGGATGAATTTCTGGCTTGCTGCACACTCATTGCGCAAACGCCTGTGCCCATTGAGCGCCGGGAGCCTACGGATGCCGATCTCGCTAACCCGGCGGTCGCTGTCATCGACGTGGGAAACGAGCACAATCCTGAGCGCAACAATTTCGATCATCACCAATTTCCACGGGACCATCCCCCGACCTGCGCGCTCTCCCTTGTTCTGCAGCACCTCTCTCTGTATGAGGATGCACGGGAATTTTGTTCATGGCTCGAAGTTGCCGAGTGGTTCGATTGTCGCGGGCCATCCGATACAGCGGAATGGCTTGGCATCGACCGGGAAACCCTCGGCAAACTAAATTCGCCGCTCGATATCACCGTCCTGCGTCGCTTTGCCGGCGAGGAGATCCATCAACCCGGTGAGCCCATTTGGGAGCTGATGCGCATGATCGGGCAGGATACGCTCGCTTACATTAAGGATTTGCGCACGCGCCTGGATTTCGTTGCGGAACATGCTGAGATTTGGACGTTGCAAGCAGACGGTCATGCTTTCAAAGCGCTGTTCATGCCGAGGACCGATCCGCTCCCTGAGGAAGCCTCGTCCGGGTTGGGTTATCACGTGGAAAAACTCGGCCTTGAAAACGAAGTCCTCGCTCTGGTTTATCCGGATGGCCGCGGCAGCGGGTACGGATTACGTCGCTTCAATGATGACGCCCGGATGGAATTCACCCGGATCAGCGGGGAAAAAGATGTTCTCTTCACCCACGCCCGCGGCTTTATTGCCAAGACAGAATCTTCGGATTCAGAACGGCTAAGAGACCTTCTCCGGCAAAGTTTTATTGCCAAAGTCGAATCCGGCGACCGTTAGGGGATGCAGTAGCAGAAGGTGAAACTGCATTTCGAGATGAACAAAGCGCACTTCTTCGATCCGGAAAGCGAGCAGGTGCTGCGGAAGTAGGGCTGGCCGAAACGGGGGACAAATCCGATGGTCGTTGAAGATACTCTTGTCGTTTGAACAGGGGGATCTTCTAATCACATACGATTTATGGCGACCATTCTCGGCTTATCCTGCTACTACCATGACAGCGCGGCCTGTCTGCTGCGGGATGGCGAAATCGTCGCGGCGGCGCAGGAGGAACGGTTCTCCCGGGTCAAGCACGACGCCCGCTTTCCGAAAGGGGCGGTGGCGTACTGCCTACGGGAAGGAGGGGTGAAAGCGGAGGATCTCGACGCGGTCATCTTTTATGAAAAGCCGCTTCTCAAGTTCGACCGCTTGCTGCACACATGGCTGCGGACGGCCCCGCTGGGTTTCCGCGGCTTCCTCGCTGCGCTTCCTAACTGGCTGAAAGAAAAGCTCTACCATCCGCGCCTGATCCGCCGCGAACTGGGCGGCGGCTACAGGAAGGCGGTTCTCTTTTGCGGCCACCACGAATCGCATGCCGCGAGCGCGTTTTATCCGAGTCCCTTCGAAGAGGCGGCGATCCTCACCATCGACGGGGTGGGGGAATGGGAGACCGCCACCATCGGACATGGCAACGGCGGGGCGATTACCCTGCTGCGCGACCTTGCCTTTCCCCATTCCCTCGGTCTCCTCTACAGCGCCTTTACCTATTACCTCGGCTTTCGCGTCAACAGCGGCGAATACAAGGTCATGGGACTGGCTCCCTACGGAAAGCCGGTCTACCGGGAAAAGATCCTTTCTGAGCTGCTTGACCTCAAAGAAGACGGTTCCTTTGCCCTGCGGCTCGAGTATTTCAATTATGTTGCCGGCCTGACTATGACGTCGCGAAAATTCCACGACAGCTTCGGCGGGGAACCGCGCCGTCCGGACCAGCCTTTGGACCAGAGGGCGATGGACCTCGCCGCTTCCCTGCAGGCGGTCACGGAAACCATTGTGCTGCGCATGGCGGAGACGGCGCGGGATGTGACCGGAAGCCGTAACCTCTGTCTCGCCGGCGGTGTCGCTCTGAACAGCGTCGCGAACGGGAAGCTCCGGCGTTCGGGATTGTTCGAGCGGATCTGGATCCAGCCCGCATCCGGCGACGCGGGCGGTGCTCTTGGCGCGGCCCTGCGGTGCGCACACGCCGTCTTCGGGGAAGAGCGGCGGCCCCGCGTCGCTGACGCCATGCGGGGAGCCCTGCTCGGGGAAAGCTTTTCCGCAGAACAAACCGAGGAGATCCTGCGGAGGGAGGGAGCCGTCTATGAAAAAAGCGGCAACGAGGAGGAGCTGCTCCGCCGCACCGTGGAGGCTCTGCGGGCGGGCAAGGTCGTCGGCTGGTTCCATGGCCGGATGGAATACGGGCCGCGGGCGCTTGGGAACCGTTCCATTCTCGGTGATCCGCGCGACCGGCGCATGCAGCAGGTGTTGAACCTGAAGATCAAATTCCGCGAATCCTTCCGTCCCTTCGCCCCGGTCGTCCTCGCGGAAAAGGCGGCGGAAATTTTCGAGATGGAGGGCGACTCCCCGTACATGCTTCTCGTCGAACAGGTGAGGAGGGAACTCCTGCGGGAGGTGGACGAAGATGCGCTGCCTCCGCAGGGCGAGGAACGCATCCGGGCTCTGCTGGCGGCGGAACGGTCCATCCTGCCGGCCGTCACGCACGTGGACAACTCCGCCCGCGTTCAGACCGTGGATGCAGAGCGGAACCCCCTTTTTCATCGTCTGCTCACGGCATGGGAGGCCGCCACCGGATGCCCCGTTCTTGTCAACACCAGCTTCAATATCCGCGGGGAACCGATTGTACACTCGCCGCAGGACGCATGGCGCTGTTTTCTCGGCACCGATATGGACCTGCTCGTCATGGGACATTTCGTTCTCGAAAAGGAAAAGAACCGCGAACACGCCGTCGATCCCGAGCAGTACCGGGGCGAGTTCCCGCTTGATTAGGGATAGTCCGCGCACGAAACTTACTCCCTCCATGGAATTTCATTCGCGAAACGAAATCCCCCTTGCCCGGCGCCGCCGCCTCTCCCTTGAACTGGTGGCGGGCGCGCCCGTGGCCGCCTTGCTCTGGTTGCTGTTGCTGCGCTGGATTCTCGGTGTCTGGTCCTTTGGCTTCCCTGTCGTTATCCTCGCTGTCTCGGTGGTTCTCGCCCTGCTTATGAACGGACCCGCCCCGGTGGCCTCTTTTGCCTACCGGTTCTGGAAAGGGTTTATCTTTTGTATCGACTGGTTGGTGACGCGCGTGGTCTGCCTGCTCCTTTACTATTTTCTTTTCACGCCCGTCGGCTGGCTTCTCCGTCTTTGCCGGATCCCGCTTTTGCGAATGAATACCGCTCCCGCCGGCCCTTCCTACTGGAACGAAAAGGCGCCGGGCGAAGACGGGCCCTCTCCTTACCTCCGGCAGTACTGACCATGAAAAAGACCTCTTCCTCCTCCTCCGATGACCTCAAGGACCTCCTCGAAAAGCCGAACCGGGGGATCGTGCGCGAGTTTTTCGCTTTTGCCCGGGCGCACAAAAAACTCTGGCTGGTGCCGCTTTTTCTGATTCTGCTGCTGGCCGGCCTGCTCATCCTCGTCGGCGGCAGCTCCGCCGCGCCCTTTATTTACCGGCTTTTCTGAGAGCCGTTTTGCTCTTCGGCGGAGTCGGCGTTTTTTCTCGATAGCCGCCCGCTTCGTGTCTACCCATCCTAACCTATGATGGGATGGATTGTCTTAGGAGTGGTCGTGGTGCTGGTCGTCGGACTGGCGCTCTACGCGACCGGTGTCTACAACACGTTGGTGAAGCTGAAGAACCGCTTCAAAAACGCCTTTGCCCAGATTGACGTTCAGCTCAAGCGGCGCCACGACCTGATCCCGAATCTCGTCGAAACCGCGAAAGGCTACCTCAAGCATGAGAAGGAGACGCTCGAAAATGTCATTGCCGCCCGCAACCAAGCGGCGGGAGCCCGTGAGGAAGCGGCCGGATCTCCTGACGACGCGGGGAAGATGCAACAATTGAAGGCCTCGGAGGGTCGCCTCGCCGGTGCCATGAGCGGGTTTTTTGCTCTGGCCGAAGCTTATCCCGACCTGAAGGCCAATCAAAACATGATGCAGCTCACGGAAGAGCTGACTTCCACGGAGAATAAGGTGGCCTACGCACGACAGGCCTTCAACGACGCCGTGATGCGGTATAACACGAAGCGGGAGCAGTTTCCGGCCACCCTTTTCGCCAATACATTTAATTTTGGCCCGGCGGAGCTTTTCGAGATCGAGGATGAAAGTGAGCGGGAAGCGCCGGAAGTGAAATTCTGACCGGGAGGGTCGGTCCGTAATCCGAGGTAGCGAGAAGGTTGGTTATGGATTTCTTTGAGGCGCAGGACGAGGCCCAGGCGCGGACGAAGTCGCTGGTCGTCTATTTCGTACTGGCGGTCATCGTAATGGTCGCCGCGGTCTATTTCGCGGTGACGGCCGGCGTCTTTTACTACGACCACAAGACGCAGGGACCGGGGACGGAATGGTTTTCGCCGCCGCGTCTTCTGTGGACGCTCGGCGTCGTCGTGCCGGTAATTGTCCTGGCCAGTGTCTGGCGCATTACAAGCCTGCGCGGGAAAGGCGGCGCAGGCGTGGCAGAGGCTCTTGGCGGAAGGCGAATCACAACCGCGACCAAACGGCCGCGGGAAAAACAGTTGATGAACGTGGTTGAGGAAATGGCCATTGCGGCGGGCATGCCGGTGCCGGATGTCTACGTTCTGGATGACGAAACCCGGATCAATGCCTTCGCGGCCGGTTTCTCCCTTGATGACGCCGCAGTAGGGGTGACGCGGGGAGCGCTGGACCAACTCGATCGCGAGGAGTTGCAGGGCGTGATCGCGCACGAGTTCAGCCACGTGTTGAACGGTGATATGCGCCTCGGCACAAAACTGAGCGGTTGGATTTTCGGGATCGTTATGCTGACTATGCTCGGGCGCGGCTTTTGGGCCTTGATTGGCGGCGGAGGTCGACGGAGGCGCTCCCGGCATCGTGGCGCGGGCGCACCCGTCCTCGTGGGTGGCCGTGGCGGTGGTCGCGGACGCGGCGGAGGCGGCGCCCTTATTATCGCGATCGTCATTGTGGCCGTGTTGATAACGGTGATCGGATTCATCGGGGAATTTTTCGCGCGCTTGATTCAAGCGGCGGTCTCCCGCCAACGGGAGTATTTGGCAGATGCGGCTGCGGTGCAGTTTACGCGAAATCCGCAAGGCCTTGGCAATGCCCTGCGGAGAATCGGAGGCGGGGCCGGCTCGAAGGTCGGCAGTCCGGCCGCGAGCGAGTTCGCGCATGCCTTTTTCTCCAAGTCGCTGAGGAGCGAGGTTGCCTTTCTGTCCACACATCCGCCGTTGCCCAAACGGATTGCCCGCATTCTGGGTGATTGGGACGGAGGCTTCCTGCCGCCGCGGGAGGAAAGTTCGTCGCAAAGCGACTCCCAAAAAGCGAAGGCGGAGAGTGGCGGCGCGGCGCAATCTTCCCCTGCGGCAAGCGCGGGGAAGGGCCCCGGTTTTCCGGGTGGCGAGTCCTTTGGCCGAGTGCTTACGGCGGGGATTTTCATGCAGGCGATCGGGCGTTTGCGCGAGGATGGTCGGCGCTTTGCGGAAGCGGCGCGCGCCGAACTGGAGGAGCGGTTGCCGGAGGTTTTTGAGGACGCCGACCAGAGCCTCGTTGTCCTTGCTGCCCTACTGCTTCACTCTGAGGGCGAGGCGCGGGAAAGGCAAATGGCATTGCTGCAGCAATCGGAGGACGTGGACGTGAAGGGGGTAGAGGACTTTGCGGCCCGAATGGCGGGACTCACGCGGTCCTCGCGGATGGTTTTGCTGGAGTTGCTGGCACCTCGCTTGGGGGATGCTTTAGCAGAGGTTGATCGCGAGAGCTTCGTTGAATTGGTCGAAGCGCTGGTGCGGGCGGACGAAACCGTTTCGCCTTTTGAGCTGGCAGGACTGGTGGCCGTCCGGCGAAAGCTCTTGGGGGGCGATTCCGCTGAGGTGCGCAAGCGCCCCGCGCGAAAGGTCGTCGCGGCCGCCTGCGTTGTCGCCTCCCGCCTTGCCCAGGAGACGGAATCGGGCCGGTTGTCGACAGAGGGAGTGCTTGCGGAGGCAGCGCGGCAGGCGCCTTATTTCGTGAACCAGCTCCAGTTGGCGGAATCGACCTCGGCGGATGAGCTGCTGCAGGCGCTGGATACCTTGGCGGTGGTGCCGTTCGGTATTCGTCGCCAGTTTCTTGCCGTTTGCGAGCGCATCATCGCGGCAGATGAAAAAGCAACCCGCAACGAAGCGGAATTGCTGCGGGCAGTGGCCCTGGCTTTGGGCGCCCCGGTTGCGCCGATCTTTCCGGAGGATGCGGAAGTCACGGCGGAGCCGTAATAGCGGTTGCTTCTTTTAAGGGGCGGTCTCCGCTATC